>NZ_LNTB01000001.1:900748-1200998 GCF_001462395.1 Pyrodictium occultum
ACGCCCTGTACCCTGCCGTAGATGCGGAGATAGGCCCTAGCCATCCCGCCGGCCATGGGCCCTCCGCCCTGGAGGGTGTAGGGAAGTGCACCCATGTAACAGGCTTAATAATGTGGCCCCCGGGGCGGGGGAGGGGCTCCAGGTGCTGGTGGACGAGGCTGCCAGGGCCATACCTCCTCGACGCAGCGGAGCTGCCCCTCACCGCCGGGCCGCCGCTGCCAGGGCACCCTGGCGTCAAGGCGGGGGCTCAAGAGCTCCCCGGGAGAGCGTGGGGGCGCGTGGAAAAGGGTGAGGCGTTCTCCCGATGCTCTAGGCGCCTAGTGCTAGAGCTTGTCCTGCTCCTCCAGCTCCTGGAGCTTGAGCATCGCCCTTATCTCGCGCCAGTTGGCCTCTATCTCCTCGTAGATCTTCTTGATGTCCTCTTCGGTCAGGTGGCGGAACCTGCCCTGGAGCTTGAGGTACTCCTCCACGGGCTTCCTCTTCGAGGGGTCTAGCAGCCTGTTGCTCGGCGGGTTGAGCCTCAGCCGGCCGTTCTCGTACTCGTAGAGTATCCACATCCCCGTCTCGACCGCCAGCTGGGCTATCCTCGCGGTCAGGCTTGAGTCGAACCTCCAGCCCACAGGGCAGGGGGCGTGGAGGTGGATGTACTTGAACCCTCTTATGCTGGCGGCTTTGCGCAGCTTCGCTATGAAGTCCCAGGGGTAGCCCACGCTTGCGGTAGCCACGTAGGGGACCCTGTGGGCGGCTACTATCTGTGGCATGGGCTTCTTGAACTCCTTCTTGCCCCGGTGGGTGGTCGTGGTCCAGGCGCCGTAGGGGGTGAGCCCGCTCCTCTGGATACCCGTGTTCATGTAGGCCTCGTTGTCGACGCAGATGTAGATTATGTCCTCGCCCCTCTCCGCGGCGGCGCTGAGGGCCTGGAGGCCTATGTCAGCGGTGCCGCCGTCCCCGGCCCAGACAACCACCTGCGCGTCCACGCCCCTGCGGCGGAGCGCCCTGGCAAGCCCGCTGGCGGCGGAAGCGCCGGCGGCGAACACTATGTTGAGCACCGGGAGCCCCCAGCCCTGCCGGGGCCACATGCCCTGTATGACGGAGCTGCAGCCAGCGGGGATCACTACCACAGCCTTGTCGCCGAGCGCCATGCCGAGGTACCTGAACCCCATGGTCTCCGGGCAGCCCGGGCACGCGGCGTTGCCGGGCATAACGTACTTCTCCTTGGGTAGCTTACGTATGTTTATAGCCATCCCGGGGCTCACCTCCGGGCCTCCCGCAGCTTCTCCCCCCTCACGGGGTGCTCGAGCGGGGGCATGGGGTGGAACTTGCCGAGGTGGTACCAGTAGGCGGGTATGTAGACGCGGCCCTCCTCCTCCACCAGGCTGTAAGCATGCTCCACTATAGATGCTATGTCCTCGTAGGAGATATCGACGCCGCCTATCCCGGCCGGCACCCCTACCATGCTAGGCCTCGCCTCCAGGGCGCTGCTCAGCTCCAGGAACAGCGGCCCGGCGTGGCCGAAGGAGATGCTCCTATCCATCACGGCCACGAGCTTCTTGCCTATGGCTGCCTCGCGGACCTCCTCCCAGGGGAAGGGCCGGATCCACCGCAGCCTCAGCACCCCGGCGCGTATCCCCTTCTCCCTAAGCATGTCGGCAGCTATCTTCGCGTCGCCCATCCACGAGCCTATGCCGGCCACCAGCACGTCGGCGTCGCTGCAACGGTAGCAGTCTATGAGGCTCTCGTAGCTCCTCCCCGTCAGCTTCCCGTACTCCCGGCCGGCCTCCCTTATCACCTCCCTGGCCCTGGCCATGCTCCGGTGCATGTCCATCCTCAGCTCCTCGAAGTACTCGTCGGGCACAAGGTTGCCCATCGCGATCTTCTCCCGGGGCTGTATCACGTAGGGCTGGCGGCGGGGCGGGAGGAACTCATCCACGGTCTCCTGGTCGGGCAGCTCCACTGGCTCCACGGTGTGGCTGAGTATGAAGCCGTCCAGCCCGACTATCCCGGGAAGATACACCCTCGGGTCCTCGGTCACCCGGAACATCATTATCGTCAGGTCTAGGGCCTCCTGGTTGTTCTCGGCCATTGAGATCAGCCAGCCCGTGTCCCTAGTGCTCATTATGTCAGCGTGCTCCACGTGAATGTTCCAGGGCGGCCCGATGGCCCTGGTAACCACGGCCATTACCAGGGGGATCCTGCTGCCGGCCGTCCACCAGAGCATCTCATACATGTAGGCTAGCCCGTGGCTGCTGGTGGCGGTGAACGCCCTGACGCCCCCCGCGGCGGCGCCGTAGGCGGCGGCGAGGGCGCTGTGCTCGCTCTCGACATCGATGAAGTCGGCGTCCATCTCGCCGCTGGAGATAAGCTCGTCGATCTTCTCGACGATTATGGTCTGGGGGGTTATGGGGTAGGCCGCCACCACCTCGACGCGGGCCAGCTTGGCCGCGTACGCGACCGCCTCGTTCCCGCGGAGACTCGTGACCACGGGCACGGGCCTCACCCCTCGCGCTGGAGGAACTCCTCCTCGTCAACCATCTCGAGAGCGTGGGTGGGGCAGGCCATGGCGCAGACGCCGCAGCCCTTACAATAGTCGTACTCTATCACCGGTATCGCCTGGCCCCTAGGGCCCGCGCCCTCCCTCATGTCTATCACATCCTCGGGGCAGTAGATCCAGCAGAGGTAGCAGCCGGTGCACTTCTCAGGGCGGAGGACGGGGCGCTTGACCCTCCAGGACCCGGTGCGCCCGGCCGAGCCACGCCCAGCCACCGCTATGGGGAGCGCGTGGCCCGCCGGGTCAACGGCAGCCACCTCCCCCGGCCTCCGGGTCCCCGAGGCCTCCGCGGTCACAGCCCGGCCACCTCCACGGGCCTCTGGACCGCCTCCCCGGTCTCCATGTAGGCGCGCCTGGCGGCCTCGGCGTTGAGATCCGCCACCCGGGGCCTGCCGCTCCAGTGCTCCCGGATGGCCCTGGCCACCGAGTCTATCGACACTATGCCGGTGGCCCTGGCCAGTGCGCCCAGCATGGCCGTGTTCACCACCGGCCAGCCCGCCACCACGAGGCCCAGCTCCTCCGCTATCCTCGTGGCGTTGACCCAGTAGAGCCGGAGCCCCTCGACGCCGAGGTCCACGGGCTTGGGCAGGTTGGCCACCACCGTGGCCCCAGGCCTCATGCCCTCCAGAACCTTCTCCCTCTCGGTCTCGAGGAGCCAGGGGTCGAGCACCACTACCACGTGGGGCCTCCGCACCATGCTGTGGACCGGCACCGGCCGGTCGGCCACCCGGGCGAAGGCTAGGACGTGGGCGCCCCTCCTCTCGGCGCCGAAGCTGGGGATAGCCTGGCCCCACTTGCCCTCCAGCTGCACCGCCCTCACGAGTATGGAGGCGGCCGTCACCGCCCCCTGGCCGCCGCGGCCGTGGAAGCGTATCTCCACGGTCCTCCGCAGCGCCTCTAGGAAGCCGCCGCCCTGCGGTGTTGTAGGCAAGGCCTGCTCCACGCCCCGGGGCTTGGGCGGCACCATGCTCGATATTTATAGCTGGCCCACTGGTAGACCACCCCCCGTAGGCTCCCCCCGCCGGCCCACAGCATGGGTGAGGGGCCGTAGAAGGGGCGCGGGATGCACTGCTATGACCAGGGTGGACGTGCTCGTAGTTGGGGCAGGGATAATCGGGCTCTCCTCCGCCTTCCACGTCAAGAGGCTGTGCCCCAGCTGCCGGGTCCTCCTGGTGGAGAAGCACCCCGGCCCCGGCCACGGCGACACGGGCAGGAGCGCCGCCGCCTTCCGCGCGTTCTTCACATCCAGGACCAATATGGCGCTGGCGGCTAGCAGCATAGCCTTCTACAGGGAGGTGCAGGAGAGGGAGGGCTTCGACCTAGGGATGAGGTTCACGGGCTACCTCTTCCTCCTCACGGAGGAGCAGCACCAGGCCCTCGCGCCGGTCCTCGAGGAGCTGCGGCGCCGCGGCCTGGGCTACCGGGTCTACAGCCCCGAGGAGCTAGAGGAACTGCTGGGCCTCAGGACGAGGCCGGGCGGCGAGGAGGCGGAGCTGATGCAGCTCCCCGGCATAGACGTGGGCGTGCTGGCCGAGAACGCGGGCATAATCAGGCCCGAGAGGCTGGTGGAGTACTACAGCAGGAGGATAGGGGAGATGGGCGTTGAGGCCCTCTACAACACCAGGGTGGAGAAGATACTGGTGGAGCCGGAGCAGCCCCTGGGGGTCCCCGGCGAGCCCCTCCCCTGGCAGAAGGCCCGGGTGGTGGGCGCGGCCACGTCGAGGGGCGAGATAAGGGCCGACGTAACCATAGTGGCCGGGGGTGCTGAGACCCCCTTCCTCCTCGACCCTGTGGGCGTGGATATACACGCGAAGCCGAAGAAGAGGCAGGTCTTCGTCATACGCGCCGACCGGCCGGAGCTGCGGAGGCTGCTCCACGCCGAGGGCTTCAACAGCCTCGGGCTCGCCCCCTTCATCCTCCTGCCGAAAGGCGTCTACATCCGCCCCGCCCCCGAGGACAACGCCTTCTGGGTTGGGGCCTCCGACCACCTGGGCAGGCCCTTCTCCTGGGAGCCCGACCCCCAGCCCGAGGAGCACTTCTACGAGTACGGCATCTACCCGGTGCTCCACAACTACCTCCCGGCCTTCGAGAACGCGCGGCCCTCCTCGGCCTGGGCGGGGTTCTACGACATCTCCATAGACGGGCAACCCGTCGTGCTGTCCGAGCCCGGGCTCGTGGCGGCGGCCGGCACAAGCGGCAGCGGGATAATGAAGGCCGACGCGGTCGGCAGGATAGCTGCCTCCCTAGCCCTGGGCAAGAAGAGGGCGGCGCTCTACGGCGGAGAGGAGGTGGACGCGAGCATACTAGGCACCAGGAGCAGGAGAGTGGAGGAGGAGAGGCTCGTCATCTAGCCCCGCCGCGCCGGGCGGGGGGTGGGCGCCGGCGGCCCCATGCGGGGGTAGATATCCCTTTCCGGGCATGCGTGATTAAGTGAACACTAGATAGCCTGGACCCCCCTCCCCCTCCCACACGCTAAGACTGAGGGAGGTGGCCTACATGGCCCAGAAGAAGAAGAGGTCCAAGCGGTCCAAGGAGAGTGAGGGCCAGCAGCAGTAGAGGGGGTGCGGGGCGGCGCCAGGGAGGAGGCCCCCTAACGGGCCTCCTCCCCGCCCCTCCGCGGGCGCTCCAGGGGCGCTCCTTTTTATATTTATAATTTTTGTAACGCGATGGCCCCGCGGCCCCCCGGGGAGGCTGGGGGTAGAAGAGGGGGCCAGCCGCCCCGAGCTGGATGGGCTGGACGGGTCTTGGGCTGCGAGGGGCCGGAGTGGATAGTCTGGATAGTGACTGCCGCCTGCAACCTCCGCTGCCCTTACTGCTACGCCGCCCGCTACCTCGGTGAGAGGCCGCTCTCCACCGGGGAGGCGCTCCGCCTGGTGGGGGAGGCGGCCGAGCTGGGGGTCGCGCATATCAACCTCACTGGGGGCGAGCCCCTCCTCCGCGGCGACATACTGGAGCTCCTGGCGGCGGCGGTCGACTCGGGCATAGAGGCGAGCCTCTTCACGAACATGGCTCTCCTCCGCGACGGCGTTGCGGGGGAGCTGGCGAGGCTCGGGGTGCTCCTCTACACCAGCCTCGACGGGCCCAGGGAGGTCTACGAGGCGGCGAAGGGCCCGGGGAGCTGGGAGAGGTTCCTCAGGGCCTGGGGGCGGCCCGGCGCCACGGCCTGGGCTTCCACGTCAACATCCCGGTCTCCCGGCTCAACTACAGGAGGGTGGGCGAGGCCGTCGAGACGGCGGTTGGGCTGGGGGCTGCAAGCGTCTCCATCATCCCGGCGATGCCCTCGGGCAGGGCGGTGGAGACCCGCAGCTACATCTCCTCAAGGGAGCTCCTTGAGGCCCTCCGCGGCGCGGAGGAGGCAGCCGAGAGGCTCGGCGTAACGGTCTCGGCCTGGTGCGCCCCCTTCGTCGAGGCCCTGCCCTGGGCCAAGCACCTGAGGGCCAGCAACTGCAGGGACTGGGCCGTCATGGATATAACGCCGTCGGGCAAGGTTGTGCTCTGCGACGTGTTGGGCGTAGTGGTGGCTGACGCGGCGAAGGAGGGGCTCCGGAGGGCCTGGGAGAAGCTGCAGAGCCACCCACTGAACAAGCTCACCCACAGCGTGCCCAGGGAGTGTAGGGGTTGCCCCCTCGCCCCCGCTGCCGCGGGGGCTGCTACGCTAGGGCAATGCTCCGCTGGGGCCGCCTCCCGGCCCCGGACCCGCTGTGCCCCCTCGCGCCGGCGACGGGGCGGTAGAGGCCCCGGGGCCACGGTATATTCGCGTCCCGGCGGCGGGGCCACGGGCAGGGCTGCAGCGGCGGTGCCAGGAGGCCCGGAGCGGCTGAGGGAGCACGGTGTAGTGGTGAAGCGGTGCCGGGGCTGCCTCCGGGTGGCCCTGGTCTACCCATCCGTCTACAGCGCTGCGGTGGCCAGCCTGGCCTACCAGAACCTCTACTACATGATCAACAGCCTCGACTACGCTGTAGCCGAGAGGTTCGTGGCGGCTTCGACGGCCGGGGAGGAGCCTCCCCCCAGGAGCCTCGAGACCGGCTCCCCCCTCTCCAGCTTCGACCTCATACTCGCCCCCGTGAGCTACGAGCTAGACTACGTCACCCTCGCCCGCATCCTCCTGGCCGCCGGCATTGAGCCGCTCCGCCGCAGGAGGGGCGGGAGGGGCCCGCTGGTCGCGGTGGGCGGCCCCGTCCCCAGCATGAACCCTGCCGTGGCGCTCGGCCTCGCCGACCTGGTGCTGGTCGGGGAAGCAGAGGAGACGGTGCCGAGGCTCCTCGATGCCCTCCACGGCGGGGGCCCAGGCGGCGCCGAGGAGCTGGCCTGCAGCACTGGCTTCCTGGCCCCCGGCTGCAGCAGCCCCGTCCACAAGGCCGTGGTCGCCAGCCTGGACGAGGCCTTCCACACGACCATCCAGTTCCGCGTCCCCGGCAGCGGGGAGCCCTGGGGAGAGGCCTACATGGTCGAGGCCAGCAGGGGCTGCCCCCACATGTGCAGGTTCTGCATGGAGGCCCACTTCCTGCTCCCGGCCAGGCACCGGAGCACCGCGAGGATAAGGAGCCTCGTAGAGGAGGGCGTGGAGGCCAACAAGGTCAACGGGGTGGCCTTCTACTCCCTCAGCTTCTTCGACCACCCGGGTGCGGACAGGCTCCTCGAGTGGGTCGTCGGGGAGGGGCTGGAGGCCTCGATAGGCAGCCTGAGGGCCGACCAGCTCACCGAGGACAGGGTGGAGCTGATGAGCAGGGCCGGGCAGAGGGTGGTGACTGTGGCCCCGGAGACGCTCAGCCCTAGGCTGTGCCGCGGCATAGGCAAGTGTATACCCCTGGAGAGGGTCGAGGAGATCGCCGAGCTGGCCTGGCGCCGGAGGATGCACGTCAAGCTATACCTCATGCTCGGCCTCCCCGGCGAGAGCGACGGGGACGTGGAGGCCTACGCCGAGGCGCTCCGGAGGCTGAGCCGCCGCGCGCCCCCCGCCAGGGAGGCGATACGGGTCAGCGTGAACCCCCTGGTCCCGAAGCCCTGGACGCCCCTCCAGCGCCACCCCCTCATAGACCGGAGGGTCTACGAGAGGAGGGTTAGGATCCTCCGCCGTGCCCAGAGCAAGGTGCTCAGCGTAGATGCTCTCAGCTACCGCTACGCCTACGCCCAGGCGGTGGTGGCGAGGGGCGACGAGAGGGTGGCGGAGCTGCTGGCCGAGTGGGCCCGGCTGGGCGGCAGGCTGGGCCAGCTATGGACGGCGGCGAGGAGGCTAGGGGTGAGCCTCGACGCCTACACCTCCGGGAAGGGCCCGAGGCCCTGGGAGGAGCTGGTGAGGCCCGGTTACCCGCCAGCAGCGCTCCAGGCGGCCTACCGGGCGGCGCTCCGGGCGGTGGGGGAGCAGGGCTAGCCCTCCCAGGGCCGAGGAGCAGCAGCCGTTGCGGGCCTTCCTCGCCCCCCCCGGGTTCCTGTCACGCGTAGCCGAGGCGCTTCAGCAGCGGCTTCAGCTCCTCGAGGTAGGGCCTCGCATACTCCGTCTCGAGGAACTCGTCCACGCTGCACTTGCCGGTCAGCCTCCCCCTCTCCATGCAGGCTATCGAGTCCCCCAGCTCCAGGGCCTCCACTATGTCGTGGGTCACGTGTACTGCTGTGAACCTCAGCTTCTCCCTAAGCTCTCGGATAAAGGCTCTCACCCTGACCCGGTTGCCCGGGTCTATGTTGGCCGTGGGCTCGTCGAGGAGGAGTAGCCTGGGCTCTACTGCGAGGGCTCTGGCGAGCGCCACGCGCTGCCTCTCGCCGCCGCTCAGCTCCGCGGGCCTGCGGTCGAGGAGATGCTCTATCCCGAGGACCCCGGCGACCCCCCGCACCCTCCTGTCCACATCCTCCCCGGGGCAGCGGCGGGCCCGGAGGCCGAAGGCAATGTTCTCGTAGACAGTCATGTGGGGGAAAAGCCCATAATCCTGAGGAACATAGGCGAAGCCCCTCTCCTCTGGGGGGAGGCTGGTGACGTCCCGGCCGTCGACGAGTATCTCGCCCTCAGCGGGCTTTATGAAGCCGGCGAGGGCGTGTAGCAGGACCGTCTTGCCGACGCCGCTGGCCCCCATTACCACCAGGTACTCCCCCTCCCTCACCTCCAGCCGCGGTATGGTCAGCGTGAAGCCCCCCAGCTCTACGCGGAGGTTACGCACCGTGATCATGGCGGGTCAGCACCCTTATCGCCGTGAAAGCCGCGATGGAGAGGAGCACTACGAAGGCTGAGAGGGCTACAGCGTATCTTAGCCCGTAGTTGTTAAACCACTCGTATATCAGCACGTTTATTGTTTTCGGGTAGTACGCCACTATGAGTATCGCGCCGACCTCGCTCATAGCCCTGGCCCATGACAGGAGGAAGCCCGCGGCGATGTGGGGCAGTATGAGCGGCAGCGTCACCCTCCTGAACACCATCCAGGGGCTTGCCCCCAGGCTCCTGGCTACGAGCTCCAGGGAGGCGCCGACCCTCTCGTAGCCCAGCTTCAGCACGTCAACCATCAACGGGAAGGACACGAACATCATGCTGGCCACTATGCCCCAGAAGCCGTTCTCCACCTGGAGCCCCAGGGCGGCTGCGAGGCCCCCGAGGAGCCCCCGGCGGCCGTAGGCGAGCAGGATCATTATACCGGCCACGGCGTGGGGGATTACCAGCGGCACGTCCACCAGGGCCTCGACCAGCCTCTTCCCGGGGAACTCGCTGCGGGCCAGCAGGTAGCCCAGGGGTATACCGATTACCAGCAGCAGTGTCGAGGATACTAGGGAGGCCTCGAGGGTCCGGAGCAGCGCGGGGTAGGCCTGCCGCGCGTAGGGGGTGTCGCGGAGCCACACCTTGGCGAATGTCCCAGGGTCCACGCTGACGAGGAGAGCTGCCAGGGGCGCGAGTATGAACAGCATGCCGAGCGAGGAGAAGGCGGCGAAAACCAGGAGGAGCCTCTCAACCCTCCTGGCCCTGGAGGCTGACAAGGCTCCTAAGCTCCTCCGGCACCCTGCCATACGCGAGGGGCTTCTCAAGGAAGGGCTGCCCCGCCTCCTCGAACACCTTCCTGCCGTAGGGGCCGAGCAGGAGCCTCAGGAACCTTACCGCCTCCTCGTGGTGCGGCGCGTCATCGAGCACGGTTATGCCGTACACTATCGGGGCCATGGCCACTGCCGTCTCCTTGTCAGTCCCCGAGAGTATCCTGACCACCACCCTGCTGTAGAAGCTGCTCTCCCTGGGGTCTCCCAGGTTGATTGCCCGGGGGAGTCTCAGGTAGTGGAGGTGGTGCTGCACCGCCACGCTGCGGTACTCGAAGGCGTAGTCCAGCTCACCGGCCTCGAGGAGGGCTATGAGGTCCACGCTCTTGGGCCTCACCACCAGGTTGCTGCCGCTCCTAACCTCGAGGTCCGCGGGGACTACCAGCTCCAGCGTGCCGTTCTCCATCCTCCTAACCTCTATGTTGGTGTTGTTGGTGAGCAGCCCTAGTATCGATGCGTTATGGTAGTATAGGGAGGCCAGGCCTATCGCGCCCACCGCCCGGTAGCCGCATGGGTCCTTGTTGGGGTCGGAGAAGCCCCACTTTACATCGCTCCTCGAGAGTATCTCGTACCACTCCTCCGGGTGCTTCTCGAGCAGCTCGTGGTACTTGGAGTGGTTCGTGTATACTAGTACCAGCTCGTTGCTCGCGAAGGCTATGTACCAGCTCGCGTACCTGGGGACCAGGAACCTGGGTATAAGCCTGTAGTCTGCCACGGCTATGATGTCGGCCTTCCTCCCCAGGTCGGTTACCTTGCGTATCGCCTCCACGCTGCCGCTAGCCTCTATTATCACGTCCGTCCCGTGGAGCCTCTTGTACTCCTCCGCCACCTTCTCCAGGGGGATCCTCAGCGAGCCGGCGGTGAATACGACGAGCTCCCCGCCGCTCCCAGCCCCCATGCGGAGGCTCAGGAGGGCCACGGCGGCCGCAAGGACTATCGCAGCCAATGCGGCCGCTAGCATCAAGCGTCTAGAGCTATGCAAGCCACGCCACCCCGGCGCTCCTCCTGGCCCGGCGGCTCCCCCAATCCCAATCTATTATATCCCTTCACTCCAATACTAGACCCCCTTCCGGGCCTAGGGGTCGGAGGCCCCCAGGGGCCTAGGGGTATAGGGGGTCTTGCCGGAGAGAGTCGCGCTGGTGGCCCGGACGCTCTACGGGGCCCGCAACGCCTTCGCCCACCTGGCCGCGGCGCTGGAGGATAGCGGGCTGCTGGGCCAGGGCCTGGACCTCTTCTTCGCCGAGGAGGACCCGGTCCCCCTGGCCAGGAGGCTGGAGGAGAAGGGCTACCGCCCCGTGCTGCTCTACGGGGTCTCCACCCCAGTGTTCCTCGAGCTGATGGATGAGATCGCCGGGGCCGCCTCCCGCTACCCAGTGGTGGCCGGGGGCCCCCACGCGGAGGGGGCCTACTGGCAGCTCCTCCGCCTCGGCGTCTACGCCGCCGTGGTGGGAGACGGGGAGAACGCTATCGTGGCCCTCGCCGAGCACTTTCTCGGGGAGCGGGACATATCCGAGGTCCCGAACATAGCCTACATGGAGGGCGGGGGCGTCTTCCGTGTCACGAGGATAGAGCTTGTCGACCTCGACGACTACCGGCCCTACAGCAGCCGCTACCAGCTCTACCCGCCTCTGGAGATAATGAGGGGCTGCCCCTACTCCTGCAGGTTCTGCCAGGTCCCCTGGCTCTTCAAGTCCAGGGTGCGCTTCCGCAGCCCCGGCCGCGCCGTGGAGGCGGCGAGGGCCTACATCGAGGCGGGCAGGAGGAGAATACGCTTCATAGCCCCCATAGGCTTCGCCTACATGTCGCCGCGGCCCGGCGAGCCGAACCCGGAGGCGCTGGAGGAGCTGCTCCGCGGCGTCAGGGAGGCGGGCGGGGAGCCCTACCTGGGCAGCTTCCCCAGCGAGACCAGGCCCGAGTACGTCACCCCTAAGGCTCTCCGCGTGGTGAAGCGCTACGCCGCCAACCGCAGGGTGTCGGTGGGCCTCCAGTCCGGCAGCGACAAGGTGCTCAAGGCCGTTGGCAGGGGCCACACTGTGGAGGAGGCGCTCGAAGCCGTGGAGCTGATACACCGCCACGGGCTCCAGGCGGTGGTGGACATAATCTTCGGGCTCCCCGGCGAGGACGAGGAGGCGGTGGAGGCGACCGTGGAGGTCATATACCGTCTGGCCGGCATGGGGGCGAGGCTTCGGCTCCACAGCTTCCTACCCCTCCCCGGCACCCCTCTCGCCAGGGCCCGGCCGAGGCCGGTGCACCCCCGGTACCGGGAGGCGGTCCGCAGGCTCCTGGGCCGCGGCGTAGTGGAGGGCGACTGGGAGTGGCAGGAGAAGATAGCCCCGGAGATCTACTGCCTAACAGCCCTCGACCCGGCCCCCACGAGGGAGCCTAGGCCCCTCGAAGAGGCTAGGGAGACGTGCAGCCGGGCCTGGAGCAGGTGGAGCCGGCTGATGGCAGCCGCGGGCGCCGGGCCAGGGGTGGCTGAATCCCTCTCCAGGGGCCCCCGCTGCCTCTAGGCGTCCCGGCTATGGGGCCCTCTTTACCCTGGGGCCCCGGGGCTCCACCCCCGGGTGTTCCGGCCCGTGCCCGTCCCCGGCTACGCCGGCAGGATAGCGTTCATAGACCTCTCCAGCGGGAGGGTTGAGACGCGGGAGCTGGGCGAGAGCGAGGCCAGGCTGTTCCTCGGAGGGAAGGGGCTCCTCTACCTCCTTGGCTACAGGCTGATCCCGCCGAGCGCCGACCCCCTGGACCCGGCGGCTAACAGGCTCGTCATCGCCGCCGGGGCGCTGGCGACCCACGCGCCCGGCGCGTCGAAGACCGGGTTCCTGGCCAAGAGCCCGCTGACCGGCATCCTCTGTGACAGCTACGCTGGCCAGGTGTTCGCCGGGAAGCTGCGGATGGCGGGGTTCGACGCGGTAGTTGTCTACGGTAAGGCCGAGGAACCCGTCTACCTCTACATAGAGGATGGCGGGGTCGAGGTGAGGCCCGCCCGCCACCTCTGGGGTAGCGGTGCGGTGGAGACAGCTGAGGCCGTGAGGAAGGAGACGAGGCTGGGCGCCAGCGTCGCGGCCATAGGGCCCGCGGGGGAGAGGCTGGTGCGCTACGCCAACATAATCGTGGACGGGTTCCGCGCCGCCGGCCGCTGCGGGCTGGGAGCAGTAATGGGCTCCATGGGGCTGAAGGCCGTGGCCGTCTGGGGGAGCAGTGTGCCCGCCAGAGCCAGGCCCGAGGAGTGGAGGAAGCTCTACCTGGAGGTCTACGAGAGGATACGCGGCGACGAGCCCACCAGGGCCTGGGCCCGCTACGGCACCAACGACGGCGTCTCGGTCTGCAGCAGGCTGAGCATGTGCCCCGGCTGGCACTGGAGGAGGAACTGGCTCCCCGAGGAGGAGGCCAGGAGGCTGAGCGGCGACGAGATCCTCTCCCGGGAGGCGCCGAGGAGCGTCTACCGGAGGTACGCCGGCATCCTCTGGGGCTGGGGCTGCCCCGTCAAGTGCAGCAAGCTCGCCTCCCCGAGGAGGAGGGGCCTGGAGCACATAGTGGTCAAGCCCGAGTACGAGAACCTGGCCATGCTGGGCCTCGCCCCCGGGGTGGTTGACCCCGACGAGGTGCTCTACACCGAGTGGCTCATCAACAGCCTGGGGCTGGACAGCATAAGCTTCGGCGAGACAGCCTCCTGGCTCATGGAGCTCTACGAGGAGGGCCTCGTCTCCCGGGAGGAGCTGGCCGGGCTCACCAGGGAGCCGAGGCACGGCGACCCCGAGGCAGTGCGCGAGCTGGCCCGCCTCGTGGCAGAGCGCCGCGGGATAGGGGCGGTGCTGGCAGAGGGCGTTGAGAAGGCCTCCAGGATACTGGGCCGCGGCGGCGACCGGGCGGTCCACGTCAAGGGCCTCGAGGCGGCGGCCTGGGACCCGAGGGGCCGCAGGGGGCTGGTGGTGAGCTACGCAACCGCGGATGTGGGCGCTAGCCACCTCCGCGGCTGGCCCAGCCCCCATCAGCCGCCGAGCAAGGGCCCTGCCAGGGAGACTGTGGAGAGCATGCTGAGGGACAGGGACTGGAAGGCCCTGCTCGATAGCATGGGGCTCTGCAGCTTCGTGCCCTACCGGCCCGGGGAGGTGCAGGCCCTCTACAGCGCCGTCACCGGGCTGGACGCCGGGATAGAGGAGCTGATGCTCGTGGGCTGGAGGACGGAGGCGCTGGCGAGGATACACGCGGCCCTGGCCGGCAGGGTGCCGGAGGGCGACCGGCCGCCCAAGCGCTGGATGGAGCCGATAAGGGAGGGCCCCCTGAAGGGCGAGAAGGCCGCGCTGGACTGGAGCGACCTCATGGAGGCGATCCGCGAGTTCTACAGGAGGAGAGGCTACCACGAGGAGTACGGCGTCCCCCTCCCCGAGACGCTGCGCCGCCTGGGCCTCGACTGGGCGGTGGAGGACGCGGAGAAGGCGCTGGCGGAGGTGGAGAGGCGGAGGAGACCCCTCTAGCACGCCGCCCGGGGCTGTGAGGAGGCTTAGAAGGAGGGAGCCCGGGAGAGGCGGTGACCGGAAGCGGGGAGCCGAGCCCCAGGCGCTACCGTACCCTCCTCTCCGCCGGGCTTCCGCCGCCCCTGCCCGGTTCCTACCGCCGGCGGCGGTGCAGCCGGAACCCGCGTCGCTGGAGACCCTATCCACGCGACCCCTCATGGAGATACTATAGGTATTTATGGATTAAAAGATATATATGTATTAATGCAAGAGCAGAGAGAAATGTGGATAAGTTTATTTGAATGCGCTACCAGTCAATCAATATGACGCAACGGGCTAGTAGCTAGGTGTTAGGCTGTGACTAAACGCATCCTCATCCTAGGTGGCGGCTCCGGAGGCTACGTCGCCGCCCGCAGG
Source organism: Pyrodictium occultum (assembly GCF_001462395.1). Classification (NCBI taxonomy): domain Archaea; kingdom Thermoproteati; phylum Thermoproteota; class Thermoprotei; order Desulfurococcales; family Pyrodictiaceae; genus Pyrodictium; species Pyrodictium occultum. The sequence continues at coordinate 915,173 of NZ_LNTB01000001.1, forward strand.
CTCGCCGAATACCTCAGGAAGATGAATGCTGACTCCGAGGTTACTGTTGTGGCTGATGAGCCTTGGCACGACTTCCGCCCCCTCTATGGAGATGTTGCTCTCGGCGCTGCTGTGCCGGATGAGGTTCGCGCCTCTATTGTTGATGCTGGTAGGAGGTTTGGCTTCAGGGTGCTGGTTGACCGGGTTACCCGGATTGATGCCGGCGAGAGGGCTGTTGAGACTGAGAAGGGTGGGAGGCTGGGCTACGACTACCTCGTCGTGAGCCTCGGGGTCCGCTACGGCTGGGAGGCCTACCCAGGCCTAGACCGCTACGGGTACCACAGCTACACGCTCGAAGGAGCACTGGAGATGAGGAAGGCCCTGGAGGGCTTCAAGGGCGGGAGGATAGTCATACTAGTGCCAGAGGCCGAGCATCGCTGCCCAATGTTCCCCATGGAGCTTGCCACCACGCTGGCTGAGAGCCTCAAGCACCGTGGTGTGAAGCCACAGGTGGCCTTGATGATGCCTAAGATGGAGAGGATGCCGCCGCCTCTCAGCGTTCTCGACACCTTACGCATATGGATGGAGAAGATGGAGGAGACAGGGGTAGAGGTTGTAATGCATGACGGTAATGTCGAGGTTGATGGTGAGAGGGGTGTTGTTCGTGCGGGGAATGTTGAGGAGAGGTATGATTTGTTGATTAAGGTGCCTCCTAGTAGGCTTCCGGAGCCCCTGGCCAGGAGTGAGGGCTTCCAGCTCAAGCAGGATCCGAGGTGGGCGCCGGCGAGGCCCAGGAACTTCCGCCACCCAGACTACGACGACGTATTCATGGTGGGAGAGCACTCCATGCCGCCTCTCGGCTTCCCGGGCGCAGGCGTGCCGGTGCATCTTGCAGCCGACTACGCAGCCGACCAGATAATCAGCGAGATAACCGGCGGCTACCCGGTGGCCGAGTTCGCCAGGGGCACCATGGTTGTCGGATACTTCGGCGCGACCTCAGGCATAATGATAGCGTTCGACATGAAATATGATGAGAAGAGTGACCAGTGGAAGGCTGCCAGGTATATAGCCGCCACAAACCCCCTGCTCCGTATAGTAAAGGAGGCTTTCTACAAGTCATGGATAGCCGCAATGAAGTAGCAGCCGGCTCGGGTGGTGCACTATGGCCTCCCAGGCTGGGGAGAAGAGGGGCACTATAGAGGAGGCCCTCAAGTTCGACGAGGAGAGTATGAAGGCTCTCGAGGACATCATAGAGGCCCTTGTCTACCTCAAGAAAAGCGGTATGCTGGATATGCTGAAGTTCATAGCCGAGAAGAGCAATGAGCTGTTTACCATACTCAGCCGCGATCCGACGCTCTACCGCTTGCTCGCCCTCACGCATGGCGCCACGCGGGGCATCAATAGCCTGGAGCCCGAGGAGGTCGTCTCAGCCAAGCTGAACGTTGAGGGGATAACAAGCTGCACCATGAAGTCCATGGCATCGCTGAAGCCCAGTGAGGTCAAACCTCTTGGGCTGCTAGGCCTCATGGGGGCGCTCCGCGACCCGGAGGTGCAGCATGGCATAGGCCTGCTGATAGCTATGGCTAAGCATCTTGGCGCCTGCCTCCTAGAGCTGAAGAAGAAGTTCGAGGAGCAGAAGGGCGGGTAGCCTCTCCCTAGTTTTCTACCCGTCTGCCCGGCCTCGGCTCCGGCCTTCCCCGGGAGGAGGGCGGGGGCCAGGGGCATCATCTATGTGCCCATCCCGGCTGCTGCAAGACTGGCCGGCTATATGCCTCGGAGTATGTACTTGAAGACTAGGGCCTGGAGGAGCCCAGGGAGGACGCGGCTCCAGGACAGCTCGCTGCAGCACCTGCCCCATAGGCTCCGGTACCGCCCGCTAGCCCTGTCGAGCTCCCCGACTGCCCAGCCGGGGAGGTCTAGGCGGGCCGCCTCCGCGGCCGACTCGGCGTGGCTCCTCCTCCTAGCCCCCACCAGGGGGAAGGCGCCCTTCGCCACGAGCCAGGCGAGGGCCACCACGGCCCTGCTGGTGCCGAGCCTCTCCGCCACCCTCGCCAGCGTCTCCTGGAGCACCCTGTCCCCCGCCACGGTCTTGAACACGGGGTCCATGCGGCGGGCCGGGTTGTCGGCCCGGGTCCTGCCCGCGAGCGCGCCCTTGTCGAGGGGGCTCCAGGCCTGCAGAGCCACCCCCGGCTCTCCATGAAGGGCTTCAGCCTGTTCTCGGCCACCCGGCAGCCGAGGCTGTAGTGGACCTGGTTCACAGCTATCTCGTGGCGCCGCGTGCAGAGCATAGCCTTCTCGAGGAGGGGCTGGGGGTAGTTGGAGACCCCTATGTAGCCCGCCAGGCCCCTCACCGCCTCCCGGGCGCCCCGCAGCCCCTCCCCAGGGGAGCCCCAGAGCCTCGACCTGGCCTGCCAGAGGCCCAGCCCGACCCTGGAGACCCTCAGCCCGGTCCTGCCCAGCACCCTGTGCAAGGCCTCGGCGGCACCCGCCTCCAGGGTCCTCCACGGGGGATTATGCCGGCCGCGGGGCAGCAGCGGCGGGAGGCTGTAGGGCCGGGCGGCAGGCCTTAACAGCCTGTATACACCCCCACCCTGTATACACGGGGCCCCGTGTCTACCGCCGTAGTCTCCGTCCGGGTGCCCAGGGAGCTGAAGGAGGAGGCTGAGAGGCTGGGCATCGACATCAGGGTGGTGGAGGCTATCCGCCGCGCGGTGGAGGAGGAGAGGAGGCGTAGGCTCGCCGAAGCCCTCCGCGGGGCCGCCGAGGCCGGCGGAGGCCTCGAGCCGGGCGACCGGGTTGAGGCGGTGAAGGCCTCCCCTAGGGGAGGAGCCCGGCTTGATCACACTCGACGCCTCGGCACTCTACCCGCTGGCGAAGATGGCGCAGGAGAGTGGCGTGGAGAGGGCTGCGGAGAGGATACTCCGCGAGGAGGCCGCCATACTGGATCTGGCCCTCTACGAGGCCGCTAACGCTGCCCTCGTGGAGGCGCGGCGCGCTGGCCCGGGCGCTTGCCGTGCTCGCTGAGAGCCTCACCCTGCTGAGGATAAAGCCCGGCGACGTGGAGGCCGTGGAGAGGTTCGCCGGCGAGCTGGGGCTCACTGTCTACGACGCCGCCTACGTCTACTACGCGCGGCTCCACGGGGCCGGCTGGGGAAGGCCGGGGACGTGGCGGTGGAGACAGGGTGGCTGCGGCGGAGCCCCCGGGCGACTAGCGCGAGTCTCCATCCTCTATACTTGGCCAAGTAGAGGCGAGGGGTTCCCTCATCCTGGAATGCTTTTAGACCCCTTACTCGGCCAAGTCCCAATCATGGGGGTTACGCTGAGGCCCGGGCGGCTCCTCTACGAGGGGAAGGCTAAGCGAGTCCTAGACGCCGGCGACGGAAGGGCGGTCATGGAGTTCAAGGATGGGGTCACGGCGTTCGACGGGAGGAGGAGGGACCCGGCGCCGGGCAAGGGGGAGGCCGCGGCCCGGCTCTCGGCCAGGATGTTCGAGCTCCTCGAGGAGCACGGGGTGCGCACCCACTACATCTGCTACATGGGCGGCTCCCGGATCCTCGTGGAGAGGCACGAGGTGGCCCCCCTCGAGGTGATAGTGCGTAACTACGCCTACGGCTCCATGGTCAGGCGCATGCCCTTCCTCAAGCCCATGGCCCGGCTCTCTAGGCCGCTGGTGGAGCTGCACCTCAAGGACGATGAGAGGGGCGACCCCCTCCTGCTCCCGGAGGACGTGGTGGAGGCGGGGCTCCTCTCCTGGAGCGAGCTGGACGCGCTCCGGAGCCTCGCCCTCCGGGTGGACGCGGTTCTCGAATCCTTCTGGAGGCGGAGGGGGCTCCGGCTCATAGACTTCAAGATAGAGGTGGCGAGGACCCCGAGGGGCTTCGTGGTGGTCGACGAGGTGTCGGGCGACACGATGAGGCTCGTCGACGCCGAGGGCAGGCACCTGGACAAAGAGCTCTACCGCCGGGGAGGTAGCGTGGAGGAGCTGGTGGAGGCGTACAGGGAGCTGGCCAGGCTGGCCGGGGCCCCGGAGAGGCTCTGCGGGGAGTGAGGAGGCCTTGGCGAGGCACCGCGTGCTGGTAATGGTGTCCTATAAGCCCTCCGCCCGGGACCCGGAGGGCGAGACCCTGGCCGGGGAGCTGAGGAGGCTCGGCTACACGTGGATCCTCGGCGCCAGGGCCGGGAAGGCCTTCGTCTTCGAGGTCGAGGCCGGGTCAAGGGAGGAGGCGGCCCGGCTCGTAGAGGAGATGGCCAGGGAGACCCGGCTCTACAACCCCGCCGTCCACAGCCTCCTGGTGATCCCCCTTGCCTAGGGTCGCGGTGGTGAAGTTCCCCGGCACCAACTGCGACGAGGAGACCGCCTACATGCTCCGCGAGGTAGCCGGCGTGGAGGCCCACGTGGTCTGGCACACCGAGTACAGTTGGAGGAGCTGGGACGCCACCGTGGTGCCCGGGGGCTTCAGCTACGGCGACTACGGCCGCGCCGGGCTACTCGCCTCCTGGAGCCCAGCAGCCGAGCAGCTCCGGGAGGCCGCGGCGGCCGGCTCCCCCATACTCGGCATATGCAACGGCTTCCAGGTGCTCGTCGAGGCCGGCATACTCCCCGGCGCGCTCCTCCCCAACGAGAGCGGCCGCTTCATCGCCCGCTGGACGCGTGTCCGGGTCCACGCGCCGCGGGGGCCCTGGCTCCTCGCGGCCGAGGAGGGGATGGTGCTGGAGATGCCTATAGCCCATGCGGAGGGCCGCTACTACCACCCAGACCCCGGCTCCCTGCTGAGGGATAGGCCCTGGCTGGAGTACCTCGAGAACCCCAACGGCAGCGTCGCCAACATCGCGGGGCTGGGTAGCCAGGACGGGGCGGTGCTGGGCCTAATGCCGCACCCGGAGAGGGCCGCCCACCCCCTCCAGACGCCCAGGGGCCGGGGAACCGGCGGCCGCGTCCTCTTCGAGTCCATCGGGGCAGCGCTGCGGAGGGGCTGGTGATGCCGCTGACGCGGGAGGAGCTGGAGGAGATACGGCGCAGGCTCGGCAGGGAGCCCACCAGGGAGGAGCTAGCCCTCTTCGAGGCCACCTGGAGCGAGCACTGCAGCTATAAGAGCACCAAGAGGCTGCTGAGGAGGCTCCCCACGGAGGCCCCCTGGGTGCTGGTCGGGCCCGGCAGGGACGCCGGCGCGGTCAAGCTCTTCGACGACGTGGCCCTGGTAGCCAGGATAGAGAGCCACAACCACCCATCCGCTGTGGACCCCTACAACGGGGCGGCCACCGGCGTGGGGGGCATCGTCAGGGACGTGCTCAGCCTCGGGGCCAGGCCCATAGCGCTGCTCGACGCCCTCTACCTCGGGAGCCTCCGCACCCCCGTCTCCAGGTGGCTCGCCAGGGGCATAGTCCGGGGGATAAGCGACTACGGGAACAGGATAGGAGTCCCCACCGTGGCCGGGCGGACGTGGTTCCACCCGAGCTACGAGAGGCAGCCGCTGGTCAACGTGGCCTGCCTGGGCGTGGCCAGGCCCGACGCCATCCTCCCCGGCAGGGTGGAGCCTGGCGACGTCATGGTGCTGGCGGGGAACTCCACCGGGAGGGACGGGATGCTCGGGAGCAGCTTCGCCAGCCGCCCGCTGGGCGAGAGGGAGGAGGACATAGCGGCGGTGCAGGTGGGGAACCCGTTCCTCGAGAAGCTCCTCATAGACGCGCTCTCCGAGGCCTTCGAGCGCCGCCTCCTCCGCCACGTAAAGGACCTGGGCGGCGGCGGGCTGGCCACAGCGGTGGCCGAGACCGCGGCCTCCAGCCGGGTCGGCGCCGTCGTGCACCTCGACAGGGTCCACCTCCGGGAGCCGGATATGGACCCCGCTGAGATACTGGTCTCGGAGAGCCAGGAGCGCATGCTCCTGGTGCCGGAGAAGGGTAGGCTGGGCGAGCTGCTCCGTATCCTCGACCGCTACGGGGTCGAGGCGAGCGTGATAGGCTACTTCGACGACACGGGCAGGCTCCGGGCGGTCTACAGGGGCAGGACAGTGGTGGACCTTCCCGTGGAGCTGGCGGCCGAGGCCCCGCCGGTGGAGAGGCGCTCGGAGCAGCCCCAGCCCCCCGGGCCGCTGCCCGGGCTCAGCGTGGCGGAGGAGGAGCTGGGCCGGCTGCTCGAGAGGATCCTCTCCAGCCCCAGGGCGGCCTCCAAGGCCTGGGTCTATGAGCAGTACGACTGGGGCGTCCAGGGCCGCACCAGGCTCCCGCCGGGCCATGGGGATGCCGCGGTCCTCTGGCTGCAGGACGGCACGGCCAGGGGCGTCGTGGCGGCGCTGGCAGGGAACCCGAGGTATACGAGGCAGGACCCGTTCCGCGGCGCCGCCCTCAGCCTCGCGGAGGCCTACCGCAGCGTGGCCGCGGTGGGCGGGGAGCCGCTGGCGGCGCTCGACAACATCAACGCCGGGAACCCTGAGAAGCCGAGGCAGTTCTGGTACTTCGAGAGGATGGTTGACGGCCTCGCCTGGATGGCCAGGGGCCTGGGGATACCCTTCATAGGGGGCAACGTAAGCCTCTACAACGAGGACGAGAGGGGCCACATGGTGGACCCGGTGGCCACCGTCCTCGTCGTCGGCAGGATCGCCGACGCCGGCCGCGCCACGGGACTGGCGCTCCAGGGCGACGCCGTCCTCGTGGCGGTGGGGGAGACCAGGCCCGAGCTGGGCGCTAGCGAGGCGGCCGAGATCCTCCTGGGCGAGCCCGCGGGCGCCCCGCCGGAGCCCAGGCCCGGCGAGGAGAAGGCCGCGGCGCAGCTTGTGAGGAGGCTCGTCGAGAGGGGGCTAGTCACCGCCTCCCACTCGGTGGGGCTCGGGGGCGCGGCCGCCGCCGCAGCCAAGATGGCCGTCGCCGGCGGCGCCGGGGCCAGCATAGACCTCGGGGCGCTCTGCCCCCGGTGCAGCAGCCTCCTCGAGGCAGGGTTCTCCGAGACCCCCGGCCGTTACCTCCTCGAGGTGCCCCGTGAGAGCCTGGGGGAGGTGCTCGAGGAGGCGAGGAGGCTCGGGGTCTGGGCCCGCCCGGTGGGCGAGACCGGCGGTGACTATGTGGAGCTACTGTCCTCGGGGAGACTGGTATCCAGGCTCCCGCTGGAGGGGCTACGCGAGGCCTACGAGATTGCTCTCGAGAGGAGCCTAGCCCGGGGGTGAGCAGGGGCCCTTGTGCGGCGTGGCGGCGTGGATGGGGGAGGGGGCCGCCGGGGCGGTCTACGAGCTGCTGCTGGAGCTCCAGCACCGGGGCCAGGAGGCGGCAGGCGTGGCGTTCCTCGCGGGCGGCCGCATCGGCCTCGCCGGCGGCGGCGGGCTGGTGGAGGAGGCGGTGAAGCTGCCGCCCGAGGCCTCGAGGGCGTGGGCAGCGATAGGGCACGTGAGGTACAGCACCAGCAGCCTCTACGGCGGCGAGCTTTTCCAGCCCGTGGCGGGCGCCCGGGGCCTGGTCTACGTGGCGTTCAACGGCAACATTGTGAACTACCGTGAGCTGGGCGGCGAGCTGCTCGGCCGCCGCTACAGCTGGGACGCCCAGCTCGTGGCAGACCTTGTGGAGGCCCTCTACCTGGAGCACGGCAGCCTGGCCGACGCGCTCCGTGAGGCGGCACGGCTGCTCCGCGGCGCCTACAGCATGGTCGCCCTGAGCTCGAGGGGCGAGCTGGCGGCGGCGAGGGACCCCTATGGGGTCCGGCCGCTGGCCTACGCCCTCGGCGACGGCTACGCCGCTGTAGCCAGCGAGACAGCCGCGCTCGACACCATGGGGCTGGCCTGGAGGGAGCTGCCGGCCGGAGGCCTCCTATACTGCAACGGGAGCCCCAAGGACTGTGTCGAGACCCGTCTCGCCCCCTCCCACGAGCCCAGGCCCTGCGCGTTCGAGTACGTCTACTTCCTCCGCCCGGACAGCGTCTTCGAGGGCGTGGAGGCCCACGCCGCCCGGGTGGAGATGGGCCGCAGGCTCGCCCGGAGCGACACCGTGGAGGCAGACCTGGTGGCCCCGGTGCCCGACAGCGGGAGGAGCGCGGCGATAGGCTACGCGCTGGAGCGGGGCATCCCCCTGGTGGAGGTGCTCTACAGGAACAGGTACGCCGGCCGCGCCTTCATAGCCCCGCCGAGGGAGAGGGACGGGAGGCTCCGGAGGAAGTTTAACCCGATACGCTCCGCCGCCTGGGGCAAGAGGATAATCCTCATCGACGACAGTGTTGTCAGGGGCTCGACCGGCAGGAGGATAGCCGCCACCCTCCGCGCGGCCGGCGCGAGGGAGGTGCACCTCCGCGTAGCCTCTCCCCCCGTGGTGATGCCCTGCTTCCTGGGCATAGACATGCCTAGCCGCCGCGAGCTGGTAGCCCACGGGAGGAGCGTGGACGAGGTGGCCAGGCTCCTCGGTGTGGACAGCCTCCTCTACCTCGGCCTCCGCGGGCTGGAGGAGGCCGTGGGCCGCCGGCTCTGCCTCGGCTGCTTCGGCGGCTCCTACCCGTTCCCGCTCGACGTGGAGAGGCTGGAGAAGGTGTTCACAGAGGGCAGGAGGTGAGGGCAGGGTATGGGAGTCCTCCTGGCCTACTTCTACGAGGAGGACCAGCCTGCCCACGTGTACGCACGCTACGGGGTCATGGGGCTCCGGCACCGGGGCCCCAGGGTCTCCTACGCCGTGCTCCGCGGCGGTGGGCTGGAGGCGGGCAGCATCGACCCCTGGAGCGACGGCTGGAGCCTGCCCCCCGGCGGCGCGGTGGTGGCGGCCGTGGAGCCCACGGGGAGGCTCGCTGCCTCCAGGAGGGCGGCGGTGGCCGTCGACGGCGCCTGCAGCCCCGAGAAGGCCCTCAAGGCTGTCGAGGGGGCCCGGGGCCCCGGGGAGGCCGGGGAGGCCCTCGCCTCCCTCGAGGAGTTCGACGCCTGCAGCGTGGCGGCGCTGAGGGCGGACGGGGGCTACCTGCTCTACCGGGGCAGGCTCGGGGTGAGGCCCCTATCCGTCGGCGGCTACGGCTTCGACGCCCTCTACGCCGCGACCGAGACGGCGCCGATAACCCTGATGGGCGGCGAGCACCGCCACGACCTGGAGCCGGGCGAGGCGGTCTACGGGGACCGGTACAGCCTCGACACTGTGTCCGCGGGGAGGGGGAGGAGGGGCACCTCCCTCTTCGAGTACATCTACCTGGCCAGGCCCGACAGCCTTGTGGACGGCGTGAACGTCTACATGTTCCGGAGGGAGATGGGCCGCAGGCTCGCCCGCAGCCACCAGGTGGAGGTCGACGTCGTGGTGGGGGTCCCGGAGACCGCGCTCCCCTACGCCCTCGGCTACGCGGAGGAGAAGCGGGCCCCCCTGGAGCTGGCGCTGGTCTCCACACTGGGCAGGGTCCGCACCGCTATCATGTCCACAGGCTCCGTGGAGGAGAGGCTGATGGCTCTCAGCCTGAAGTTCAACCCTGTACCGGGCGTGTTCGAGGGCAAGCGGGTAGCCGTGGTCGACGACAGCGTGGTCACCGGGCTCACGCTGAAGACGTTCATCCACCGCCTCTGGAGGAGCCAGGCGCCCCGCGAGATCCACGTGGCCGTCTCGAGCCCGAGGATAGTCGCCCCTTGCCCCCACCGGGTCCAGCTCCTCGACCCAGGGACGCTGATAGCCCGGCAGCTCCGCGACGAGCATATCAAGCGCGTGCTCGACGTCGACAGCCTCGCATGGCTCCCCCTGGGGGAGGCGGTCTCCTACCTCAGGGCCCGCGGGGTCGACCCCTGCACGGCCTGCATGAGCGACAGGGAGGTGGCCGGGAAGTGAAGGTCCTCCTAGTCGGCAGCGGCGGCCGGGAGCACGCCCTCGCAGTACTGATGGCCAGGAGCGGCCTGGAGCCCAGGATAGCGGTGGTGAGCGACAAGAGGAACCCGGGCCTCGCCGAGGCCGCCGAGAGGACGGGGGGCAGGCTCTACACCGGGAAGCCCACGAGCCCGGCCGACGTGGCCAGGACCGCCGAGGAGTGGAGCCCCGACCTCGTGGTCATAGGGCCGGAGGAGCCCCTCTTCGCCGGCGTGGCCGACGCGCTGAGGGAGAGGGGCTTCACCGTCTACGGGCCCGGCGCGGCCCAGGCCAGGATCGAGAAGGACAAGGCCTACGCCAGGGAGCTGATGTGGCGCCACCGCATCCCGGGCCGGCTCCGCTACCGCGTCTTCACCGACCCGAGGGAGGCGGCCGAGTACGCCCGCGCGGCGGGCGACGTGGCGGTGAAGCCTGCCAGGCAGGCGGGCGGCCGCGGGGTGCGCGTCTTCGCCGAGCCCATGGAGCACCTGGGCTCGGCTGTGAGGGAGGCGGCCGCGGGCTACGCGGAGAGGCTCGCGGAGAGGATCCGGGAGAGCTACAGCGACATAGAGCACGCGGTGATAGTGGAGGAGAGGGTTGAGGGCGTAGAGTACACGGTCATGGCTGTCACCGACGGCTCCACGGTGGTGCCGCTCCCCGCGATCCAGGACCACCCGCACCTCTTCACCTGGGACCTCGGCCCCGAGACGGGCGGCATGGGGGCGGTCAGCGGCCCCGGGACCACGCCCTCCTTCCTGGAGCCCGGTGAGTACCGGGAGACCGTGGAGATCCTCGAGAAGACCGTGGAGGCTATCCGCGCCGACACCGGGGAGCCCTACCGGGGGACGCTGAGCGGCCAGATGATGCTCACCAGCCTCTGGGGCCCCACGGTGATAGAGTACTACGCCCGCTTCGGCGACCCGGAGACCGCCAACCTGGTCCACATGGTGGAGAGCGACTTCCTCGAGCTTCTCGACCGCGCGGCCTCGGGGAGGCTGGCCGGCTACAGGCTGGAGGTGGCGGAGGACACCTACGTGGTGACCATAGCCCTGGCGCCGGCGGGCTACCCGAACAACCGCTCCATAGCCAGGGGCCACCCCGTGGCGGTGGACCGGGGGGCCGTGGAGAGGGAGGGCTGCAGCCTCCTCTACGCCGGCGTGGACGAGGGCCCCGGGGGCCTGGTCTCCACCGGCTCGAGGCTCGTGGAGATAGCCTGCCCGAGCACCAGGGGCTACGAGGACGCCGCGGCGAGGGCCCAGCGCGCCGCCTCGGCGGTGCGCCTGCTCGACGGCCACCCGCTGGTGTGGCGGCGCGACATAGGCTCCCGGAGCCACATCGAGGCCCGGGTGAGGCTCGCCGAGCGCGTGAGGAAGGCCTACCTGAGGCGCCGTGAGAGGGGCGAGACCAGGGTCTACGACTGGATCCCCGGTCGCGGCCTCCTGGTCTACGACTACGGCTAATTTCTTTCCCATACCCAGTCACCCGTGTACACCCCGTGAGCGTGGAGGTGTCCATCCGGGATGGGCGTGCCCTCTAGGATGGAGAGGCTCCCCAGCCCCCTGGGCCCCGGAGCGGCTAGGATAGTCCTCCTGGGCGGAGGAGAGCTGGGCAAGGAGGTGGCCATCGAGGCGCAGAGGCTCGGCCTAGAGGTGGTCGTTGTCGACCGCTACGACTGGGCCCCGGCGATGCACGTAGCCCACCGCCGCTACGTGGTCAACATGCTCGACGGCAGGGCGGTGGAGGCTATAGTGGAGAGGGAGAACCCGGTGGCTGTGATCCCCGAGATAGAGGCCGTGGACACGGAGGCCCTGGAGAGGCTGGAGGAGCGCGGCTTCCACGTCGTCCCCAACGCCAGGGCGGTCAAGATAGCGATGAACAGGATCGAGCTGAGGCGCTGGGCCGCGGAGGAGCTGGGGCTGCCCACCACCAGGTACGCCTTCGCCTCGAGCCCGGAGGAGGCCTATGAGGCCTGCGAGCGCGTAGGCTACCCCTGCCTCATCAAGCCCGAGATGAGCAGTAGCGGCCACGGGCACGTCAAGGTCGAGGAGCCCAGCAGGAGGGCGGTGGAGGAGGCCTACATGGAGTCGATAAGGCACGCGCGCGGCGCGAGCAGGAGGGTGATAGTGGAGGAGTACGTCCAGCTCGAGACGGAGTACACTGTGCTCGCCTACCGCTGGCTGGACGGAGACAGGGTCAGGACGGATGCGATGGAGCCCGTGGAGCACTGGAGGTACGGGGAGTACCACTACATAGAGTCCTGGCAGCCCAGCACCAGGCCCAGGGAGCTGCTGGACAAGGCCAGGGATATAGGGATAAGGGTGGCCGAGGGCCTCGGCGGGGTGGGCGTCTTCGGCGTCGAGCTGCTCCAGACCAGGGACGGCCGCCTCCTCTTCAGCGAGGTGGCCCCGAGGCCCCACGACACCGGCATGGTCACCATGGCGAGCCAGGATATGAGCGAGTTCCAGGTCCACGTCCGCGCCTCCGTGGGGCTGCCCGTGCCCAGGCCCAGGGTCCTCACCCCCGCCGCGAGCCTAGCGGTGTACACCGACCTCGACGGCGAGTGGTACCCGGTGCTCGACGGGGTCTACGAGGCCCTCGGGGAGCCGGGGGTGGAGGTGCGCTGGTTCGGCAAGCCCCGGACCTACAGGGGGCGCCGCATGGCGGTGGTGCTGGCCAGGGCGGAGACGGTGGAGGAGGCCAGGAGGAAGGCCCAGATGGCCGCCAGGAGGCTGAGAGTCACTCCGAGGGGTGAGGCCTCCAGGGGGCTCTAATAGTAGTCGCCGGGGAGCCAGGCATTACACTACCTATTGTTACTTCTCTAACACCGGCTTCCAGCGCCACGCGCCTAGCCTCGAGGGCGTGTCGGCGGCTGGTAGGCAGCAGGTCCAGCATCCTGTGGTCCGGTGGAAGGCTAGGAGGACCAGCGGTATGTTCACCCCGTACTCCTCCATCAGGCCGGCTATGTAGCCCGCTATTCCACGCACCTCCTCGGCGTCGACGTAGCCTGGTACCAGGAGTATGCTTACCACCAGGAGCGGCGGCTCCGGCCTCTCCCTAGCCAGCTCGGCGGCTATCCTTCAGCCTCTCAACAGCCCTGCGCCCATCGACCCGGTGAGGGCCTCGTAGACGCTGGGGCTCCAGGCCTTCCAGTCAACCTTCACTATGCCGCCGCCCTCGAGGCTGAGCCTGACAGCCTCCCTGAAGACCGCGGGGTTTGCAAGCCCATTGGTCTCCCAGCATATCCTCGGCGGCAGGCCCCTGTCCAGCCCGCCATGCCCTCCCGCGTATCCTACCAGCCCCGGGCCATCTCTATATCCCTGCCAGCCGCCGGGTGGCGGCCGGGGAGGCGTGGTGGCTAGGGGCCTCAGCTACCGCGACGCCGGCGTCGACCTGGACGCCAGCGAGGCCATGCACCGCCTCGCCTCGAGGCTTCTCGCCGGCCGCCGGGAGGCCTACACCTCCTCCATAGAGCTTGGAGGCTACGAGCTGGTGCTCCACGTCGACGGCGTCGGCACCAAGACGCTGGTGCTGGAGAGGACCGGGAGGATGAGGGTCGCCGGCTGGGACTGCGTGGTCATGAACACCAATGATGTCGCCTGCGACGCCGCCAGGCCCCTGGCGCTGGTAGACTACATAGCCATGCCGAGGGCCGACGAGAGGGTGTTCCGGGAGGTCCTGGAGGGGGTCAGGGAGGCGGCGGAGGCTACGGGAGCGGCGCTGCTGGGCGGCGAGACCGCCGTGCTCCCGGGCCTCGCGGGCGGCGTGGACGTGGTCTGCACGGTGCTGGCTGTGAGGGAGAAGGGCTGGAGGGGGAACAGAGCGAAGCCCGGGGACGTGCTGCTCGGGCTGGAGAGCAGCGGGCTCCACGCCAACGGCTACAGTCTGGCCAGGAGGATAGTGGAGGAGAGGCTGGGCGGCTACGACACGGTTGTGGAGAGCGTTAGGCTGGGGGAGGAGCTCTCGAAGCCAGTGGCCAACTACACCGCGTTCCTCCTCGAGGCCTGGCGCCGGGGCCTCATAACCGCGGCCGCCCACGTAACCGGCGGGGCCTTCACCAAGGTCAAGAGGATCCTCCCCCACGGCTCCGCGGCGGTGATGGAGATGCCCGAGCTCCCCGCCATATTCCGCATACTGATGGAGGCCGGGAGGGTGGAGCCCAGGGAGGCCTACCGCGTGTGGAACATGGGCATAGGCCTCGTGGTGGCCGCGCCCGGCGACCGCGCCGAGGAGGCCCTCTCCCTCGCCGAGAGGATGGGCCACCGGGCCCACCTGCTGGGCCGCGTGGAGGAGGCGGAGGGGGAGGAGCCGGCGGTGGTGCTCGAGACCATGTACGGCAGGATAGTCTACTAGCCCCCGGGGGAGGCCCGTGGAGGGCTAAAAACGCGGGTGCGGCCCCTGCTGCGGCGCTTGGAGGGCTAGCTCTTCTCCAGCTGATCCACCAGCTTCCTGAAGAAGTCCGCGTCCCTGTAGCCCAGTATGTAGAGGGTCTTGTTGCTCCCCTCAACCCACACTGCGAAGCTGGGCGTGCCCTGGAGCCCCGCCATGACCGCTGCGTGGGACGCCTCCTCCACCAGGCTGGCTGCGGGGCAGTCGGGGGTGGCGTTGAGCCTCTGCTCCTCCTCGCTCAGTAGCTTGCCCATGCTGTTGTAGAGCTGGCTCGCGCTGGCCAGCCCCTCCTGGTAGAGCTTGTAGACCTTGCTATATATCCTTGTGGCCTCCTCCAGGTAGGCGGTGGCGTTGCCCGTCCTATTGTAGTAGCATAGCAACAGCTCGTGCAGCCTGGTTACGTTGGGGTTCAGGTGCACCACGAGGTCGACTATATGGTAGGTGATCTTGCCCTCGTCCACGAGCTTCTTGATCTCGGGGAAGATGTCCCTGTAGAACCTGGCGCAGTAGGGGCAGGCGAAGTCCTCGTATATCGCGATGTGCACCCTCCCGTGGCCCAGGGCGGGGTGCCCCTCTATGCCGGGGGGCGGCCCCTCCCTCTCCACTGCCTCCACTGCGCCAGACTCCAGGAGGAGATCAGTTATATTGACGTCGGCTACCTCGTAGACGTTGTCGCTTATCCTCCTCACGCCGGGGACGCCCCTGTCCAGGGGCTGCTGGGAAACGGCGTAGAAGGCCGGCAGCTCCCTGGGGTCCACGCCGGCGGGCGGCTTCTTGACGTACTCGACCCCGGTTATCTTGGCGGCGAAGAGGGATGAGAGGATTTCCATTATACTGCTCCCAGGCTTGAGCGAGTCCCTGTTCACCGTTGCGTAGGGCATGTCGCCCTCAACAACTAGCAGCTTGGCGGTGTACGCGTAGCTGGGCCTGGGGAGCCCCAGCCGGAGCGCCACCTGGGTCTCGAAGGCGGCTGTGTAGTCGTAGCGGAGGGGCCTCCAGCCGCCGGGCAGGGTCTCGTTCAGCAGCGCCCGGGCGAGCTCGCCGCTAACGTTGCCGGCCCTCACCAGTATCGCGGGGTAGACGCGCAGCCCCCTAAGCCCCGCGGCCTCGGCGGTGGCATTGCAGAACCTGGTGCCGTTGGGGAGGAGCCCCGCCAGCTGCCTACTGAGCAGCTCCTGGACCACCGAGGCGAGCTTCTCCTGCCCCTTCTCGTAGACGACCATCACTGCTGGGCCGCTGCCGCACGCCCGGGGCCCGGCCGCGCTGGAGGCGGCGGTTCCCCCGCCCCGGTGGGTTAGGAGCAGCGCCGCGGCAGCCGCCACGGCCACCGCTACAGCTACTGCAGCGTAGAGCCTCCAGCCGCGCATACTCCACCAATCCTCGCTGCTGCCCCGTGGGGCTTGGACCCTAAATTGCGCTGCCCCATACAGCGCTCCGAGTGTGCGGCGAAACAGCGAATACCCGCAGAGACCCCCGGGGATGTATATATGGAGGCCTGCTCCTGCTGGGCGAGGCGTGGGAGCTAATGCCCGAGACAGCTTCCGAGGCGGGGACCCTGTTCCGCGACGAGACGGTCAGGAGAATCCTTGGCAAGTACCGGCTGCTCTGGGCCCTGGGCCACGCCCTATCCCTCATGGGCTGGGATCTCGAGACCTACATGCCCAGGGCGGGGGTAAAGGACCGCTCCACGGCGGCCGAGGAGCTGGAGGGGCTGAGCCACCGGCTCCTGCTAGACCCCGAGCTCGACAAGCTCCTCCGCGAGGCGGAGGAGAAGCTCGATAGCCTCAACGTCTACGAGCGTGGCGTGGTGAGGGTCCTCCGCAGGGCGGTGAGGATAGCCAAGGCGGTGCCCGAGGAGCTTGCCCGCCGCGAGGCGAGGGTGACCAGCGAGGCCACCCAGGTCTGGAAGGAGGCCAAGAAGAAGGCCGACTTCAAAATGTTCAAGCCCTACCTGGAGGAGATAGTCGAGATACAGAGGAGGAAGGCAGAGCTGCTCGGCTATGAGGACCACCCCTACGACGCTCTCCTCGACCTCTACGAGGAGGGGCTGAGGGTCCGCCACCTGGACCCGCTCTTCAACGAGCTGGTGCCGGCGACCAGGAGGATACTCGACCGCGTCCTAACCGGCGGCTTCTACCCCAGCCGCCACCCGCTCGAGGACCAGGGGTACGACGTGGAACGGGCCAGGGCGATGCTCCGCCGCCTCCTGGACGACCTGGGCTGGCCCTGGGACCGGGGGAGGCTGGACGAGTCCGCTCACCCCTTCACAATAGACATGGGCATAGATGATGTAAGGATAACAGTCCGCTACGAGGGCCGCGACATCAAGAGGGCTGTCTACAGCCTCGTCCACGAGTACGGCCACGCCCTCTACCAGCTCCAGATAGACCGGAGGCTGGCCTACACCCCGATAGGGACGGGGGTGAGCATGGGTGTCCACGAGAGCCAGTCGAGGTTCTGGGAGAACGTGGTCGGCCGCGGCCCCTGGTTCATGGGGCTCCTCTCGAAGAGGCTCGCCGAGCACCTGGGGCTCCGGCTAGAGCCGCTGGAGCTGTACCGCTACGTGAACACCGTCCGCCCAGACCTCATAAGGGTTGACGCCGACGAGGTGACCTACAACCTCCACATCTACCTCCGCTACATCCTGGAGAAGAAGCTTATAGAGGGCAGCGTGATGGTGGACGAGCTCCCCCAGGCCTGGGACGATATGATGGAGGACCTGCTGGGGGTGAGGCCAAGGAGCCCGAGCGAGGGCGTGCTCCAGGACATACACTGGAGCCACGGGAGCTTCGGCTACTTCCCCACCTACACGCTAGGCAACGTGATAGCGGCTATGATATGGAGGAGGTTGTGGAGCGGGAGCCCCGAGCTACTGACCGGGCTGGACCTGGCGGGGCTCCGCGCCTGGCTGGGCGAGAGGATACACCGCTGGGGCGCCACCTTCCCGCCGCTGGAGCTGGTGGAGAGGAGCCTCGGAGGGAAGCCCTCGGCGGCTGCGCTGGTGGAGTACCTGGAGTGGAAGTTCCTCCGCCTCCCCGGCGAGCTGGAGGAGTACCTGCCGCGGGGCTAGGGGCCCCTGCCCCCATCCTCTCTCCTCTTCAGCTCCAGCAGCTTCTCCACATCCCCCCTGCGGAAGTAGAAGTAGTAGCCCTCCGGGGCCTCCACCAGTATCTCCTCGAAGCCCATGAGGTCCTCGAGCAGCTCCGCCGGGAGGTCGGCGAGGCTGAAGCCCCTGCCGGCGCGTATATGGAGCCTCCCATCCTCGACCCGGGCGTCGAGGCCGCTCGCCCGGAGCCTCTCCAGGGCCTCTCCGCGGGCCGCCACGGCTAGGCGCCTCCGGGCCTCCTACTCCTGCCCCGCGGGGGTTCTCCTCACTCTCGCCCCCGGCCCCGGGGGGCCTACCCGCGGGGCCCGGCGGGGCGCAGCCCTAGGCTAGAGCCCGGGGCGAGCCCCAGCTCCCTGGCGGCGTTGCCGAGGTTCACCGCCAGCTCGGGGAACCCGAGGCTGTTCATGTAGAACACCAGCTCGCCGGGCTCGGCCTGGCTGAAGACGGGGAGGCAGCGGGCCTTCCTCCTCCCCCTGGCCTCCACCTCCACCTCCCCGTGGCGGCAGAGCATGTTCAAGCACTCCTCCGTGAGGCCTAGGGCCGCGTTGCCGAACCTGTCTATGTAGACTACCATGGCCTCTACCTCCTCCTCGTCGCCCCTGCAGCTCCTGCGGAGGCTGAGCCTCCTCAGCGAGCCCGGGTCCAGGGGCTCGCCGAGCGCCTCGATGCCCCCGCCGAGGGCTAGGTGGGCGGCGGCGGGGGCGAATATGTCGCGGCCGTGGAAGCTGCGGGACACGGGCTTAATGTAGACCGCCTCGTTGCTTATCATGTGAACCCTCACTATCCCGTCCTCGGAGGCGGCCGGGTAGAGGAGCCCGTTGTCGGGGCCGATGAAGTAGTAGCTACGGGTCTCTATAGCCACGGGCTTCCTCTCGGTCCCAACCCCCGGGTCGACCACGGCCAGGAACACCGTGCCCGGGGGGAAGTAGCGGTAGCTCGTGTATAGCACATACGCGCCCGCCAGGATGCTGAAGGCCTCCACCTCGTGCGTTATATCCACCACCCTCACCCGCCCCGCGCCGAGCCTCTCGATGACAGCCTTCACGATCCCGACGTAGGGGTCGCTGAGCCCGAAGTCAGTCATGAAAGCTACCAGGCCACGGCCGGGCGGAGCCATGCCCGGGCAGCACCCCAGCCGCCCCCCGCGCCCCGGCGTTATTGACACTGGCTCCCGGGGGGCTCTCTCCGCATCCACCGCAGAGCAGCGGCAGCATGCCCCGGGGGCTCGGCAAGGCCAGGACTCCTCACCACCCCTCCCTCCGAGGGGCTCGGGAGGTAGCCAAAGGGAGGCGGCCTCACGGCCCCCGGGGCCCCGGGGGCTAGTACCACCAGGTGTTTAGGAACCTATGCTCCTCCACAGGCTCCTCCACGCCTAGGCCCACGGGGCACACGCCGCGGAGGATGCAGCCTCCCCCCTCGCACGCGGGGTGGCCGCTGCAGCCCCTGCACCTCGGCCTCCCGTGGACGCAGACCCTCCTCCCCATGGTCCAGAGCACGTCGTCGAGGATGAAGTCGTCAACGCTGATCCTCTCCGCCACCAGGTGCCAGGCCTCCCGGACGGCGATGCGGATGAGAACGTCCTCCCAGGGCGTGGTCTCCCGGCCTCCGCGTATCTTCTCGAGGAGGCGGGGCTCCGGCCTCACGAGGCCGAGGCGGAGAGCTATCCTGGCCACGTGGTTGTCAACCGGCACCCTCTTGTCCCACGGGTCCCTTATCTCCAGCAGCCCCCTCCTCTCCAGGAACTTCGCCAGGAGCATCGGCTTCTTCTCCACCGGGTCCCCGTAGGCCTCGAACACCCGGAGCCTCTCCACCAGCCCCGGGCTCGAGGGGTCCCAGCTGTGGAGCAGCCCCCGCGACTCCTCGAGGAGCCTGAGAGCGCTCCCGCCGTAGAGCGCCTCCAGCTTCGAGCCCAGGTCCCGGAGCAGCGCCGCCCTCACCCCGGGGTCGGGCGGGCACACGCCGCCCACGCACAGCCACTCCTCAACGTCCCTGGCGGTGATCCCTGCAAGCCTCCGGGGGCTGAAGAAGCCAGGATCCTCGTCCAGCCTGAGGCGGCCAAGCCTGTATAGGAGGTCCGCCCCGTGCAGCCTCTCCCCCCTGACCACGGCCTCGTAGGGCCTCCCGGGCCTCGAGAGCCGGTGGTCTATGGCCACCATTACGAGGAAGTAGCGGGCCACGGTCTCCGGGTCCTCGCCCGCCGGGGGGTAGAACCGGGGGTCGGTGAAGGAGTCGGGCCGGTAGCGCTCCAGCGCGGGGCGCAGCGCCTCCCCCACCCTGGCGGCCTGCACAGCGTCAACGAGCACCACGGCGGCACCCTCCCCCCGCGGGGCTACCCTATCTCGAGCATGGCGAGGGCCTCGGGGACGAGGCCCGCCAGGCGGCGGCGCCACTCGCTCCCCAGGGCTATCAGCACCACCGCGGCCACGGGCTCCGCGCCGGCCCGGATTACTATCTTGGCCAGCGCCTCCAGGGTGGCGCCCGTCCTAGCCAGGTCGTCCACGAGGAGCACCCTGTCGCCCCGCTGTAGGCTCCCCTCGGGGGCGTAGAACACCTTCACGCTGAACGGGGGCTCCCCCGCCTCGCCCCGGATGTAGCCCCGGTAGGGGTTCTCCCTGCTCCTCCTGGCCAGCACCAGGTCGGCCCCGAGCCCCAGGGCTATCGCGGTCGCCAGCGGGACCCCCGCGGTCTCGGCGGCCAGCACCTTGCCGGCCCTGCCCCGGTACCGGTGGGACGCCCAGAGGGAGGCCAGCCGGAGCACCAGGGGGTCCAGCACAAGCTCCTGGGTGTCCACCATGCCCTTGGCCCCGCGTATCCTCTCCCCCAGCAGCCTGCCCGGGGGAAGCCTCTCCAGCACCCTCTCCACTATCGCCCTCGCCTGCCCCGTGCTCGGCACCCTGGAGCCCGAGACGTAGTGGGAGAGGGCCCCGCGGGGCACCCCGGTTATCTCCTCCAGCTCCCTCAGGCTCCACCAGCGGCGGAGGAGGCGGAGGAGCTCCACCGCCTCCAGCCGGAGCCTCAGCTCCCCGGCCCTGTCCCCCGGCGCCACGGCTGGGGCCTCCACGCCCTCCGGCGCCTCCTCGGGGCAGCGGCTTTTCAGGCTATATCTCCCCCGGCCCCCGGGGCGCCGGGGAGGCCCCCTGGAGCAGGGTGTCGAGCAGCAGCATCACCGCGAAGCCTAGGAAGAAGCCCAGGGTCGCCAGGTCCTCGTGGCCGCTGCGGTGGCTCTCCGGTATAGCCTCGTGGCTGACCACGTACATCATAGCCCCGGCCCCGAAGCCCAGGAGCTCGGGGAGATGGTTGGCGGCGAGGCTCCCGAGCATGGACGTCGGCACGGCCATGGCCGTCTCGCTCAGCCCGCTGAGGACGCTCACTCCAAGCGCGGTGAGCCTCTTCCCGGAGGCGGCCAGGATGGGCATGGCTACCGCGAGGCCCTCCGGCACGTCCTGCAGCGCTATGGCGAGGCCGGTGGCTACGCCCTTGGCGATGCTGTAGGCGGAGGCAGCCCCTATAGCCATGCCCTCCGGCAGGTTGTGGATAAGTATGGCCAGCGCCACCAGCCAGGCGGCGCGCAGCTTCCTCCCCCACTCCGGCCCCTCATACCTGCCTATCAGCGCGTGCTCGTGGGGGAGGACGCGGTTCAGCACTGCTACGGCGATGGCGCCAGCGGCGAAGCCGAGGAGGGGCCTCCACGGGCTCCCGGCCAGATCTATCGCCGGTATCAGCAGGCTGGTGAAGCTAGCAACGGTCATAACCCCGCTGCTGAACCCCAGCCCCACATCCAGGTCCCTGGGGTTCAGCCCCCGGCGGCTCAGGGGCAGAGCCAGCACCCCTCCAATGCTCGTGAAGGCCGCCGCCACCAGCCCCATTACAAGCGCCGTCTCCACCGGGCCGCCCTCCCAGCCCGCCAGCAGGCCCTCCAAGCCCTCTAGCCCCCCGGCCGGCTAGGCTCTGCGGCGGCCGGCCGGGGGCTCTAAAGCGGTGCCCGGTGCACCAAGCCCGCCCTCCCCGGGGGAGAGGGTGCACGTGGTCTTCCTGGGCACGGGCGGGAGCGGGGCGCCGCCGGGCAGGGCGGAGAACTGCATCCTGGCCGAGGCCGGCGGGGTGGCTGTGCTCCTCGACGCCGGGCCGGGCTGCAGCCAGCGCCTCCTCGAGGCAGGCTACACCGTCTGCGACATCAGCTACGTCTACATCAGCCACCTCCACCTCGACCACTGGTCCGGGCTCTTCGACCTAGCCGTCCAGGCCTCGGAGCAGGCCTGCAGGCCCCCAGCCCTGCTAGCCGCAGGCCCCGTGGCGGCCGAGGCGAGGGAGGTGCTGCTGCCCAGGATGCCGGGCAGCTTCCGCGAGAAGGCCCGGCTGGAGGCGGTGGAGCCCGGCGGCAGCCTGGAGCTGGGCGGCCTCGCGCTGGAGCCCGTCGAGGCCCGCCACACGGTGCCCTGCTACGGCGCCCTCCTCCGGGAGGAGGGCGGCGCAGCCCTCTACTACAGCGCCGACACGGCCCCCTCCAGGGCGGTGGAGGAGGCCGCCGGGAAGGCAGACCTGGCAGCAGTGGAGGCAACGATGCCCAGCAGCCTGGCCGAGGTGGCGGCGGCCACCGGGCACCACACTGTCGAGCAGGCGCTGGCCCACCGGAGGTACATGAAGCCGGGCAGCATCCTAGCCCTAGTCCACCTCACCGGGAGCAGCCTGGGGGAGCTGAGGGAGAGGGCTAGGAGGGGCAAGCTGCCGCGGGGCGTGCTGGTCCCCTCCGACGGGCTCGCAGCCCGGATCTAGGCAGCCCCGCCAGGCCTCTTAGGGGCCCTCATCCCGGTCAAAACCCGGCCTACCATGGACTCCAGCCCCTCTATCGGGGGCCGCTAGCCCCGCCACGAGGGTTCACGGGGTCCCGCCCCCGGGGCTGTGCAGCTGGTCACGCACCCCCACGCAGTAGACGCGGCTCAGCGCCGTGAAGCCTGCTATGAGCCGGTCCAGGGGCTTGCCCCGAGCCTGGAGCCGTGGAGAGCCTCCATCACTGTTGTGCTGCACCATGTTTTCCGTGGTATGCGTGGAGCCCCCGGGGGTCCCCGCGGGGGAGCGCAGAGCGGCCCATCCCCCATCAAAAAACATTATTATTAGTATCGCCTCCGCCCCCGATGAGGATGGAGGCGCGCCCACTTGGCGAGACTTGTCGCGCTCCCTGGCGCCAGCGTGGAGGGTGCGGTGGAGGCTGACGGGCTCGAGAACGCCGCCGAGAAGGCGGCCGAGCTGGCCGGAGAGGGCGAGCGCGTGCTCATAGTAGGGGACGGGGCGTGGAGGGCGGCCGAGCTGGCCTGGGAGAGGCTTGAGAAGACCGGCGGCAACCCGCTGCTGGTCTGGGGCCTCGACCCCGTCGAGGCCCGGGCTGCCGGCGTCCCTCTCGAGGCTGCTGCAGCCGCCCGCCGGTCGCTCCTCGAGTGGCTCCAGCCCGAGGAGGCCGGGCTCCGCACAGCCCCCGGGAAGAAGCTTGGGCGCCGCGACCTGCTCCGCTCCGGGCCCGCCGCCGTCTTCGAGGCCGTGGACACGCCGGTGGTGGTCGACCCCCAGGCCTGCAGCCTGCTGAAGGGCTGCAGGGCCTGCATAGACTCCTGCCCCTACGGGGCGCTGGAGGGGAAGCCGCCCAGGGCTGATCCATACAAGTGCACCGGCTGCGGGCTCTGCCTCTCCGCCTGCCCCGCCGGCGTGCTCGAGGCCGCTGGGGCCGGCGAGGACCCGGCCTGGAGGTATCTACGCCTCCTAGGCGCCCGTGGGCCGGGCTACCTGCTCATCCTCTGCCGCCGCGACGCGGCCTGGGCCGTCGAGGCGCTGCGCGGGGCCGAGCCGGCGGCCAGGGCCTACATCCTCCCGCTCACCTGCCCCGGGCAGGCGGGGCTCCGGCTCCTCCTCGCAGCCTGGGGCGCCGGGCTCGCCCCCGTCTACGTCTGCAGCAGCGGGAGCGTGAAGGCCTGCGGGGTGGAGGCCTTCCAGAGGTACCTGGAGACGGTGGCTGCGGACTACACTGCGCTCACCGGGTTGAAGCCGGTCTTCGCCGCCGAGCGGGGGGAGCTCGGGGAGGTGCTGCAGCGGGAGCCGGGGCTGAAGCCGGCGGCGCAGGGGGCCGAGAAGGCGTGGCGCTCGGCGGTCGAGGCGGTTAAGGCTAGGCCCCCCGGCTCCAGGGTTGAGACGGCGGCGCCGCTGCTCGGCGTGGTGGAGGTGGATCCCTCGAGGTGCACCCTCTGCAGCGCCTGCAGCAGGGCCTGCCCCACCGGCGCGCTCGAGATGGTGGAGGGCGGGGAGGGCGCCCGGCTGCTCTTCCACCCCGACCGCTGCCCCGCCTGCAGCCTCTGCGTGGACACCTGCCCGGAGGACGCGATACGCCTCACACGCGCCGTCGATCCCGGGCTCCTCTCGGGCGGCACCAGGCTGCTCCACAGCGACGAGACGGCCCACTGCATAGTCTGCGGGAGGCCGATAGGCCCCCTGAGCATGCTGAGGAAGGTGGAGGCGAGGCTCCGCGCCAGCGGGCTGCCGGAGGAGACCATCATGAAGATCTACCTGTGCAGCGAGTGCAAGCAGAAGGCCGCCCTCGGCCTCATAGACCTCAGCAAGTACCTCGGGGAGCAGAGGAAGAGGGGCCAGGCCCTATAGAGCCGCCGGCAGGCTCTATAGGCGTATACAGCCGCCTCTAGAGGCAGTGGATCCGGCTCTTTACCCTCCCCCAGGGCCCCCGGGCTTAGGGGCTGAGAAAGGAGGGCCTGGAGAGCCTTGACCACGATAGCGCATATCTCGGACCTGCATGTGGGCGCACCCTACTTCTCCCCCGAGCTTGCCGAGAACGTTGTGGGGTACCTGGACAGGCTTGAGCCGGATATAGTGGTGGTCACCGGGGATATAACGGACTACGGCTACATCCACGAGTACGAGAAAGCCGTGGAGCTCCTCTCCAGGATAAACACGCGGGACCTCATACTGGTGCCCGGGAACCACGACTCCAGGAACATGGGCTACGTGGTATTCGAGGAGCTCTTCGGCACCCGGTACCCCTTCCTGCGCAGCGGCAGTGTCTGCATCCAGGGCGTGGACTCCAGCGAGCCCGACCTGGACGACGGCCATATAGGCAGGCTGGCCTACAGGCTCGTGGAGGAGAACCTCGGGGGCTGCAACGGGGTCAGGATAGTGGCGCTGCACCACCACCTGGTGCCGGTGCCGGGCACGGGCAGGGAGAGGAACATACCCGCCGACGCCGGCGACTTCCTGGACCTCCTCATGAGGCTCGGCGTCAACATAGTCCTCGCGGGGCACAAGCACGTGCCCTGGATATGGGAGCTCAACGGCATGCTCCTCGTCCACGCCGGCACGGCCACCACGACCAGGATAAAGGCGGGCACAGTCCCCTCCTTCAACGTGCTGAGGGTGGAGGAGGGCGGAGAGGTCGAGGTGGTGAGGGTCAACTCCTACACGCTGAGGGAGACACCAGTCTACCGGGGCACGCCCAGGCCGTTCCCACGCTACAGCATAGAGCAGTACCGTGAGATGCTGGACCCGGTGCTCGAGAAGGCCAGGGGGAAGCTCCACCGCTTCGGGAGGGTGAACGGGAGCTAGCCCTCCCCAGGGGAGTCGGCTACCACCGGGTTCTCCAGGCAGCCTATCCCCTCGACGCAGACCTCCACGGTGTCGCCGGGTCTCAGGTAGCGGGGCGGCCTGCGGGCGTGCCCCACCCCCGCCGGCGTCCCGGTGGCCACTACGTCGCCGGGCTCGAGCAGAGTGCCCCTGCTCGCGTAGGAGACGAGCACAGCCACGCTGTGCACCATGTCGCTCGTGGTGCCCTCCTGGAGCCTCTCCCCTGACACGGTTAGGGCTAAGCGCAGCCCCCTGCCAGGGTCCAGCACGGTCCTCGGCACGACCACCGGGCCTAGGGGCGAGTAGGTGTCCCTGCTCTTCCCCCTCCACCACTGGGAGGCCCCGGAGAGCAGCTGCTCCGTCCTCGCCGAGACGTCGTTGAGGCACGTGTAGCCCCAGACAGCCTCCAGCGCCTCCCCGGGCTCCAGGCTGCGCGCGGGGAGCCCCAGCACCGCGGCGAGCTCGGCCTCAGCGTCCACCCGGAGCCCCGGGTCGTGCAGCAGTATCGGGTCCCCCGGGCCCACAACCGCGTTGCTGCCCTTGGAGAAGAGGTCGGGGACCCTGGGCGGCTCGACACCTATCTCCCTGGCGTGGTCCCGGTAGTTGAGCCCCACCAGTATGAGCTTCCCCGGCCTCTCCACTGGGGCCGCGAGCCTCACCCCGCGAAGCGGGAGCCCATGGTCGCTCCCGGAGACCCGGCGGGCCAGCGCCTCGAACTCCTCGGGCGGGTACTCGAGCATCACCTCCCTCACGTCGCTGAAGCCCCAGGGGCCCAGCGGGTAGACCCTGCCGCGGTACACGATGGCGGGCTCCACGCCGCCCCCCGGCGCCAGCACCCTGGCGAGCCCGATTACAGCCTCCACGCTGAACCCCGGGCCCCGCACAGCCCGCACCGCGCACCCTCCCCTCCGGGAGCGCTCCTACTCCTAGGGGCCCGCAGCCCCCCGGGTATTCCGGCTATAAAGCCAGGCCCGCGGTGAGGCCCCCGGCTGCAACAAGCTTTTCGAGAGGCCGGCTAGGGCGCTTATAAGAGCGGCATGGCCGGGGACCCCCGCTCCCGGAGGGGAGAGGGATGCGCAGGGTGAGCGCCGGCAGCCTCGCCGTGCTCGCCGCGGCCCTCCTCGGCGCGGCGCTGCTCGCGGTGGGCGCGGCCGCGGCAGGGGACGGGCACCACTACGTGGAGATCCGCATGGACGGCAGCTTCGTCTTGAGGCTGACGGGCTACATAGAGTTCACAGTGCACCCCAGAGGCGCGGGCACCATAGTGACCGACAGCGGGCCGGTGGTGGTCAATCCCGGCGACCGGGTGAGGCTGGTCTTCAACACCACCCGCGGCTACATCCACTTCAACAGCGGCGGCTGGGTAGAGATAAGGGACACGCCGGTGGAGGCAATATACGTCAACGATAGGCTCGTAGCCTCCAACACCACGATAAGGTATACGGGGCAGGGCCTCCGCTACCAGCAGGCCGAGGCCTCCACGCTCAAGGCTGTGGTGGCGCCGGAGCCCTCCAGCGGCGAGGGCCCGAGGCTAGTCCTAGTCGTGGACGGCCACTCCGTGGAGGTGGACCACGGGGGCTACGTGGTAGTCTACAACCTGGCGCCGGGCCCCGCCGGCCCCGGCAGACGCGGCCCCCACGACCTAGTGGTCGACTTGGCCGGCTTCCATAAGTGGCTCCGGGGGGCCGCCGAGGGCGTAGAGTTCTGGACCGACAGCGGCGTGAAGGTGATAGGCGTGGACGAGCTGCCCCTCCTCCGCGGCCTCGCCCAGCTAGCCCGCCAGCTGCTAGGCTAGCCCCACCCCTACTCTATGAGCACGGCCTGGTAGTGGCAGAAGACGCGGGGCGGATCCCTCTCCCCCAGGCCCCTAGACACGTACATCACCGACTCCCCGCGGCGGTAGAGCCCCCAGGCGTAGCCATACCGGCTGTTAGTCCACACGCTCCGGTTAACCGGCAGGCACCACTGGCCCCCATGAGTGTGGCCGGCCAGCACCACCACCCTAGCACCCCTAGGCAGGTGGCTGAACGCGTCGGGGCTATGGACAACCACCAGATCCGCCCCCCGCGCCAGCCTCTCCAAGGGCCCCCGGTAGCCACGGGGATCCTCCCTCCAAGCCAGCCCCGCCACCCGCAGCCCCAGGACCTCGGCGTCAGAGTCAAGGAGCACCGAGAACCCCGCATCCTCCAGCAGCCTCACCCCCTCCCCCAGGGGGAGCCTGCGAGCCGCCCACACCTCATGATTCCCAAGCACGGCCACACCAGCCCTCATGTACCTAGCCACCTCCCGCAGCGTCTCCCACACCGGCCCAAACCCCCTCGTCCTCTCATCCCACGTATCCCCCGCAAGCACCACCAGGTCCGGGCGGGCGGCACGCGCAGCCCACACAGCCCTCCAGCCAGGAGACCCATGAACATGGAGATCGGCGAGAAGAAGCACACGCCTACCAACACCAAGCCTGACACGCGTGAGCTCAACCCCAGCAGCCAGAGTCTCAACAACACCAGCGGCAGCCAGCCCCACAACACCAGCAGCAACACCAGCCACAATACCAGCCAGCCCCAACCCGGCCCAACCCGCCGGCCCCAGCATGGCGACGCACAAAAACTGCCACCTCCGCGCCAGCCACAAGCCGTAAGGGCAGATTCTGCATCTCTTCATCGCCGGGCATCGGTGTTGGCCCGTGTTGCCGGGGGCTCTATTGCTCTATAGCTCTGCCTACCCGCCGCCATTCTTGATGAAACCTAAACAAATAGGATTGGAGGGGGGTGTCAGGGGGGTGTTGGAGTTGTTTTGAGTTGTTCTGCTAGTTTTTCTAGTCTTTGTGCTAGTTTTGGCCCGTAGTGGGCTAGTGTGTCGACTGGTGTTACTAGTAGCTTTGCTCTGGCTAGGAGGCCTGCCATGCGCCATGTTTCTAGGCGTTTCTGTGCGAGGCGGTGGGTGGGGTTTGGTGATTTGGCCTCGTAGACTATTATGGCTGGGTTGTGCTTCTCTAGCTCCTCCGGTGTGGGGTAGGCCCATTTGGCCTGCCTGTTCTGGTAGGGGTGGGTTGCTCCTAGGTGGGTTAGTGCGTGGCCTGCGTAGCTGAGGGCGGCTGGTGAGACTGGCTCGCCGAGGTCTATGATGTAGGCTATGCGTGCTCCCTTGGCGGCGGCGTGGAGCCTGGCGAGGCGCTGGTGGAGTTTCTGGGATAGCTCCTCCGCCTCCCTTATCCTGCCTATGTGGACGCCTATCCTCCACGCCATGTCTGCTACCCCGTGGAGGCTTGCCGGGATGTCGATGTGTACTACGCGGTAGCCGTGGGCGGTGAGGAGCCTTGCCGCCGGGAGCTGGGCCTCGCCGCTGGTGAAGACCACGTCTGGCCTGAGCTCCTGGATCACGTCGAGCCGGGGCTTCAGGTAGTCGCCTGCTATCCTCTTCCCGGGCGCGTAGGGGAGGCAGAAGGAGGAGACCCCTACCAGCTCGTCGCCGGCGCCGAGCTCCACCAGGGTGTCTGTTACCGAGGGGGAGAGGCTTACGATCCTCAATGCTCCCGGCCCTCTCCCCACAGGGCGTGTGGGGCGTCGACTAAAACCGCTGGCGGGGGCTGGCGGCGGCCACGGCGGGCCCCTGGGGCTCTCTGGGGATGCTGGCGCCGGAGCCGCTGGTGGTGGGCGCGGAGGGTGTGCCTCACGGGCCCGGGTGGCGGTCCAGCATGCTGCAGAAGGCCTCGAACTCGGGGAGGCTGCAGGCGTAGCCCTCGAAGCCTCTCCAGGACCCGCCCCCGCCCTGGAGGAGCCGCCAGTAGAGGTACTAGTGCAGCGTGGGCCCGGAGCAGCAGGGGGCTCGTCCACGGCCAGCCACTCCAGGTAGCAGCTCCTGCCGGGCCGGTACCAGCGGGCCACGAGGGGGAGAACGGCGTCCTTGCAGGGGGCGTAGACGGCGCCGTGGCGGAGGGAGAGGGCCTCCAGCGCGGTGGATCCTGCTCCTCCACTCGGCTCCGGGGGTGGAGGAGCCCCTCCCCGGCTCCGGGCCCAGCTGGTAGGGCTCCCAGCCCGCCTCGGGGACGCGGCGCCGAGGACCCGGTAGAGGCTCTCCAGGCCCTCCCTCGTCTCGCGTATAGGCTCCGCTATGACGCCCGCGGCGCCCCTCTCCAGGGCCTCCTCTGCCACCCGCAGCTGCTCCTCCTCGAGCCCCGGGAGCAGGGGCTGCACCCTGACGACCACCCTAACCCCGTGGCTGGCCAGGGCCTCGGCGGCGTCGAGCCTCCTGGAGGCGGGGGCTCCAGCAGCCTCGAGGCCCCGTCGGGGAGGGCTATGGTCTCCTGGAGCAGGAGCAGCTCGTGGTCGGCTAGGGAGAGGAGGCTGAGCGCCTCGGGGTCGGCCAGGGGGTCGCCCTTAGTGCTAACTATGGCTGGGACCCGGTGGCGGAGGGCCGGCCCGGAGCGGCTCCTTCACAGCCGGGTGGGCCCCGCCGGGGGCTGGAGGGGGTCGGAGAGGGTGGAGAGGCGGAGCACCGGCCTGGGGAGCCCCTGGAGCCTCCTGGCCAGGGGCCCGAAGGCCGCGGTACCAGCGGGCGTAGCAGTAGAGGCAGTCGAAGACGCAGCCGGTGAAGGGCTCCAGCCGGAACACGCTGTAGCAGAGGGAGGAGATGTAGCTGCTCGGCTTGATGCCTATCTCGAGCCACTCCACGGCCCAGAGCCCCTACCTCACCCTGAACAGTGGGAGCACCCTCTCGGGGAGGCTGCAGCAGGCATCGTAGAGCGGCAGCCTGACCCCCAGCTCCCTAAGCGCCCTGGGGCTCGGGTTGGCTATCCGGTCCACCATGCCCTCCTCCACCGCCACCCGGTCAAGGAGGGGCTTCACCTGGTAGGGCCTCATGCAGCCGAGCGAGAGCTCCCCGGGCCAGACGCTGCGGGCTAGCCGGAGGAGCCCGGGGAGCTTCTCCGCGGGGGGCGCGGGCTCGCCGGGCGGGGGGATGTAGACGAGGAGCGTCACCCTCTCAGCGCCCAGGTCGGCTGCGAGCATCAGCTCCCGGCGGAGCAGCTCCGGGCTGCTCCAGGGGTGCCAGAGGAAGATGTGGGGCACAACCTCGAGCCCGTGCTCCATCATCCGCTCCATTATCTTGGCGACGCGCTCGGGGCCGAAGGGGAGACGGCGGACACCCATAACCATCTCCTTGCTGAGGCTCAGCTCATAGTCTAGTATGTCCACGACGCCGCGGAGCCTCTCGAGGACCCAGCCCCGGTCCTCGTAGCCGGGGTGGAGGTTGAACACCATGCCGAGCTCCCTGCGGGCCTCCGCCAGCTGGTCCAGGAAGGGCTCCAGCGGCAGCCTCCCCTCCCTGGTCAGGCCGCCGCTCACCAGGGCGCCTCGGACCCCGCGGCGGTGGAGAGACTCGAGGAGCCCCAGGAGGCCGCGGGGCCCCCGGGGGACGGGCAGCATGCCGCGGAGGTAGCGGCTCCCGCAGTGGCTGCAGTTGAGGGGGCAGCTGGCGCCGGTGAGGCTTATCTCCGTGAACCTCTTCATCATCCTGAAGGCCTTCGGGAGCCCCACGCCCAGTCACCCTAGGCCTATCCTGCGGAGCTGCTCCTCGAGGAGGCCCCGGTCCCGCTGGAGGAGGCGGGCCGAGGGGTAGTTGTAGATGGGGCCCCTGGGGGACTCGTTGTAGAAGGGCCTGTTGCAGCCGGGGCAGCCGCTGGTGAGGAGCCCAGGGAGCGGGTCCACGGGGGGCCTCCGGGCGAACCGGGCCGGGGGCCCAGGGTCGATGTAGTCGAGGGGGTCGAGGCCCTCCTCGAGGAGGAGGCGGGCGACCTGGTAGACACGGTAGGTGTGGATGTCCACGCCCGGGAAGCGGCGCGGCGTGCCGGGGACCCGGGTGTAGCTGAAGAGCGCCACCCGGGCGCCGAGGGAGTAGATGAGCTTCATCGCTTTGAGCATCTCGGCCGGCGTCTCGCCGAGCCCGGCCACCAGGTGGACGTAGACCCTGCCCCTCCCGTAGACCCCCACAGCCCTCCCTATGAACCCTATGTAGGTGCTCCAGCTGTAGGGCTTCCCGGCCTCGGCGAAAACCCTGGGGCTTGCAGCGTCCAGGCCTACGCCGAGCGTGTCCACCCCGAGCCGCCGCCAGGCCTCGAGGACGCCCGCCGCCACCGGCGTGGTGGTCACCGATGCAGGGGTGTCGGGGTCGACGCGGCGCAGCCCCTCCAGCAGCTTGTAGGCCTCGCAGGCGAAGCCGGGCCGGAGCACGGTCTGGATGCAGACCCTAGCGAAGAGCCCCCTCCTCCACCTAGAGAGGATGTCCCCGAGCCTGACCACGGGCCAGGTGACCCTGCTCAGCAGGCTCCTCCCCGCCCTGGAGAAGACGGACTGGCTGCAGAACATGCAGCGCGCCATACAGCCCTGGGGGCTGTACTGGAGCAGATAGGCCGTGGTGGGCCTGGCGGCCAGCGGGATCCTCTCGAGCCCCAGCACGGCCAGCGTGCCTATGGAGGCGCGTACCAGCACCCTGCACGGCCCCTGGCCACGGGGCCTCCGGGGCCGGCATATATGGGCAGGCGCGCTCCAGCCCCCGGGAGGAGGGCCCGGTAGGCGTTGGCGAGGGTGCTGCGGGTGATCCTGGACCTGGAGGGCCACCCCGCCTCCTGGCAGATGGCGGTGGACGAGGCGCTGCTCCGGCTCCGCGGCGAGGGCGCGGTCCCGGACACGCTCAGAGTCTACGTCTTCAACCCCCCGGCGGTGACTATCGGGAGGTTCCAGAGGCTCGAGGCCAGCGTGGACCTGGAGGAGGCCAGGAGGATGGGGATCGACGTGGTGAGGAGGTTCACAGGCGGGGGGAGCGTCTACCACGACCCGGCGGGGGAGGTTACATACTCCATAGCGTTGGGGCTGGACTCTCTCCCAGGGCTGAGGGACGTGGAGGAGAGCTACCGGGTCCTCTGCAGGGGCGTTGTGGAGGCGCTCCGCGTCCTGGGCGTGGAGGCCGAGTTCAAGCCGGTGAACGACGTGGTCGTGGCCGGGAGGAAGATCTCGGGGAACGCGCAGGCGAGGGCCGCGGGGGCGCTGCTCCAGCACGGCACCCTCCTCTACGCCTCAGACCTCCAGGTCATGGCCAGGCTCCTCCGCGCCCCCAGGGAGAAGCTGGAGAGCCACGGGGCCCGGAGCATAGAGGAGAGGGTCACCACCGTCGAGAGGGTGCTGGGCCGCCGCCCCGCCCGGGAGGAGGCCGCCCTGGCGCTGGTGGAGGGCTTCCGACGCGCCCTCGGCTACGACACCGTGAGGCTGGACGTCCTCAGCCCGGAGGAGGAGAGCCTGGCCCGGCGGCTGGAGGAGAGGTACCGGAGCAGCTGGTGGCTCCGCCGGAGGTAGGAGGCCCTTGGAGGGGCAGGGGCCGGTGTGCAGCCGCTGCATCCTCCACTGCCGCGGCGAGGGGCGCTGCGGCGTCGTGGCGCCGGGGAGGGGCGACCTCCGCCCCTGGAGGGCCCTCTGGCTCAGCGTGCTCCGCGTCGAGGACGTGCCCCTCGCCCACACCTGCCCCGGCGGGGTGGCGGCCAGGCTCATGCTCCCCGGCTCCCCGGTCCGCTGCAGCCGCTGCAGCTGGAGGGACTACGCCGACCCCAGGGGCCTGGAGCTGCGGAGGCTGGAGCCGGGGGAGCTGCGGAGGCTCCGCATGCTGTCCCCCAGCGTCTTCCTCCTCGACGGCGGCGAGCCCTTGGTGGCTGACTGGGTGATGCAGCTCCCCGGGCTCGTACGCGAGGCCGCCCCCGGCGTGCGCTACGTGCTCGCCCGCACCGCTGGCCTGGTGGCGCTGGAGAGGCTGCGCGAGGCCCGGGAGGCGGGCTACAACGGCGTCGTGTTCGAGTACCTGCTGGCCGTCGAGAAGCTCCCCCGGCCCGACCACGCCGCCGCAGCGCTGAGGGAGGCGCACCGGCTGTTCGAGGCCGTGGAGATCCACGTCCCCTACGACGGCTCCCCCGGCGCGGCCGCCGCCGTGGCCGACCTGGCGGCTAGGTACCCCGGCACTCCGGTCCACGTGCTCCCCCTGGGGGAGGAGCTGGGCGACAAGGCGTACAGCCTCGTGGAGAAGCTGAGGGACCGGGGGAGGTGGAACGTCTACCTCTACCCGGAGGAGAGCTACACCCTCACCGACACCGCCTGCCCCAGGTGCGGCGCCCCAGTGGTCTCGAGGAAGCCCTGGGGGGTCAGGGTGTACGCCGACGCGGGGGGCGGCACGGCCCCCAGGTGCCCCCGCTGCGGCGAGCCCCTCCCCTGGCTCCGGCTCTGCGGCCCGCCGCGCCGGGCGGCTATACACCGGGAGACCGTGGTCTGGTAGGAGGGGCTAGCCCCTGAACCTCTCGTACCACTTCTCGTAGGCCTCTATCATCTCCCTCGTTATGCTCGGCCTTCTGGACCTTATCGACTCCACGAAGTCCTCCATGGTCAGGGGCCTGGGCTCGCCCTGGCCTCCCTGCCGCTCGAACAGCTCCCTCACGGTGCGGAGGTGGGCCTCCATGACTATGTCCTTTATGTCGCTGGCGCTGTAGCCCTCGGTCATGTCGGCGAGCTTCTCCAGGTCCACGTCGGGGGTCAGCCGGAGCCCGCGGGTGTAGAGCTTGAAGAGCTCCAGCCTGGCCCTCCGGTCGGGCGGGGGTATGTAGATTCTCTTCTGGAACCTCCTTATGAAGGGCTCGTCTAGCTTCCACGGCTTGTTGGTGGCGCCTATAACGTATACGTGCAGCTTGCTGCTCTTGTCCTGGAGCCCGTCCATCTCCTTGAGGAACTGGTTTCTCACCCTAACCTCCCCGCCGACCTCGCTCTCGTGGACGCCGAGGAGCGCATCTATCTCGTCAATGAATATTATCGCCGGCCTCCCGCCGCGGGCCGCCTCGCGCGCCTTCTCGAAGAGCATCCTCACCCTCTTCTCGGCGTCCCCCAGCCACTTGCTCATGATGCTGGCCGCGTCCACGTTGAAGAAGACCCCGTCCACCTCGTTGGCCACCGCCGCGGCGAGCATTGTCTTGCCGCAGCCCGGCGGGCCGAAGAGGAGTATCCCGCGGGGCCAGCCGAGGGGGAAGAGATCCGGCCTCCTAACCGGGTATATTATAGCTTCCTTTATCGCCTGCTTCGCGTGCTCCAGGTCCGCTATGTCGCTGAACCTCACCCTAGGCCTCTCCGTGACTATCCAGTCCTCGAGCTGCTCCGCCTCCGCCGGGGAGGCCGGGACCCCGAGCTTCTCGAGCTGCTCTACCCGGCGGCGGTACTGCTGGATTATCCCGCGGTAGACATGGGCCAGTGGGTTGTCGGGGTAGAGCCTCACTATCTTGCCGAGTATATCTATGGCCTTCTTGTAGTTCGATATAGCCTCCTGTATCCTGCCCTCCCGGTCGGCCCTCACGGCCGCGAGGGCGTAGCCCCGGGCCATTGCCTCCAGCTTGTGCAGCCCGGCGGACACCCTGCACAGACCCCCGGAGGGGTATCATTCGCGGCCGACGGGGGCGAGGCTATAAGGCGCTGGACTCATCGCCGCGGGCCCCGCAGCGGCGGAGAAGCCTCTCCACCGCAGCCTCGAGCATCCCGACCCTCTCCTCGAGCTCCGCGAGCTTCGCAACCACCGCCTCGAGGTCGCCGGGGGAGAAGTGGCCCCCGGGGCGGCGCAGCTCCCTGCGGGGCAGCCCGCGGACCGCGGGGGCGACGGCGTAGTAGCGGCCCTCCTCGCCGCGGGCGGCGAGGCCGGCGTCGCGGAGCCTCTGGAGCGCCGCCCGCACCCTCTGCAGGGGCTCTCCGAGCGCGTCAGCTATCTCCCTCGGCCCGCTGCCCGGGTGGTCGCGGAGGTAGCTCAGCACCCTCTCCTCCAGGTCGCCCAGCCTGGCCATGCTCCCCGGCCCCCTGGCTCCAGGCACCGTATTTAGGGATGGGCCCCGGGCCCCAGCCCTATGGGGGCTGTGAAGCCTTACAGCCGATCCGAGCCCCGCGCAGCGGCGCGGGGGATGGCGAGTTTCGCCCCTTCGGGAGCCCCCGCATCCCCGGCCCCCTCCCTGGGGATGGCCGATGAAGACTACGCCAGCGCCGGAGCCCCTAGGGGCCGGCTGTGAAGAGTGACTTGGCTCCGAGGCCGCCTACCCCGGCTCGGGCTCCTCCACGAAGCGCCAGGCCTTCCTGGAGGCGTCGAAGTAGACTAGCCCGGCCTCCTTGAGCCTCTTGAACAGTTCGTACTGGGCGTCGGTGAGCAGCATCCTTATCTCCTCGTCGTTGGCGGTGGGGAGCTGCTCCACCTTCTCGCGGAAGTTCTCCCAGAAGCCCCTGTCGACCGCCACCCGCTCCCCGCCGAGGTCGAGCACCAGCGCCCCCTCGCGGCGGAGCTTCTCGAAGAACGCGTCGCGGTCGCGGAGCCAGTGGACCTCGTGCTCGAAGACGACGCCCTGCTCCCGGAGCCTCTCTATGGCTGAGCGCCTCCTGCCCCGGTGGTGCTCCCTCCCCGCCGCCCTCTCGCCCGGGGCCGGCTGGACCGGGGCCCTCGGCGGCGGGGGCTGCTCCTGGCGGCGCTGGGCCTCCACGGCCTCCTCGAGGCTCTTCAGCCTGTCTTCCAGAGCCTCCAGCCTCTCTATGGCCTCGGCCAGCTTCGCCGACAGCGAGTCTATCTTAGCCGTCCAGGGGTTTATCATGTCCTGTATCCTGCGCTCCAGCCTGGACGCCAGCTTCTCCACGTCCGGGGGCGTGACCTCCAGCTTGCCCTCCCCGGCCAGCTCCCTCAGCTTCTCCGAGACGGCGCGCTCCACCAGCGCCTCCACGCTCCTCTCCTCGCCGAGGAGGCCCAGCTCCCTCAGCACGAGGTAGCGGATGTAGTCGGAGACGAGGGGGAAGCCCTCCCTCCTGGCCCTCTCCTCCAGCTCCCTGTACACGTCGTCGGGGAGGCGTAGAGCTACCAGGCGCGGCATGAGCGTCCACCACTCGCCGGCCGGAGGGCCCTCAGCGTGATGACGGGCTAGAGGGGCCCCTGGGGTGGTCTAGGCGGCGCGTCCCTATAATTCGGGTTAGGCCTTCTGGCAGGTTCTAGATGGCCGGGGGCTGTGGCGAAGGCTGTACTCGCCGAGCCCGGGCGCGATGTGGACACCTTTAAGTGCCGAGCCCCCGGCGGCGCGCTACCAGGGCAGGGGGTGGAGCGGCTCATTGAGGCCGAGGGTGGCCGTAGTGGTTCACGACGTCTCGAGCGCGCAGCGCCTCATAGACATGGCTAAGCTCGTCTACGGCCTAGGCTTTACCCACCTGGTGGCCACCAAGGTCTACGGCGCCGCCGCCTCCAGCGGGGTCCCGGAGGCGATGAGGCTGGCGCTGCGGCTGGGGAGGAGCTTCTCGGTGCTGCCCAGCGTGAAGGACGCCGTGGAGATCCTCTCCCCTGGGAGGATAGTGGTGGTGTCGAGGGAGTACGGGGAGCCCGTGGACCCGTGGAGCTACGCGGAGAAGCTGGCCGGGGAGGAGAGCCTGATGATAGTCCTCGGCGGGATAGACGCGGCCCCGGGCAGGGACGTGGCGGGGCTCGGGGAGGCTGTCTACCCCGTGGGGAGCGAGGGCAGGCTAACCCCGGTGGCCGAGGCGGCGCTCCTCCTCTACCCCCTGGCTAGGAGGATTTCTCGAGAAACCTCCTAACCTCCCAGGCTATAGCCTCCGCCAGCGGGACCGGGACGGCCTCCCCCACCTGGTTGTACTGCTCGTCCCTCCCTCCGAGGAAGACGTGGTTATCGGGGAACCCCATCAGCCTGGCCTGCTCCCTGACGGTGAGGAACCTGGGCTCGTAGGGGTGGATGAACCTGCTGGAGCCCAGCACCGTGGGCGCGTGGCGGCGGGGGTCCAGCCTTATCAGGTTGGGGTAGCGGCGGCCCTCGGCGCCCTCGTAGTAGATGAGGGCCTGGCCCCAGCGGAGCCTCGCTATCCTCCTGGCCTTCCTGGGGCTCATGGAGGGGGGCTCGTGGTTCAGCACTCCCTCGCTGCCCGGCTCGGGGAGCCCGCGCAGGGCCTCCTCGACGGTTATCCTCCGCCTCCTCCTGGGCGGCTTTATCCTGATGTTTGAGATGAATACGCGGAGCCTGTGGCTGGGGGTGCCGTAGTCCTCCGCCCGGAGGAGGTTAAAGTATATCCTCGGGTACCCGGCCTCGGCGAAGACGCGGCGCAGCTCCTCCTCCACGTCCAGGATGCCGGGCACGTTCTCCATGACGAATACCCTGGGCCGCAGCTCCCCGACTATCCTGGCGAAGTGCAGGGCCAGCTGCCCCGCCGGGTCCTGGTAGAGCCTGTCCAGGGGGTTCCGCATCCTCCTGGGGTTGGCGCCGGTGTAGGGCTCGCAGGGAGGGCTGCCTATCACCACGTCGGGGCGGCCCACGAGCCTCTCTATAAGCGCCCCCGTCACCTCCTTGATATCCATGGCGAGGGCTACCGACTCGGGGAAGTTCGCCTTATAGCTCCTTATCGCCGCCGGGTCGTTGTCCACGCCCAGGAGGATGCGGAACCCAGCCCGCCGGAACCCCTCCGCAAACCCCCCGGCGCCCGCGAAGAGGTCAACGACGCCTAGCACTGTTCACCTCCGCCTCCAGCAGCGACACGTACTGCCGGAGGATCTGTATACGCAGCTCCCGGTCCGGGTCCGGGACAAGCATGGTGCCGCACCTGGGGCAGGTGAACTCGTGCTCCAGCGCCTCCTCGAACGTGTACTTGGTCCCATCGTTGGGGCAGACGTAGTAGTAGGTGCCCTCCTCCCCCTCGAGCAGCGTCCGGAGCCTCTCCAGCGCAGCCCTCCTTCTCGCCTCGATGATCGCCGGGAGGCCCTCGTAGTTTATCCTCCAGTAGAAGACGAGCCTGTTCTTCTCCGGGTGCCTCTGCCTCCTGTACACGACAAGCCCCTTCTCCGCCAGGAGGTTGAGGGCCCTGCGGACGGCGTTGAGCTTCAACCCCGTCTTCTCAGCTATATCGGCCTCGGAGAGCTCGCCCCCCTCCTCGTAGAGGGCCTGGATCACCTGCCGGGCCTCGCTGTCCACAAGCCTCTCCACGAACAGGTAGAACTTCTCAAGCTCGCTGCCCTGCATGGCCTGCTCAGCCCCATGACGTCAGCCAGGTATAATTGTGCTCACTCCAGGCTTACTACTCTTTTGCCCCTGGGCGATGGTATGATCTTCACCCTGGCCCCGGGGAACTCGATGCGGAGCTCCTCGCCCCCGTAGAGCCGGTCGAGGAACACTGCCAGCGCGGCCACCTCGCTGTGCGGCTGGTTCCCTATAGCCACGTTGTAGTCGGCGGCCTCGTAGAAGAACGGGGGCACCTTCTCCGCCCCCACGACTATCAGCTTAGGCCTGGGGCTGGCCCTTATCTCGCCTATGACATCGTCCACGTGAAGCCCGTACATGGTCAAGTGTATGACCTCGCCGCCGCCCCTCTTCCACTCAGCCACGTAGCGGCGGCTGCTGACCCCGCAGCGCAGCTCCATCGAGCCGCCCCATCTCTCCAGCACCCCGCGGAGCGACTCCATCACGTGGTCGTCGCAGACGTCGCCGAGTATGAAGCCGTTGGCCCCGAACGCCCTGGCTACGAGGCCCACGTGGGTGGTTATCCTCTTGTCGCGCTGGGGCCTGTGGCCTATCCGGAGCACGTAGACCCGGCCGTACCTCTCAGCAGGGTGGACAGCCGGCATAGCAGCCTGCCCAGGCCCTCACCGGTCGCGGCTGAGACGGGTATAACTCCCTGGAGCCCGGGGTAGACCGAGGAGGCCATGGCCTCCACGAGCCGGAGCACCCTGTCGAGCTCGCTCCTGTCGCTGACCAGGTCCATCTTGTTGGCGGCTATCACCATGGGCTTGTCGATCACCCCTATCCTCCGGAGCGTGTCGAGGCCCTCGCTCAGCTTCTCCGCCAGCACGTGCTCCTCCTCCGACACGTCCAGCACGTAGAGGATTAGATCGGCCTCGGCGGCCTCCTCGAGGGTGGAGTGGAAGGCCTCTATGATCTCCGGGGGTATCCTCGAGATGAGCCCGACCGTGTCGACCACCGCGAAGCGGAGCCCGTCAACACCTACAGCCTTGACCTTGGGGGACACGGTTGTGAAGTACTCCGGGCCAACGGGCTTAGCCTCCCCGCTCAGCATGTTGAACAGCGTCGTCTTGCCGGCGCTGGCGTAGCCCACTATAGCTACGTGGGGGAGCCCGGCGCTCCTCCTCTTCCTCCTCTCCAGCCCCCTACGCTCCCGGAGCCTCTGCAGCTCCCTCCTTATCCTCGCTATCCTCGAGACCATGTACCGGTAGTAGGCGTCCACCGCGTAGCCGCCGGGGCCCAGAAAGCCGGGCAGCTCCCGCATCTTGGCAAGCCTTATAGCCTCCTTCACCAGCGGCAGCCGGTGCCTGAGCCGGGCCAGCTCTATCTGCAGCTTGGCCTCCCTGCTGCCAGCGTGGAGGGCGAAGATCTCCAGTATGAGGAGCGTCCTGTCTATAGCCTCCACGCCGGCCTCCCTAACCACCCGAAAGTACTCCCGGGGCTTCAGCTCGTCGTAGACTATTATCCTCGCCTCCTCGTCGTCCCGCAGCCCCCTGGCGCTGGCGGCGATCTCCTCGAGCTTAGCCCTGCTGAAGAGCCTGGAGCGCGACACGGGGCGGTAGCGCACGACACCCTCGACACGGTAGCCTGCAGTCTCCACCAGCGCGTATGCCTCCCTCTCTTCCCAACCCTCCATACTCCTCGGCAGGGCTAGAATGGCGCGCTTCAAGGCGGCTCCACGCATCCCCGGCGGGGAGCGGCAGGCCATCCGGGCTTGGGCGTGGGGCGGGAGCCCGGCTATAGGGGCTGCCCTGGGGGGCTAGTCCTCGCGCAGCTCCGCGACGTCGCCTAGGGTGAGGTGGAAGCCGCCCCTGTCTCTCCCCTCCTCCAGCTCCTCCAGCGGCTCCTCCGCTACGGGCTCCAGCAGCTTCACCCCCAGCACCCTCTCCAGCCTCCTAGCCAGGTCTATCGGGGGCACCAGTGTCCCAGCCTCGATACGCTTTATCACATTCTCCCCGACCCTGACCTTCACCGCCAGCTCCCGCTGGGTTAGCCCGAGCTTCTCCCGGGCCCTCCTCACCCTCTCAGCGTAGTCCTCCACCACCTCGAAGCGCTCGACGAGCCCCAGCCCCGAACCACGGCGGGCGGGGGGCCTCTGCCGCACCCTCCGGGGCGCCGCTGGCCTGGCGGCCCGCGGCCCACTGGGCTCCGGCGCCCGGGAGCCGGGCGCCACGCGGAGCCGCAGCGGCTCATCCATCCTCGTAGTGGAGGCGCGGGACATGTAGCGGCGGTAGCAGCTCTCGCAGACCACCATCTCGACGCCCTCGACCACTATGGTGTAGCTCCTCCCCTCTATCGGGCGGCCGCACATCTCGCAGTAGACTACCTCCCTGCGGCGTCTCCCTAGCGGCATAGGGGGCGTCTCACCAGAGTAGCCACGGGGCACAAACTATTATTTAGGTGTTCATATGCCCGTTCTAATCTAGGTGCATGGTGGCGTAGTGGTATGCAGCGGCGCGGCGCCGACAACGAGGCCACCAGGGACTATATACACTACCTTGAGAGGCGTGTCCGCGAGCTGGAGGCCGAGAGGGCCGAGCTGCGTAGGGAGCTGCGCCGCTACAAGATGGAGGTGGACAAGCTCCTCAACCCGCCTCTCATAGAGGCTGTAGTGCTCAGCGTGCTCCCCGACGGCAGGGTCGTGGTAAAGAGCAGTACCGGGCCCAACCTGGTTGTGAACGTCTCCTCCAACGTGGACGTCTCAAGGCTCACACCCGGCGCCTACGTGGCGCTCAACCAGCGGGGCTCGACCATAGTAGAGGTGCTCCCCGAGAGGGAGGACCCTACCGTAAGGGCTATGGAGGTCACCGAGAAGCCTGGCGTCACCTTCGACGATATAGGGGGGCTGGATGAGCAGAAGAGGGAGCTCTACGAGGCCGTCATACTCCCGCTGCTCAAGCCGGAGGCGTTCCGCGAGCTGGGGATAGAGCCGCCTAAGGGTGTGCTGCTCTACGGCCCGCCGGGCTGCGGGAAGACGCTGCTCGCCAAGGCCGTGGCCACCATGAGCAATGCCACCTTCATACGTGTTGTGGCCTCCGAGTTCGTCCACAAGTATGTGGGCGAGGGCGCGAGGATAGTGAGGGAGGTGTTCAAGCTGGCGAGGAGGAAGGCGCCCAGCATCATATTCATAGACGAGATAGACGCGATAGCTGCTAAGAGGATAGACATAGGTACCAGCGGTGAGCGCGAGATACAGCGGACCCTGATGCAGCTGCTCGCGGAGCTGGACGGCTTCGAGCCCCTCGGCAACGTGAAGGTGATAGCCGCCACCAACAGGATCGATATACTCGACCCGGCCCTGCTGCGGCCCGGCAGGTTCGACAGGCTGATCTACGTGCCGCCGCCGGACGAGAAGGGCCGGCTGGAGATATTCAAGATACACACCAGGAGGATGCCGCTGGCGGAGGACGTCGACCTAGCCTACCTGGCCAGGGTGACTGAGGGCGCCACGGGGGCGGATATAAGGGCTATAGTTATGGAGGCCGGGCTCATGGCGCTGAGGAGCGGCCGCAGGTACGTGTCGATGGAGGACTTCGCGGCCGCGGTGGAGAAGGTTATGAAGAAGCGGAGGAGGCCCTACGCGGAGAGCCCGGAGTACCTGGAGAGCAGCGCCCCCATGAGTGTCGGGGAGGGCGCTGTAATGCACATCTAGGCCTTGGCCTCCCTCTTCACCGCCCCGGCGCCAGCCCTCCTGAAGGTTTTACGGTAGCTGGACCAGAGGGAGCCCATCCTGGCCACCATCCTGTTCCATGTATCCCGGTCCACCTCCTCGTAGCGCATCTCCACCCTCCCGTCTCGCAGGACCCGGTAGCCTCTCTTGAGGTAGAGCCTGCCGCCCCGGGTGGCGAATACGGTGCAGTAGGTCAGCAGGCATACTATCGGCTTGGCGTGCTTCCCGTAGTCCTCCAGCATGCACCTACCCTCCTCGACGTCGAAGAATATGCAGCGCCCCATAGGCCCGGTGTCGAGCCTGTAGACCCTCACGGGGCCGCCAGGGGTGCGGACCAGCTCGCTAGGCTGGCTCCGGATCCTCTCCTGGACCTCCACGGGGAGGCGGCGCAGCTCGTTCTCGAGGATGAAGGCGCCGCTGCGGAAGACGCAGCAGCGGTTGCAGCCCCTGGGGCACTCCATCCTGTAGGCGTCGCTGAGCACGCTCTCCCCCATCTCCTCGAACACCAGCATGTTCACATGGGTGCCCGGGGTCGGCTTGAAGACCGCTAGGAGCCTCTTGAGCCGCGGGCTGTAGTAGACGCCCTGGAACCAGCGCTTCAGCCACGCCGCCTCACGGAGGGCGTAGATGTTCCAGGCCCGGTCTCCCCTACGGGGCTCCCTCAGCACGTAGATCTTGCCCATCGCCTCCTGCACCCCCGCCTATAAGCTCCTCCAGAGAGCTCTCCAGGAGCCTGCACACCCTCTCAACCACGCCGCCGGGGAGGCTGTCCGCCAGCCTCCTCAGCCTGCTCCAGCGGCTCCACTCCCCGTGGCTGCGGAGGCCCCCGCTAAAGCTCCGCGGTATGTGGAGCAGCTCGTGCACCAGCACCGCCACCCGGTCGCGGCAGCCCAGGTGGGCGAAGTTCTCTGAGACCAGCTCCACCACGTACATGGGGCTGCAGAGCCCCAGCCTGGTGAAGGGGCTGGGAACCCCCCATATCCTTGCGTATGCTCGCGTCCGGGCGCCCCTGCTCCAGGCGGCGTAGAGCCTGGACTTGTCCACGTAGTCCAGGCCGAGGGCGTCCACGAGGAGTCGGAGGGCCTCCCCGAGCCTCGAGTCGCGCACAAGCCTGATCCTCGGCAAGGAGGCTGCCCGGGGCAGAGGGGGGCCGCTGCGGCCCCCGGGGGGACAAGTGGGTGGCCCCCGGGGCCCCGTAGAAAGGGGGGCCTGGGGGCTAGCGCCTCCTCCTACGCCTAGTCTCCTCCTCGACCTCGTAGGCCTTTACCCCTACGCCGAGCAGCTTCCTGAACACAGCGTCCAGGAACTTCACGTGGAAGCCGCGCTGGCCGACGAAGGCGCCGAACTCGTCGCTCCGGACCCGGACCGCTAGGTAGGGGCCCTCGAAGTCCACATCAACCACGTGCTTGTATATCCAGCTTACAGGGTGTACAGCCCTTATGATGTTGGTGAAGTCTAGTGTCAGCTCCACTGCGCGGAGCCTCAGCTCGGTGTCCTGCTCTATCTTCTGTATCCTCTCGCCGCCGCGGCCCACCAGCCTGCCCAGGTAGCCCTCCTTCACCAGTATCAGGGCGTCTGGCACGTGCTCGGCCGTTATCTGGAACTGCTTCTTGGCGTCTATGAACTCCACCACTGTTATCACGTCGGCGTCCGGGGCGTAGATCCTGGCGGCCTCCATCACCCTCTTCTCCGCCTCGTTGAGGGGCCTGTTCCTCATCCTCATCTCTATGAGGAGCCTTATCCCCCGGCGGGCGCCGGGCCTAACTATGTCCTTCAGCCCGAGGTCTACAACCTTGGCATTCTCCTCGCCGACCAGTACCTCCCTCATAACGGTGGCGCCGTCGCGCTCCACGCCGTGGGGCTTCTGGAACACCGGGTCGCCGGCTATGACGAACTTGCTGTTCCTGCCTATCCTCATGAGTATCTCAACGCTGCTCTCCGGGGGGATGTTCTGCGAGTCGTCTAGGAAGATTATTGAGTCGTCGAAAGTCCTGCCGCGGAGGTAGTGGGTGTCGGCGAACATTATCTTGCCCTCGTCTATGAGCTTCTCTACCTCCTGCCACTCTATGAAGCCTGCCAGGATGTCGCGGAGGTAGGCCGAGGCTATCTCGTAGTACTGCTCCCCCAGCTCCTGGGCCGTGAGCTCCCTGCCCGTGACAACGTCGACCACGGGCCTCGAGATTATGAGCCTCTTGTACTTGCCCTCCAGCACCGCGTCGATCCCGTAGAGGACGCTGAAGAGGCTCTTACCGCTCCCCGTGGGGCCGAAGAGCCCTACTATCTCGTACTCGTCGCTTGTGAGGGCCTGGAGCATCTCCTCCTGCCCGGGGCTCATGGGCTTAAGCTTCTCCAGCAGCGCCCCCATGCCGTCCACCCCCGCCCCTCCCTCGCCATGGGTACCCGTTTCAGTGAGTAGCTGGTACGGCAAGCCCTTTTATCAAGTCTTCCAGGCCCTCCTCCAACACCCTCCACCGGGGCCTAGGAGCCGTGGCGGCGGGGGGCGGCTGGCAGCAGGCCAAGATGGAGGCCTGGCGGAGGCTCTGGGAGGACCTCAGGATAGGCTATCTCGACGAGGATATCCTAGACGTGCTGATCGAGATCTTCCTGCGGCCCTGGAGCTACCCGAAGAGCAGCTGTTCGGGCAGGATAACCGTGATAGACGCCGCCTACCCCTGGGCCAAGGACGAGACCATGACTGTTTTCAAGAAGCACGGGAGGGTGGGCTACGAGGAGATAGAGGGGGTGCTCGCGAAGCCCTGGGCCCACCGGCTCTGGCTGAGCGTGCAGGGG
This sequence comes from Pyrodictium occultum, assembly GCF_001462395.1. Lineage (NCBI taxonomy): Archaea > Thermoproteati > Thermoproteota > Thermoprotei > Desulfurococcales > Pyrodictiaceae > Pyrodictium > Pyrodictium occultum. Next base: position 959,543 of record NZ_LNTB01000001.1, read on the forward strand.
CCCATATACCACGTCTACACGGCCAGCCTGGAGGAGGCCAGGGAGCTGCTGGCTGCTGCGAGGGAGGCGGGGTTCAAGCACAGCGGGGTAATGGTGCTGGGCGAGGCCCCGCTGGTGGAGTTGCGGACGGGGGTGAGGGCGGACATGCTGCTGGCCGATGGAGACCGGGTGCTGGTTGACCGCGAGGCGCTCCACCGCATGGTGGACGTGGCTAACGAGGTCCTGGCGAGGGCTAAGGAGAGGAACCGGCGGCTCCTGGAGGCACTGCGGCGTAGGAGGCCTGGAAGCCTCTGGGGCCCGGCGGTGGAGAAGGCGCGGCGGCTCGGCCTCCTCTAGGGGCTTGAGGTACCATTCTTTAACCTCCCAATCGCCTTCAAGACTGTCCCGGAGGAGCGGGGTGGCTGATGGTGTCCTCTGAGAGTGCTCCCCCGGAGGAGCTGAGCGTCTCCGACGTTATGACGGTTAACGTTGTCACCGTTAGGCCCGACGAGACTGCCGTGGAGGCGGCACGCAAGATGGCCGAGAACGACGTGGGCAGTGTCGTGGTCGTGGACGAGAAGGGCACCATACTGGGGATAGTTACCGAGGGCGATATAGTGAGGAGGGTGGTGGCCCGGGGCCTGGACCCCTCCAAGACCCGGGTGGAGGACATAATGACCAGGAACCCGGTCACGATCTACGAGGACGCTACCCTCGCCGCTGCCGCGGAGTACATGAGGGAGAAGGGGATAGGCCACCTGCCGGTGGTGAACGAGCACGGCAGGCTCGTCGGGATAATATCGAGGAGCGATATAGTGAGGATAGCGCCTGGGCTCATCGAGATCCTCTACCTAAGGGAGGGCCGGGGAGGCGGACTCTAGAGGTCCTGCAAAAGAGATTTTACTCCATTAATCATACTTGATTCTACTAACGGTGTCGGGCCTGGAGGCACGTGTCTCAGACGCGTTCTCGCCCCGCTACCCCTACGCCCTGCCCCAGACGAGCATCGGCGAGCTGCGGCGCATGGTAAGGGAGCTGAGGCTGCGCCTAATCCCCGTGGTCTCCGACGAGAAGACCATGCGGCTCGAGGGCGTGGTCAGGAGGAGGGCCCTGCTGACGGTGACCAGCACCAGGGCGGGGGTGGCGGCTAGGGGCCTCGAGGAGGAGCCCAGGCTCCTCCTCAAGCCGGGCGAGGGGCTGCGGGAGGCGGCCGGCAGGATGCTGGAGCTTGACGAGTGGTACGCCCCCGTGGTGGACGATGCGGGCAGGCTGCTCGGCGTCCTGGGCCTCGAGGGGGTTATAGAGAGGCTCCTGGAGAGCGGGGAGGAGTTCCTCGAGAAGCCCGTGTCGCGGCTTATGGAGACCAGGCTCGTCTACGTCGAGCCCGGGACCCCGGTCTACAAGGTGTGGCAGCTAATGCTCTCCCGCGGCTTCTCAGCCCTCCCAGTCGTTAAGGACGGCAGGCTGGTGGGCGTTGTGGCTGAGCACGACCTGCTGGCCCGCGGGTTCACGAGGCCGGACCTCGAGTCCCCCTCGGGGCTGCGGAGGGGCCCCCGCGTGGAGGAGGTGATGTCCACCCCGCCGGCCGCGGTGGAGCCCGATGCCCCCGCCGCGGAGGCTGCTAGGCTCATGCTGCGCCGGGATATAGGCAGGGTGTACGTCGTGGATGAGGAGGGCAGGCTCCTCGGGGTCGTGGATAGAAGCGATGTGGTGGCTGCGTGGCTCCGGGGCCGCCCTCGGTCCAAGGTAGTTTAATACCATGGCCCTCGTGTAGAACCGGGATTGGGCTTGGATGCCCAGGGGAGAGGGTGCCAGGGAGGCGTTGAGCCGTGGGAGCGCCTAGAGCGCCCCTGCCCCCCAGGAGGCCGGAGGGTATTAGGTGGCTGAGGAGCGACGGGAAGCCGAACTTCAGCGACCGCATCCACAGGAGCGAGGGCGACGCCAAGATCCTGGCTAGGAGGCCCGTCTACACCACTACCAAGACCACCACCATACTGGGGCTGGCGGAGGATATGAGCCGCTACAGGGTAAGGGCTATGCCCGTGGTGTCGCCCAGCGACGAGAAGCTGGAGGGCATAGTCACCGCCACGGATCTCGTCAGCTACCTGGGCGGCGGCGACCTCTACAACATAGTTGTTAACAGGCACCGCGGCAACATCTTCTCCGCGCTGCTGAAGGAGCACGTCTCCTCCATCATGAACCCCAACCCCGTCTACGTAACCGTGGCGGATAAGCTGCCGAGGATACTGGAGATCATGGTTACCAGGAGCGTCGGTGTCCTACCCGTGGTGATGGAGGACGGTAGCCTCTGGGGGATCATAACCGAGCACGACCTGGTGGAGCACCTGGCCGAGAAGAGGATCGGCCGCAAAGTATCCGACATAATGACGAGTAACGTGATAACCATAGATGCTAAGGCCACGCTGAAAGAGGCAGCCGAGACTATGATAAAGTATGGTGTCAGGAGACTGCCCATAGTAGAGGGCGGCAAGCTCTGGGGCATGATAACGGCGAAGGATATCGTACGCTTCTTCGGCAGCCACGACGTCTTCCGCTACATGGAGGGCGATAGCATGGAGGAGGCGCTAAGGGCCCCGGTGAAGCTCGTCGGGCTCAGCGGCTACGTTACTGTTAGCCCCGACGCGGACGCCGGCGACGCGGCGACCCTGATGAGGGAGAAGGGTGTCAGTAGCCTCCTGGTGGTGAAGGACGGCGAGCTAGTGGGCATAGTTACTGAGAGGGACATACTCTACGCCCTCGCCACGCAGCCCTCCTAGAGGGGCGGAGGGCCCCAGGGCTCTCAATCCTCACCAGATTTTTGCCCGGGCACGTGTCATCCCATACCCGTATAGAGCTGGGTTGGAGCAATGTCGTATCCCAGGATAGCGGACTACATGTCCTCCCCCGTCGTGGCTGTTAGGCCCGGGGATAGCCTCGCCCACGCCAGGAGGCTTATGATACGCCACCGGGTCGGAAGGCTCGTGGTGGTTGACGAGGCCGAGAAGCCCGTGGGAGTGGTCACAAAGGCTGACTTCCTCAAGCTGGCCTCCAGGAGGCTCCGGGGCAGGCCTCTCGACTCCATACCGGTCGCCGAGGTAATGACCAGGGAGCCTGTCGTGGCTAAGCCTGGCTGGCCCCTCCGGGAGGCCGCGAGGCTAATGCTCCAGCACGGCATTGGCGGGCTGCCGGTGGTCGGCGAGGACGGGAGGCTCGTGGGGATAATAACCAAGACCGACGTGGTGAGGGCCTACGCCGAGAGGCTCCGGGGCAGAGGCCGGGCCGGGGACTACATGTACAGCGACGCGCCGAGAGCCTCTCCTAGCCATAGCCTGGCCTACGTGGTGGAGCTGCTTGAGGGCCATCCCTCCCGCCGCGTGCTAGTGGTGGACGGCGGGAGGCTTGTAGGGATAATAGCGCCGAGCGACATAGCGTTCGCCTCCCCGGCCGCCGCTCTCGAGGAGAAGAAGAGGATTCGCCGGTTCGCCGAGCTGCCTAAGGGCAGGCTTGGCCCCGTCTACGAGCCCCTACTGCCCACGGCCGAGGACGTGATGACTCGGGACCCGGTCTCGGTCGCCCCGGAGAGCGACCTGGCCGAGGCGGCCGGGCTCATGATAGAGCACGGGTTCAGCTCTGTGCCCGTAGTGGAGGAGGGGGCTCCTCTGGGCGTAGTGGTCAAGCATAATATCTTGAGGGCGATATAAGAGGCCTAGGAGGCCTCGAGGCTTCCCGCGCCTCGTGGACGACGTGCAGTGCTGGAGGCGTACCGGGATGGTGGAGTGGAAGGCCCGTGATATAATGAATACACGGTACCCGGCCGTGGATAAGGACGAGACCCTAGAGCAGGCCGTGAGGGTTATGAGGAAGCATGATAGCGACAGGGTGCTCGCATTCGAGGACGAGAAGCTCGTGGGCATAATGACGAAGAAGGATATAATGATGAAGCTGGCTACGCTGCGGACCCGCAACCTGGTGGTGGGGAGGCTCCACGTCTCGAGCTTCATGACGCCCGACCCGAAGACCGCTGGCCCGGAGGAGGATGCCGCGAGCATAGCGCAGAGGATGATAGAGGAGGGCGTGGGGAGCTTCCCCGTTGTTGAGGGCGACAGGGTTGTTGGCCTCATAACGCGCTGGGAGGTGGCGAGGCTCGTCCACGAGCTGGCCCCGGATGTGAAGGCAGTGGATGTTATGGTTACCGTGCCGGAGGTGCTGAGGACCACTAACAAGGTGCTCCACGCCAGGCAGCTGCTGCTGCGCTACAACATACTCTTCCTACCGGTGCTCGACGAGGAGGGGAGGCTTGTGGGATACGTAACCGCCGACGAGGTTGCCGACGCCTTCCTAGCCTTCCACGACATAGTGCCGGAGAAGTACCGCAAGGAGCGTATAGAGCACCTGCTGGTGGACGACATAATAAGGCTGAGGCCGCCCACGGTGTCCCCGGACAGCAGCGTGGCTGAGGCTCTCGAGAAGATGGAGGCTAAGAAGTCTAAGGGGGCCGTGGTCGTGCACGAGGGCAGGCTGGTGGGCATAATTACTCTGAACGAGCTCGTAAAGCTCGTGGCTTCCAGGGGCCGCTAGCCTCTCGAAGGGTTTCTTCCCGGGCCGGGGCCGCCCCTCCCCCCGGAGCGCCTAGACGTTATACACCCCGCAGCTGCTAGCGACCAGGCCTCCCGGGGCGCTGCAGAGTTGGCGCCAAGGCTCGAGGCGAGGCTAAGGGCCGCCAGGTTCATAGTGGACTCTATGCTGGGGAACCTGGCCCGCTGGCTCCGCATGATGGGCTGCGACACGCTGTACGCCAGGGGCTGGCACGACTCCAGGATACTCGAGGAGGCCGAGAAGAGCCGCCGAATAATAGTGACGAGGGACCGCGGGCTCTACAACCGTGCCAGGCGCCGGGGCCTCGAAGCCGTGCTGGTGGGCGAGGACCTGGCCAGGGCGCTGGCCCTGATAAGCCTGCGCTACGGCGTCCCTCTGGAGGTAGACCCGGGGAGGAGCAGGTGCCCCGTCTGCAACAGCCCCCTGCGGCTGGCCTCCAGGGAGGAGGTCAGGGGGAGGGTGCCGCCGAGGGTTTACGAGTCCTACACCGAGTTCTGGGTCTGCACGGGCTGCGGCCAGGTCTACTGGAGGGGCGGCCACTGGAGAGGGATAGAGAGGACGCTCGGGGAGGCGAGGCGCTGGGCCGAGAGGCTCAGGGAGAGCAGGCGGCGGTGAGCGATCGAGGGCCTCAGCACCCCTCTCCGGCTAAGCCGCGTTTGCAGTCCCCATCCCGCCGCCGGGGCTATCTAGCCCCTGGAGGCCTGCTCTAATTAGCTAACGTCTCCCGGTCCATGAGCCTAGAGAGGCCTGCCAGCAGCGTGGGGAGCGTGGAGCAGGAATGAATATCCTCGGGTCCCTCGAGTTGCTGACGGCGGGTTACGGCGCAGCAATCGGCGCCTTCCTGACAGCGTTCGTAAGCAACGCCATCCCGTACATGACTGTGCCCTACCTAGTGGTTATAGCCGGCTACGGCGCCGCCCTCAACAGCGTCTACGAGAAGATCCTCGTCGCCCTCGCCGGCGGGCTGGGGGCCGGCCTGGGCAAGGTCGTAGTCTACATGCTCGGCCGCGGCGTCCACCAGGTGCTCCCCGAGCGGGCGCGGGAGAACGTGGAGCTGTTCGCCCATGTCTTCAGCAAGGGCATGTTTATAGCCATATTCCTCTTTGCCGCCCTCCCGCTCCCCGATGACGTGCTCTACATACCCGTCGGCGTGGCCGGCTACAACCCTCTCCTCTTCTTCATAGCTGTGACGCTGGGCAAGATAATCATAACGTCGCTGGCCGTCCTCCTCGGCAACGTGGTGGCCTCACTCACGGGCTCCGAGGGGGGCTTCAACCCCGAGACAATAGCCGGGCTCATAGTGGCCAGCATAATAGTGTCGATAGTCATAGTGAGGATGAACTGGAATAAGATAATAGAAGTCTATGACGAGAAGGGCGTGATACCCGCGTTCATAGAGATGATCAAGCAGGCCTTCCTAGCCCTACTCCCGGTCCGCAGCCCGGCATGGGGAGGGCGGCCGCCTAGGCGGTCCACAAGGTAGTCGGCGAGCACGAGCGCGAGGCCGGCCAGCGAGACGGCCAGGAGCAGCCCGGCGCCGCGCCCCCGGCTCCCCGGGCGCCCCGCGTGCCGCGCCCCACCGCTCTCCGTGGACCCGTTCCCCGCCGCCGGCCCGCTCCCCACCCCTCCCTGGGGGAGGGGCCCGCCGAAGGGGATGCGGATACCGGTCTGGTTGAGCAGCCTCAGAAGGGGCTCCAGGGGCTCCGTTAAGGGGGTCTCGTTGGCCTCCTCGCCGGCCTCGGGGAGGCTCGGCGGGGGTGGAGGGGCTGGTGGGCTCACCATGAACACCCGCCGGCAGGCGCCGGACCCGGCGATGATCTCTAGGCTCTCGCCGAGCGGGATAGCGGGCTCCGTGTAGGCGGCTATGCAGGTGGCGTTGAGCCTCTCGACGTGGAGGGGCACCGGTATGGGGCCCATCCTGGCCTCCAGCCTGGGGGCCTGCCCGCCCGCCGTGCACACCGTCACGAGCACCCTATAGCCCATGGCCACGCCCGGCATCGGCTCCACTAGCAGGGTCTTCACGTCCACGTGGAGGCCGCAGCCCGCCCTCGCCGCGGCGGAGGCCAGCAGCCCGATAAGCATGGAGACGCCCAGAGCGGCGGGTGCCTGCAAGACACCACCTTCCGCGAGGGTCTCCCGGAGGCCAGGGCTCTTCTATCCTTGCCCCCTCATGCCTCCCGGCGCGTGCCAGAGGGCGGCGCCGCGGGGGCCTCCTAGCCCGGCTCCCCGCTCTGGGCGGGGCCCGCGAGCAGCTCCAGGGCCCTGCGCAGGGCCCTCCTGGCCTCCTGCAGGGGGATGCGCAGCCCCGCCACTATGTCGCTCATGGTCTTCCCCTGCAGCACCCTGGCCGCCAGGACTAGGCGCTCCCGCTGCTCCAGCGGGGTGCCCCAGAGGCCCCCGCGGCGGAGCAGGTGGTTGACCAGGAGGAGCCAGAGGGCGTCGAGCACGGCCTCCACATCCAGCACCCCCTTGAGGGCGAGCTCTAGCCGGCGGCGCTGCGCCGGGCTAGGGTCTGCGAGGGCGTCCTGGGCCAGCCCGGGGGAGCCCTGGAGCAGCTCCACGTAGGCCTCGACGGGGAGGCCGCGGTAGAGGCTGTGGCCCGCCAGGAGGAGGCGGCGGAGCAGGTCCCTCGCCGCCGTGAGCACCAGCTCCCTGCCCAGGCTGGTGAGGGGCTTCGCCACCGCTATGTTGTGCTCGCCGGTCGCCCTGCTGGGGAGGGGTGAGACGTAGACTGCCTGGAACCCGTTACGCCTCCAGAAGCCTAGGACACCGGGCCGGCCGAAGACCGCGCCCAGCCAGTCGGCGCCCACCTCCCTCGCCCTCTCCTCTATGTAGCGGAGCAGCGTGGAGCCGAGCCCCCGGCGCTGGAGACTGGGGTGGACGGCTATCCTCACTATCCTGACCCCCCGGGCCTTCTCGGCCAGGGGGCTCGACTGGGCCAGGAGGTCTGGCATTATCCTCGCCTCGTAGGCAGTGTCCCAGCTCTCCAGCGAGGCGTCGGCAACAGCCACCGGGGTGCCGTCGGCGAGGAGGGCGTAGAGCCTGTGGTGGGGCGCGTCGAGGATCAACGCTAGGTCGTCGGGCTCGTTGCGGTAGTGGGCCTGCACCAGCAGCCCGTAGACAAGCCTGAGCGCCTCATAGTCGTCGGCCAGCCTCATGCGGTCAAGCTCCACCGGCTCCAGCCTGGCCGGGGGCCAGGGCGGGGGCTCGCCGGGCTCGGCGCGGAGGAGGAAGGTCTCGTAGACCCACTCCTCCAGCGGGTCCCCCGGCGGGTAGCGGACGGGGTGCTCGAGCCTCACCACCAGCCTGGGCTCGGGGAGGATCTCCTCCACCATCCTGGCGAGCACCCTGCCGCTGCCCTCGTAGCCGTGTATCGTTGTGGCTGCTAGCAGCCTCGGGCTCCTGGAGGCTATGCGGCGGAGCCGGAGCGGCCTCAGCGCCGCGGCCTCGTCCACTATCGTGAAGGCGCCGGGCTCCACCCTGTCCGGGGTGTGGTAGCGGAAGTGGAACCAGGGGCCCGCGACGCCTAGTACGAGGCCTCCCCTCTCTACCCTCCAGTGCCTGGCCCCGAGCCGGTCGAGCGCCTCGTCGAGCACCCTGAAGAGGCTCTGCACCGCCTCCGGCCGGGGCGCGGTGACTGGGACGAAGCCCACCATCCTGCTGGCGGCCAGGTACGCCGCGGCCAGCCCCAGCAACCCGGACTTGCCGCGGCCCCTGTCCCCGGTGACCAGGACGCTCCTGCCGCGGGAGCGGAAGTGGAGGACTATCTCGTCCAGCGCCCGGGCCTGGTCGAGGGTCGCCGCCGCCTCTAGGAGCCTGCGGTGGACTGGGCTCCTCGCCTGGTAGCCCTGGGGCCCCGGCGGCCCCCGGGCGCGGCCGCCGGGCAGGGCCTCGCGGTAGACTATGCCCCTGTCGTAGTCGGCCCAGAATATGGACCTGGCCGCGGCCAGCCGGTTGAGGAGGTAGCGGCGGTAGGCCCCGGTGCCCGCGCCCCCGGGGCTCCACTCCTCGGGCGGCGGGAGCGCCAGGGCCAGCACCCCTCCCCCGCGCACCGTCTCGGCCGCGGCTGCGAGGAGGTTGGGGCGGAGCAGCCTTGGGATGAGGAGCACCACTGCATCGTTCTCGGTGCCCAGCAGCCTGTCTATGGCCCCGGGGCTCTCGAGCCTCTCGCAGTCGCCGCGGAGGAGGGGGCGGTACTCCCCCGGGGCGATGCAGGTGACGTGGCTGTAGCTCTCCCCAAGCAGCCTGGCCAGGAGCCCGGCCGCGTAGACCGGGGAGGCGGAGTGGACTAGGGCGAGGCCCCGGTAGCCGCTGGCCCGCAGCTCATCCAGCCAGCCGCGGAGCGCCGTTGAGACGCCTACACGCGGCACTCCTACCCTCCCTTCCCCGGGGGCCCCTGGGGGCGCGGGCCGGCATAATAGGCTCGGGCCCCGGCCTGGGGAGGCCTGGAGGCCCTGGGAGCCGTGGCGGCTGAGGCGGAGGAGTTCTTCAGGCTCCTCAAGAGGCTTGCAGACGCCTTCGGGGTCTCGGGCTACGAGGACGAGGCACGCGGGATAGTGGTCGACGAGCTCCGGGAGGCTGCCGACGAGCTCCGCGTGGACAGGCTGGGCAACGTCATAGCCGTGAAGAGGGGGGAGCGTGGAGGCATCAGGATGCTCTGGGACAGCCACATGGACGAGATAGGCTTCTTCGTGAGGGATATAGACGAGAAGGGCTTCATCTACCTCTCCCCCGTCGGCGGGTGGAGCGAGCGGGTCCTCCCCGGCCAGAGGGTGAGGATACGCACCGACGACGGGAGGATAATCCGCGGCGTGGTGGGGGTCAAGCCGCCCCACCTGATGAAGCCCGAGGAGAGGGATAAGGTCATCCCGCTCGACCAGCTCTTCGTGGACATAGGGGCCTCGAGCAGGGAGGAGGCGGAGAGGGCTGGCGTGAGGATAGGTAGCCCCGTCGACCTCGACCGGGAGGCCACCATGCTCCTGGGGGACAGGGTCACGGGGAAGGCGTTCGACAACAGGGTCGGCGTGGCCGTGCTGATCAAAGCCTTCAAGGAGATAGACGGGTTCGAGCCCACAGTCTACCTCGTGGTGGCGGTGCAGGAGGAGGTGGGGCTCAAGGGCGCCCGGGTGGCGGCGCAGCAGATACAGCCCGACGCCGCTATAGCGGTTGACGTCACCACCGCCAACGACGTGCCTGGAGTGGCGCCGAGAGACCGGGTGGCGGTGGTGGGGGGAGGCCCGGCGCTCACCGTGGCCGACGGCCGCGGCGCCTCCGGGCTGATAGCCCACCCTAAGATGCTCCGCCTCCTAATCGAGACCGCCAGGAGCGAGGGGATACCCTACCAGCTCAGCATACTCCCCGGCGGCACCACCGACGCTGCGGCGATAGCGCTGGCCGGCGAGGGCGTGCCCAGCGCCGTAGTCTCCGTGCCGACCAGGTACATCCACAGCCCAGTGGAGCTGCTGAGCCTCCGCGACGCCCTGTACACGGCCCGCCTGGTGAAGGCCGCTACGAGGAGAATGACGCGGGAGTGGTATGAGCGCGAGATACTCTGGGGGGCTAGGCTCAAGCCCTAGCCCCCGGCGGTGCGCGGGGAGAAAGGCGGCATGGGGCCGGGCATCGAGGACCGGCTGAGGGAGCTGCGGGAGCTTAGGAGGCGGGCCCTCGAGGGAGGGGGCCCGGAGAGGGCTAGGAGGCAGCGGGAGAGGGGCAAGCTGCTCGCGAGGGAGAGGATAGAGGCCCTCCTCGACCCCGGCAGCTTCCAGGAGATAGGCTGGCTCGTCTCCACGCGGGGCAGCCTCTTCGGGCTCGATCGCAGCCGTGTCCCCGGCGACGGCGTGGTGGCGGGCCTCGGGAGGATAGGCGGCCGCCCCGTCTACATATTCGCCCAGGACTTCACCGTTATGGGCGGCAGTATAGGCGAGATGCACGCCGAGAAAATAGTCCGGACCATAGAGCTTGCCGTGAAGAGCGGCGTCCCGGTGATAGGGCTCTGGGACTCCGGCGGGGCGAGGATCCAGGAGGGGGTCGCAGCGCTCCACGGCGTCGGGAGGATACTCAACGCGATAGTCCAGGCAAGCGGCGTCGTGCCCCAGATCTCCCTGGTCCTCGGCCCCGCCGCCGGCGGGGCGGCCTACGCCCCAGCCCTCATGGACTTCACCATAGTCGTCGACGGGATAACCTACATGTTCGTGACCGGGCCCGACGTGGTGAGGGAGGTCACGGGCGAGGAGGTGGACTTCGAGAGCCTCGGAGGAGCGAGGGTGCACAGCGGGAGGAGCGGAGTGGCCCACTTCAGGGCGGGCAGCGAGGAGGAGGCCTTCGAGACTACGCGGAGGCTGCTAAGCTACCTCCCCGACAACAACCAGGCCCCCCTCCCCATAGCTGACACGGGCGACCCCGTGGACCGGGAGGACCCGGAGCTGGACGCGATAGTGCCGCCGGACCCGGTGAAGCCCTACGACGTGAGGGAGGTGCTCGCGAGGGTATTCGATACGGGCAGCCTGCTCGAGGTGCAGGCCGAGTGGGGCCCCAGCATAGTGACCGCCTTCGCCAGGCTAGGCGGGATACCCGTCTGCGTCGTCGCCAGCCAGCCCCTGGTAATGAGCGGCGCTATAGACATCGACGCCTCCTGCAAGGCGGCCCGCTTCGTAAGGTTCTGCGACGCCTTCAACCTCCCTATAGTGACGTTCGTAGACGTGCCGGGCTACATGCCGGGGACGAGCCAGGAGCATGGAGGCATAATAAGGCATGGGGCGAAGATGCTCTACGCCTACGCCGAGGCCACTGTGCCCAAGATAACTGTGGTGCTCAGGAAGGCCTACGGCGGCGCCTACATAGCTATGGGGAGCCGCTCTATGGGCGCCGACCTGGTGCTGGCCTGGCCCACCGCCGAGATAGCTGTGCTCGGCGCCGAGGCCGCGGTGAGGATCCTCTACCGCCGCCAGCTGGCGGCCGCCGAGAACCCGGAGGAGCTGCGCCGCAGGCTGACCGAGGAGTACCGCAGGACCTTCCTCAACCCCTACCGGGCGGCCGAGCTAGGCCTCGTAGACGATGTTATAGAGCCCCGGGAGACGAGGAAGAAGCTCTACAACGCCCTATCGGTGCTGCTCGGGAAGAGGGAGCAGAGGCCCCGGAGGAAGCACGGCAACATACCCCTCTAGCCCTCCCCCAGACACTTTATCCTGGCCAGCGGCTCGCCCCGGGCCAGGCCCCGGCCCGGCTCAGCCACCTCCTCTACCACGCCCCTGCAGGGCGAGTGGACCTCGTTAACCATCTTCATCGTCTCCAGGATGACTATCACCTGGCCCTCCTCGACCCGGTCCCCAGGCCTCACCCTCACCTCCACAACCTTCACCGGGAGCTTGGCGCGGAGGACGCCGCCGGCGTCGAGCTGGACCAGCCACTCCTCCCTGCGGCGGCCCCTCTGCGCCCCGGCGGCGTGGCCGCGGGACAGCAGGGAGGGGAGATGGTAACTGCCGTAAGGGGTCTCCAGGACATCCCCCACGAGGCGCGCCCTCACCGTGAGAACGCGGCCGCCGACCTCGAGCCTGGCCTCGTAGACCCCGGGCGCGGTCTCCCGGATCTCAAGCAGCCTAGCTCCAGGGCGGCCAGGGCCATCCATGGCCCGCTACCACCGCTGCCGTGGAGAATGCGGCTGCCGGAGCCCGGGGGCCGGGGAGCCGGGCCACGCCGCGGAGGCCCGAGGCTATAGCTGCTGCCAGGGCCCGCCTCTCGCCGGCCTGGCGGAGGAGCTCGGGGAGCCTCTCCTCCAGGGTGGCGGTGTCGTACTCGCCGTCGGCGAACCAGGGGCTATCGACTACGGCGCGTAGGAGGTCCAGGTTGGTCTCGACGCCCGCTACGACCATGTCGCCGAGCGCCGCCCGGAGCCTCGCCACCGCCTCGCCCCGGTCCATCCCCCGGGCTATCACCTTGGCGAGCAGGGTGTCGTAGCGGCTCGAGACCGGGACGCCCTCGGCTATCCCCGAGTCCACCCGTATCCCGGGGCCCCTAGGCTCCCGGTACCTCGTGACCACGCCCTCGGATGCCTGGAACCCTGCCCAGGGGTCCTCCGCGTAGACGCGGGCCTCCACCGCCCAGCCGTGGAGCCTCACATCCCGCTGGCTTATGGGGAGCCGGGAGCCCGCCGCAACCAGGAGCTGCATCTTCACCATATCCACTCCGGTGACCTCCTCGGTCACCCCGTGCTCGACCTGGAGCCTCGTGTTGGCCTCTATGAAGTAGGCCTCGCCCCTGCCGTCGACCACGAACTCTATGGTGCCGGCGCTGGTGTAGCCCGCGTGCTCCGCGAGCCGGAGCGCGTAGTCTATGAGCCTCTCCCGCAGCCCCCGGCGCCTCTCCGCCAGCGGGCTCGGGGCCTCCTCCACCACCTTCTGGCGGCGGCGCTGGAGGCTGCACTCCCTCTCGTATAGGTGGAGCAGCGCGCCGTCCTCGTCGCCGAGGACCTGGACCTCGATGTGCCGGGGCCTCTCGAGGTAGCGCTCCACGTAGACCTCGCCGGCGCCGCCGAAGCCGAGCTCGGCCTCCAGCGAGACGAGCCTGTAGAGCCGGGCCGCCTCCCCGGGCCGCCTGGCCACCCTCATCCCTCTGCCGCCGCCGGCCCGCGACGCCTTGATCACCACGGGGTAGCCGAGCCTCCTGGCGCACTCCTCGGCCTGCCGGGGGCTCCGGGCCCTGCACCAGGGAAGGGTCGGCACGCCGAGCTTCTCCGCCAGCTGCTTGGCGCCCGTCTTGTCGCCCAGCATCCTCATGGCCTTGGGGCTTGGCCCGGCCCATGAGATGCCAGCGCTGAGCACCTTCTCGGCGAACTCGGGGCTCTCGGAGAGGAAGCCATAGCCCGGGTGGAGCACGTCCGCGCCAGCCTTCACCGCCGCCTCTATTATCGAGTCGGGGTCGGTGTAGCTCCTAACCGGGAGCGCGAGCACGCCGGCGGCGACGTGAGGGCTGGCGCGGTCGTCCTCCTCGTAGATCGTGACGGGCTCCCAGCCGAGCTCCCTGGCGGCGCGGGCGACGCGGATGGCAACCTCGCCGCGGGCTGCTATGAGCACCCTCTTAGCCACGGCGCCGGCACCCTTGCGGCTGGATTCTTCACAACCGAGCGAGGGCTCCCAATACTTAAAAATATAAAGCTTAAGGCGGCTGGCGAAACCGGTGTACGGCGGCAGTCGTAGATAAGGCTTATATACGGGGGGCTGGGAAGAGTGGTGCTCCACGTCATCCTCACACACCTCCCCATAGAGGTCTACGACGCCCTCCCCTCCACCATGGACGCTGAGCCCCCCGGGCTCCCCGGCGTTGTAGCAGCGCTCACGCAGACAAGGGGGAGAGGGCGCACAGGGGCCTGGCTAAGCCCCCGTGGGGGAGCATGGCTGACCATAAGCCTCCCCGCCGGCGCTGCCGCGGGCCCCCGGCTGCCCGTGGCCGTGGGCGGCTGCCTGGCCGCGCGGCTTGAGAACCTAGCCGGCGCCGGGCCCGGCTCCATAGAGGTGAAGTGGCCCAACGACCTCTACACGTACCGGGGCAAGCTCGCCGGGGTGCTCGTGGAGGAGAGGGGCGGAGCGCTGAGGATAGGGGTGGGGGTCAACGTGTACAACGAGGCCCCCAGGGGCGCCGCGAGGCTCGCGGACCTGGGCTACCGGGGCCCCCTGGCCGAGGTATACCTGGCCGTTGTGGAGGCGGTGCTCGATGCCGCCCGGGACCCGGGCCGCTGCCTCGGGGAGGCCCGGGAGAGGGACGTGCTCCGGGACGCATGGGTCGAGGTGGAGACCCCCTGGGGCCCGGCGGCAGGGGTGGCGAGGGGGATCACGGGCACCGGGGCCCTGCTCCTGGAGACCACCCACGGCCTCCGCGAGGTCTACTGCTGCCGGGTGCTAGGCTGGAGCAGGGACGGCAAACCCCATCGCCGCGGTATTAGCCGGGTGTAGACGGGGCCGGAGCAGCCCTGCCCCCGCACGAGGGTGATAACTGTAGTAGAGGGGTGCGTGGGCGGTGATCCTCTCCGACCGCGACATATACTGGTACCTGGATAAGGGGCTGCTGCGCATCGAGCCGCTCTCGGAGGATACTGTCAGGGAGAATGGTGTGGACCTGAGGCTGGGCGGTGAGGTCTGCAGGTTCCGGGGGGACGCGCCGACGCTGGACACCCGGGGGGAGATCGACCCCAGCGCCTACTACGACTGCAGGAAGGTGGACCCCGACCACGGCTTCGTCGTGGCGCCGGGGGAGCATGTGCTGGCGACCACGCTGGAGGAGGTGTGCCTCCCCGACGACCTCGTCGGCCTCGTGAACGTGAGGAGCACGTTCGCACGCCTGGGGCTCTTCGTGCCGCCCACCGTGATAGACGCGGGGTTCTGCGGCCAGGTCACCGTCGAGATAGTGGGCGGCGGGTTCCCCGTCAAGCTCTACCCCGGCCACCGCTTCCTACACGTAGTCTTCGTGAAGACCACCAGCCCCGTGGCCAGGCCCTACAGGGGCAAGTACCAGGGCCAGCGCGGCGTAACACCACCCAAGATGGATTAGAGAGGTTTACGCGCACGGGGCTCGCCTGGAGCCGCCCCCGGCGAGCCGCAAGCACGCAAAGCATGTCGCGCAGTATTGTGGCAAGCTCCTCGCCGGCGCCAAGGTAGTCTAGAAGCTGCTTAGAGTCCAGGAACTCGTGGTAGAAGTTGGCGGGAGCTGCTCCAGAGCCTCGAAGAGGCCACGAGCAGGCCGGGTCCTGCCATAGAGGCTCTCATAGAGCGTGGCCAGCCTCGTCTTTACGAGCATCTTGGCCTCCTGGTGGCGCCGCAGGGCCTGCCGCCAAGGAGCAGCGATATCATGGAGAGCATGGTAAGCACCATGGACCATGGTAGCTCGCCTGCCCTCACAAGCCGCCTCCGGTTTTTAGCTCCCCGTATTGGATGTAGCGTCTGCGCAGCGGCTTCTCGTAGAGAGCCGGCGTGTCTACGAGGCTCGTAGAGCAACCCCGGCGAGCAGGAACCTGCTCTTAAGAGACGGTATCCTTCCGTCCTCGGCTACGTATCTCTCGAACACGTTAACTCTATAACCCATAAGCTGTTTCTCTCACCAGCGCCACCTATGGATATACAGCCTGGATCCATGTTGAGCTCTCTAAGCTTCTCCTTAAGCCTCTTAACGACGTCGGCGGCATTCCTTACCGGCTCCGCCTCTGGCAGGCCCCCTTGGCACACACTGGTGGGAACTGCCCTATAAAGACATTAAACTTCGGCCCTTCTGGAAGCCGTCGGCAAAACACGCCGAGGGTAGTAGTCTAAATAAACCCCGGCCCGGAGCTCCGCGATACTCTAACACGGGCTTGGGCGGGGCCGTCGTCTAGCTTGGTAGGATGCCAGCCTGGGGACGCACCCCGCCGCCCCCGGCGCGGGGGCGGGCGCCAGAGCGCTGGTGGTCCCGGGTTCAAATCCCGGCGGCCCCACCATTCTCTCCGGGGAGTCCCCCGGCCTTACAGGGCCCAGCGTTCCCCGGAAAGCACAGCGGCCTAGGAGACTTCACAAGACACTTCACAATCACACCACGTAGTACTCCGGACTTTCCTAACCCTTCTCTATGGGCTGCCGGCGATTACACACCTCGTGCAGTACACTACCGAGGCGATAGTGGCGGAGGTGCGTGCCTAGCCCGCTTCCCCAGGCGCCTCCATCCCCCCGTACTCTAGCCCCTAGGCAGGCGTGGAGAGCTCCAGGACCCGGTGGCCCTCCTCCCGGAGCAGCTCGGCCACCTCGTCCAGGCTCCGGTCCACGATCCTTGAGCGCCGGTACCTGCCCCTAGCGAGGGCCTCCGCCGCGCTGGCCCCCAGGAGGCGTTGGAGCAGCCTCGCTGGCCTCTGGGCCTGGGGCCCCGGCCCGGGCTCGGAGAGTGGTGCCGGCGGGTGCACGAGGAGGCCTCTCCCCGTCACCGCCGCCGGCCTGTCCCCCGGCCGGAGCAGGTGGGGGCTGTGGCGCAGCTCCGGATGCCTCTGGAGTATCGCGGCCCAGCCCTGCTCTGAGGCGTCGAGGATCTCCCGGACCTCTAGCAGGCCCACCAGGTAGACCCCCGCCCTGCCCTCGGCGGCTGCGCGGCGGAAGGCGCGGCGTATCTCCCCCAGGCTCCTGGGCCTGCTCCAGAAGCCCTCAGCGTACACGGCGAGCCCCGCTATGAAGCCGATTACGTCGCCCCTCCCCAGCCGCCGGGGCAGCCTGCCCCGGGGCGCGGGGTAGTCGGTGTAGAAGCCGAGGTCCAGCCGGGGATCGTTGTGGAGCAGCCACCAGGCGTCGCTGGGGAGGAAGCCTGCCAGGGGGTCTCCCAGTGCACTGGTCCCTGGCGAGCCAGGGGAGGGTGTCGGGGCTCGCCCTCTCCGCTAGGGTCTCGGGCACCGGGATGAGGGTTGCGCAGCCCAGGTCCCGGTGGAGTGGGGAGTAGTAGCCTCCCCCGGGCAGGCTGCCGGTGTCCAGGAATACGCGGAGGAGCAGAAGCCTCCCAGCCACCCCGGGCCGGCCCCAGGGGGCCCCGGGGAGGGCCTAATCTACTTAATAGAGCCCCGGCGCCCAGGCTCCTTAGGATACCAATCAGGGGCGTGTAGGCGTAGGCAAGGGTTGAAGGGTGAGGCTGCCCTGGCGAAGAAGAGGAGGAAAGGCGGCGGGGAGGAAAGCAGGAAGGAGATCCCCCTGCCCAGCAAGGAGGAGGGCACCATACTCTGCGTCGTGGTGAGGGTGCTGGGCGCCGACCACCTGCTGATACGCTGCCAGGACGGCGTGGAGAGGAAGGCGAGGATCCCGGGCAGCCTAAGGCGCCGCATGTGGATGAGGGAGGGCGACATAGTGCTGGCGGCGCCCTGGGACTTCAAGCCCGACCGGGCTGACGTGGTGTACCGCTACACTAAGGAGGAGCTGAGGAAGCTGGTCGAGAAGGGCCTGGTGCCCCAGGAGCTGCTCGAACTGTCCGAGGAGCTGGCATAGAAGCCTGGAGCAGGGGAGCAGTGTTTTTACCCAAGGGGGGCCTCGGCCTTCAGGAGATACCTCATCCCCTCCCTGCTCCTGGAGGCTGTGCCTCCACTGGAGGGTCGGCTATCCTGGCCCTCCTCACGCCCGATGGGGGCTAGGGCTGGGGCGGCTCCCAGAGCTGCGTCATACGGGTCCTGCGCAGCCTGAACATTGTGCGCTCCAGGAACCTGTATACTGTGCTGTGCTGCCTGCCCTGGATAAGCATCTCTATAGCCTGCTTGGCTATGTTCGCCGTCTCGAAGTCCCCTATAATCGCCACGTAATTGCCGTAGACCGATATGTATGTGCCGGTCATCTCCTCTATGGTCTTCCTGGCCTTCCCCTTCTCCCCTATAATCCTCCCCTTGACCCTCTGGAGGTGGTTGGGTGCATCGCCTACGTACTGCTTGAGGTCTATGACTACGAGCACCTGGTCGTCCTCGAGGAGCCTCATAGCCTTCTCCGGGCTGAATCCGTATGCTATGGCGCGCACCACCTCCTGGGCCTTCATAACCATGTAGGGCGGCACGTCCGGCGCCTCGGGCTCGATGATGACCATGCCGGTGCTGCTGTCAACCGTTATCTTCGTCCGGGTCCTCCTCATCACCTCCGTCTTGACCCTACCGCCCTCCCCTATGAACACCCCTATCCGGTCCGGGGGTAGCCGCGCGTAGAGCCTCAGGAGGCCTGGCGCTGCCCTTGCCCCCTGTCCTCCCTCCTCTCCTTCCCGGGGCACTGTGTCCTGCATGCTACCACCCGCCTAACCAGCTCCTCTGGCTCGGGCAGCTCCACTCCTAGCTGGAGGGCGAAGAACCTGTATATGTTCTCTATGTCATGGCGCAGGAAGTCCTGGGCGTTAGGGTGCTCCAGCGACACAGCCTGCGCCACGTCTATCACGTAGAGCCGGTCGTCGAAGTAGACTAGGTTGTACTCGCTGTAGTCCGCGTGGACAAGCCTGGCACAGCAGTAGATCCTCATGTACTGCTCCAGCGCCTCCCGCGCGAGCCTCTCGGCCAGCTCCGCGTCCAGCTCGTGCCTTATCTCGTGCAGCGTGGGCGCCCTCAGCCCCCCGCGGCCCAGGAACTCCATCACGATAATGTTCTGGTACACCAGGTAGGGCCTGGGGACTCGGACCCCGGCTTCGTACATCCTCCGGAGGTTCCGGTACTCCTTCCGGGCCCAGGCAAAGAACAGCTTCTTCGTGTTACTGGTATCCACGTTCTCGAACCTGGGGTCGCCGAGCAGGTATTTCTGGATGCTCTTCCTAAACTCCGCTGTGACCGTGAGATATATCTTTACAGCGTACTCGCGCCCATCCCGGCCCACTGCGCGGTAGACCCGGGCCTCCTTGCCAGCGCTCAGCACGCCTGCAAACCGGTCGAGCCGGAGCCTCCTCATGACCTCGTAGGCTGCTAGCAGCGTCTGCCGGTCCCAGACCTCCTCCACGGTCTCGAAGAGGTCCTTATCCTTCAGCCGCTTGTACCGCCTACCACCCAGCCCAGCAACACCCCTCTCCACCAGCCAGCTGCAGGCCCGGCACCCGCCAGAGACGCCCGCGGGGGATACTGGTGGTGCAGCCCCTCCTATCCCTTACCATGCATGAGCGGAAGAAGAGTGGAGCACCCTGGGGGGCGCAGAGTAGGAAAAAGGGGGGCTAGAGGTCCAGCGGCCACTGGCCCCACTCCTCCTAGGACTTGGCTGCTGCCAGCTGCTCCTGCCTGGGCTTCTCCGGGGCCAGTAGCACGTAGAAGAGGTACACTAGTGCGATCGCCAGCGCCGATAGGAATACTACAGTCATAGTTACCACTCCCTTATCGACGGCCATGCTGTTGGTAACCTCTTGTAGGCTGAAGTACTTCTCGATGCCCATGCTGGCGAGTATGCTCTTCACCGTGGGCCCATCGTCTAGCAGCACCACAGAGTTCACAGCCTCGACAACCCTGGGCAGGGCCTCCTTGAGCACCTGTATGCCGAACTGCGGCAGAGCCGACACCGGCACCCTGCCGGTCAGCACGTCGGGCCAGACCGCTATGAAGAACGGGTACTGGCTGAACGCGTTGAGGTACTCGCCCGCCAGTATGGTGAGCAAGCCCAGTATGCCGCCGAGCAGCAGGAACCTGGCCTTGCCGGGGCTCATCCTGCCAGCGGCCAGCGCGGGTATAGCGACAGCCAGGGCTATCAGCTGTATGCTGGCAAACACCATCTTAAGCACGAAGAGCCAGGACATGTTGTAGTAGACCTTGCCGTCAGCAGTCTTCCAGCCGAGGCTGGCGAACACGTTGTTGAACTTATAGGGTACGTTCTGCAGGGATACAGCGTACCAGACGCCGAAGAGGGCTGTTATAACCAGCGCTATTATGGCGGGGGTGGCTGTCATCCTCGCCACGCGGAGCGCGGCCCTCCTCTCCTCCTCGCTCTTGGCGCGGAAGAACGCCTTGTAGGCGTATGCGCCCGCCACAACGCTTAGGGTGGCAGCGAACGCCGCTGCTATGCTCTTCAGGTAGAGCGGCCAGTAGGTCGGGTTCTTGGTCAGGGCGGCGCCGACGTCGAGGTAGAACTTGTTGTGCACCGGGTCGTAGCCGAGGCCGGCCGGGATGTTGAGGAATGCGAAGACGGCGCGGAACCCTAGGGGTATTAGAAGCGCCGAGATGCCGAGCAGCAGGCCTATGAAGTGGTGAGCGGCCCTGCTCCAGCGGTCCCAGCCGTACCAGAAGGCTGCTATGCTGAAGAAGTGCAGTATTATCGCGAGTATCGCTATGCCGAAGGGTATCAGCGTTATATGGCCGGCCAAGCCCAGGAACTTGGGGTAGTAGCTCAGCAGGAACACTGTATACGCTGTGCCGAAGACGCCCGCGACACCGTATGTGGCGGCGTAGAACTTCATGAGCTCCCTCGCCGGCCCCTCCAGCTCCTTTTCGCCCCGGTCAGCCCTCCACTTCAGGTAGGGCACCAGCCAGGCCAGCCCGATACCAAGGTTAACCATCACTATGTGGGCTCCGAACATTATTGCCAGGAAGGCTGGCGCTATCCCTACCATCCCATCTCCCCTCTCCATGGCTACACACTTATCTAGCATATTTAGGGTGTTAAAAAATATACGTTAGAGGCTCAATGCATAGAGCAGCTACAGCAAGTAGTAAAAAGAAGAGTGAGCGTCAAGGGCTGGTGAGGCGCTAGGCCGTGAACTTCTCCGGCTTGCCGGGCAGCCAGAGTATCCTGTATACCGCGTACACCAGGGCACCAAGCATTATGAGGAAGTAGGCAGCCACTAGGCCCAGCTCCCATGCCGGCGGCGGGTTGGCCGTGCCGGCAACGTCGACAGTCATCATTCCGTATATGCTCCACGGCTTGCGGCCAACCTCCCTGACAACCCAGCCCATGGTGCTCACCAGCTGCGCCACGGCGGCAGCCACTATGGCGGAGGCTAGCAGCGTCCTCGGGTACTTGCCGCGTATACGCAGTATGTTGAGCAGCGCGTCCGCGAAGCCCCAGCGGTCGCGCAGCACCACCAGGGTCATGAGGGCTGCGTAGAGGCCGAGCAGTATCCCTAGCCCTACCTTGGCGTAGTAGATGTAGTGGATCATTATCGGCGGCCTGCAGTCCTGCACCGGCGGCGTGTTTGCCAGCTTACAGATGCAGTAGTCCCTGGGTATCTTGTCGTAGTCGGGCAGCTTAGCGTTCATAGAGCCGTAGGCTATAAGCGGCATTATCTTATCAGTGCCTAGTAGCCTTGAGAGGCTCAGTATGTGCTGGCTGGTACCCTCCATGGCGGCGAACTTCTCGGGGTTGTACTCGGCCACCGCCTCACCCATTAGGTGGCCCGCTATGAAGCCCTGGTAGACTATCGCTATCAGCGTGAATATTGTGGCGAACTTGAAGGCCTTCTCGACGTAGCGGCGGTACCTGGGGTCAGCGTTCTCCGGCATCCTTAGAAGCCGGAGGGCGTAGGCAGCCATCACGGTGAAGCCGGACACCGTGAGGCCGGCGCCCAGGGTATGGGCTATGCTTGCCAGGTACACAGGGCTCTTGAAGGTTATGGACATGTAGCCTACACGCCTTACAGTGGTCATCACTATGTAGTCTAGGACATTGAACACCGGCACCTGCAGCAGCGTCTTGACCGGATCACTGCCGGAGGCTAGCAGGTTGCTGCTCGGCAGGCCTAGGTGCTCGGCGAGCTGACGGAGCTGCTCTGGGGACAGCTGCTCCACAGCCTTCACGTTGACGAAGCCGCCCTTGACGAGTATGCTGTCCTTGAGCGCCACCCCGGTGAAGGCCTCGCGCACTAGCTGCTGCACGACCCTAACCGGTATCGCCACCTTATAGGAGTCGCCTGCGTCGCCGAGCACCTCGACGCCAGCGGCCGCCAGCTTCTTTATGTCAAGTAGCTTGGCCACATCCTTGGGCAGGTAGATGGCCAGCTTCGGGTAGCCCTGGCTGTAGAGGTAGGTGCCGTCAGGCTCGTAGGCGGGTAGTATGCCGGTGGGCGCCACCATGAAGCTGTTCACGCTGATAATCATGCTGGCGCTGTACCAGGCGCCGAGGAAGCCGAAGAATGCCACCACCGCTAGAGCCTTTGGAGATATCCTATTCCAGCCGTACCATAGCATGTAGAGGAATATTACCTCCATCATGAAGGCGAATATCTCCATATATAGCGGGAAGTAGATGTAGCGGCCCGCCGCCTCCGTCAGGTTGGGCCACAGCAGCACTAGGCCAAACTCGCTGGCGGTGCCCGTGGCAGCGCCTACGGCGAACACTAGTATGAAGCCCTTGGCTAGGGTCCTGGCTAGCCTCATCCAGTCCTCGTCGCGGCTCCGCAGGTAGAGCAGCAGCGCCAGGAACGTCATGAATGGCAGGCCGAGCACGTACTGCAGTATATCCCAGTGGAAGTCGACACCAATGAATGACAGTAGCCTCATACCGGGCAGAGGGTACCCGGACCAGTATGCAACGCCTGCCATGGCCGCAGCCCCTCCTCATACCGCTCCCTTTTCTCCAATGCACCATTTACGTACGAAAAGTCTTGGTTGCCCTATTTTAAACATAACCGTTACTTGTACTATGATAGAGTAGAATCGTGTATTATGCTTGTTGAAACGCCACGCGAAGCCGCTCTATCAAACATGTTATTGTACATAATTTTCCAAAACGCCCGGCTCACAGCATCACCCTGTACACGTTAGAAGGTGAGCCTCTCCCCCGGGGGCCTCCAGAGAGGCGTCCCGGCACTAGAAGGGGGCAGTAGAGGCCTAGGACAGCACCCTAGGGCCTCCCGGGCCTGGGCAAGGAGCCCGGGGCTAGAGGGGCAGGGGTGAGGAAAACAGATACCCTAGCGGAAGGGGGTTAGAGCACCATGCGCTTGAGCTCCCTGGCGAGCCTCTCGTAGCGCCTTATATCCTCCGGCGTTAGGCTGGGCTGCACAGCCTTCAGCGCCTTCTCGAAGTGCTCCATCCTCACCACCGTGGATAATGGCTTAGCGCCCTTCCGGAAGGCCTCCCTCACCGCTATCATTGCCGCCTCGCGGCAGACTGCCTCGAGGTCTGCGCCGGTGTAGCCCTCGGTCTTCTCCGCTATCTTCTCTAGGTCTACGTCTTCTGCTAGTGGCATCTTCCTGGTGTGTATCCTGAGTATCTCGAGCCTGGCCTTCCGGTCCGGCGGCGGCACGTAGATCAGCCTGTCGAACCTGCCGGGCCGCAGGAGGGCCGGGTCGAGTATATCCGGCCTGTTCGTGGCGGCTATCACAACCACGTTGCTGAGCGGCACTATGCCATCCATCTCTGTCAGCAGCTGGTTCACAATCCTGTCGGTGACCCCGCTGGTGTCATGCCTCATGCCGCGGGCCGGCGCTATCGCGTCTATCTCGTCGAAGAAGACTATTGTCGGGGCTACCTGGCGAGCGCGGCGGAAGATCTGACGTATCGCTTTCTCGCTCTCGCCCACCCATTTGCTGAGCACCTCTGGGCCCCTCACGGCGATGAAGTTCGCACCGCTCTCCGTCGCGGCCGCCTTAGCGAGTAGCGTCTTACCGGTGCCGGGCGGGCCGAAGAGCAGCACACCCTTAGGCGGCGTTATCCCCATGCGCCGGAAGACGTCGGGGTACTTGAGCGGCCACTCCACAGCCTCGCGGAGCTGCTGCTTAACATCCTCAAGCCCACCGATATCCCCCCAGTGGACCTCCGGAACCTCGATGTAGATCTCCCTTATGAGGCTGGGCTGTATATACCTCATAGCCTCGAGGAAGTCCGCCATAGTCACCTTGAGCTCCTTGAGGACCTCGGCTGGTATCGGCTTGTTGAGGTCTATCTTACCGCTCTTAATGAACCTCCTCAGGGCGCTCATAGCGGCCTCCTTGGCCAGCGCCGCTAGGTCCGCGCCGGTGTAGCCATGGGTCATCTCCGCGATCTTGTCGAGGTCCACGTCCTCGGCCAGCGGCATGTTGCGGACGTGTACCTGGAGTATCTCCTTCCTGGCCCTCTTGTCGGGCGGCCTTATCTCTATCTCGCGGTCGAAGCGGCCTGGGCGGCGGAGGGCTGGGTCGAGCGCCTCGGGCCTGTTGGTTGCGCCTATCACTATCACTCTGCCGCGGCTCTTGAGCCCGTCCATCAGGGTTAGTAGCTGCGCCACTACCCTCTTCTCCACCTCGCCTGTTACCTCCTCGCGGCGCGGCGCTATCGCGTCTATCTCGTCTATGAATATGATGCTCGGCGCGTTCTTCTCGGCCTCCTCGAAGATCTCGCGGAGCCTCTGCTCGCTCTCGCCATAGTACTTGCTCATTATCTCCGGCCCGTTGATGGCTATGAAGTAGGCGCCTATCTCGTTGGCCAGGGCCTTAGCTAGCAGCGTCTTACCGGTGCCGGGCGGGCCGTAGAGGAGGATGCCCTTGGGCGGCTCTATGCCCAGGTGCTTGAACAGCTCCGGGTGCTTCATCGGCAGCTCTACTATCTCCCTTATCTTCTCCTTGGCTTCCTCGAGGTCTCCTATGTCCTCCCAGGTCACCCTGGGTATGCCGCGGCGGAGCCTCTCCTCCTTCACCGGCTCCTCTCTTATCTCCAAGTCAGTCTGCTCCGTTATGTAGACGAACTGGGCTGGCTGGGTTGCAACCACCACTAGCCTGAGGCCGCTGCCCAGCACCGGGACGATGATGGTCTCCCCGCGGGCCACCGGCTTCCTTATCAGGTACTCCTTTACGTACTCGACGAAGTCTCTGCTGAACCTTATCGGCTCGGTGGGGGCGAGCACTACCCTGGTTGCGGGCTGCACGTTGGCTGCCTTCCTAACCGTGACCGTATCGCCTATGCTGGCGCCGATTGCCTCTCTGATGAAGCCGTCTATCCTTATCATGTTTGAGTCGCCCTCGCCCGGGTGGAGGGGCCAGACCTGCGCCACCGCGACGCCCTTGGGGCCCTCGATCTCGATGAAGTCGCCTACCTCTACGCCGAGCTTAGCCATGGCCTCCCTGCTTATCCTCGCTATCTTCCTCCCCACGTCCCTGCTCCTGGCCTCGGCGACGCGGAGCTGTATCTCGGACGCCATTACTCTACGCACCCGTGGTATGGGAAGGATGAACCTAGGGTTATATAGTGGTGGCTCTGGCCACGGCCCCCTAGGGCGCCCGGGGGCTTGGAGGACCAGTACGAGGCGTGCCTGGGCCTGGGTGAGGCGCTCCGGGTAACCGCCAGGCTCCTCTGCAGGCTGGCCAGGCTGTCGGGGCTCTGCGACCTGGCGGAGGGGGCTGAGCCGCCGCTGGAGGAGGCGGCGCTGCTCCTAGAGGAGGCGGGGGTGGAGCCCCCGGAGCCCCTGCCCAGGCTGGCCTCAAGCTGCAGGGGTGTGGCCAGCCTCCTGCTCCTCCTGGAGGCAGCTGCCCAGCGCGCCGGCCTAGCCCCTCCCACCGCCACATAGCTGATAGGAGCCGCCGCCGGCCCTATCAGCCCCCGGGGGCGGGGTGCCAGCCCGGAGGAGCCCTGAGCCTTGACAGCTCCCCGCGGCCGGGGCGGAGAGCCTTGCCTGCTCTACGCGGCCTCACCCATCCATAGCAGGGAGTTCCTCGAGGGGCTCCGGGCCAGCACATCCTCCATGGGTGCCTCGGGGCTGCGCGACCTCGGCGTGGCCGCCTCCCCGGAGGAGGCGGCGGAGAAGCTGCGGGGCTGCGGCTCCGCGGCCATAGTGGTCTCGACGGGGGGCACCGAGCACATAGTCCTCGAGGGGCTCCGGGCGCTCAGGGGCCCCGCGCTCCTGGTAGCTCATCCCTATGCGAACAGCCTGCCAGCGCTCCTCGAGGTCTACCCGCTGGCCCGCCGCCTCGGGGCCTCGGCGGTGTTCCTCCCGAGCCTCGACCCCCGCGACCAGCGCGCGAGGAGGAGGCTGGAGCAGGGCCTAGCCGGGCTCCGGGCAGCCTCCAGGCTCCGGGGGAGCAGGCTAGGCCTCGTGGGAGAGCCCAGCCCCTGGCTTGTCTACAGCAGGGTTGAGCCAGGGAGGCTCCGGGAGAGGCTCGGCGTGGAGCTGGTGGAGGTCCCGCTGGAGGAGCTCTACAGGGAGTTCGAGGAGGCGGAGCCCGGCGGGGAGCTGCTCGAGAGGATCCTGGGGGGCGCCGCGGCCGTCGAGGTGCCGAGGGAGGAGGTGGCCAGGGCCCTCCGGGTCTACGAGGCGCTCCGCAGGATTGTCGAGAGGAGGAGGCTCGACGCCTTCACGATAGAGTGCTTCGAGATCATACCCCGGCTGAAGACGACGGCATGTCTCGCCCTCTCCCTGTTCAACGACAGCGGGGTGGTGGCGGGCTGCGAGGGCGACGTGCCCACGACGGTGGCCATGATGCTTGCCAGCTGGGCCTCGGGCAGGCCCGGGTTCATGGCCAACCCCGCCGCCATAGATGGGGGCCGGGTGCTTCTAGCCCACTGCACCGCCGCTAGGAGCCTCGGCCCAGCCTACATGCTGAGGACCCACTTCGAGACCGGCATGGGGGTGGGCGTCGCGGTGACCATGCCCCGGGGGAGCACGGTGACCCTCGCCAGGCTAGACCCGGGGCTTGAGCTCCTCCGGGTGGCCCGCGGCACCGTGATGGAGGGGGAGCCGCGGAGCAAGCTCCACTGCCGGACCCAGGTCTGGGTGAGGCTAGAGGGCGACGCGGAAAGGCTCCTCCGCGAGAGCATAGGCAACCACTATGTGATGGTGCCCGGGGACTGGGTCGACGCCCTGACGGCCGCGGCAGAGATGCTCGGGGTGAGGGTGGACAGGCTCTAAGCCCCGGGGCGGCTCCCAGCGTTTAACCCCCAGGCCGCCTCATGGGTAGCCCGGTGCAGCGTAACCTTGGCTAAGCGCAGAGTAGTCATAATGGGCGCTGGCGGCCGCGACTTCCACGTATTCAACACAGTGTTCCGCGACAACCCCGGCTACGAGGTCGTCGCCTTCACCGCCGCCCAGATACCTGGGATCGAGTGGCGCCGCTACCCTCCCAGTCTCGCCGGCCACCGCTACCCCCACGGGATCCCCATCTACCCTGAGAAGCTCCTCCCGGAGATAGTGAGGGAGCAGGCGGTCGACGAGGTGGTCCTAGCCTATAGCGACCTCACCTACGAGGAGCTGGGCCACCTGCTGAGCCTGGCCCTCTCGACGGGGGCGAGCTTCCGCATAGTAGGGCCCCGCGATACCATGCTCGCCAGCTACAAGCCGGTGATAGCCGTCACCGCCGTGAAGACCGGTGCTGGTAAGAGCACGCTCTCCAGAGCCCTGGTCCGGGAGATAAAGTCCAGGCAGCTGGCACCCGTGGTAGTGAGGCACCCGATGGCGTACGGGGACCTCGAGGCCCGGAAGCTCATAGTGATAGTGGAGCCCGAGGACCTCTCCAAGTACCCCCTGACGGTCGAGGAGAGGGAGGAGTTCGAGCCATACCTCGACCTCGAGACACCGGTGCTAGCCGGCATAGACTATGGCCCCGTGCTAAGGGAGGCGGAGCGGCTCGGCGACGTGATAGTATGGGACGGGGGCAACAACGACTGGCCCTTCATACGGCCCGACCTCTGGGTCGTGGTGGCCGACGCCCTCCGGCCGGGGATGGAGTACTCCACATTCCCCGGAGAGGTCAACGTGAGGATGGCAGAGATAGCCGTGATAACCAAGGCAAGCGAGGCCGGGGAGGACAACGTGAAGAAGGTGAGGGAGAACCTGACCCGCATAAACCCGAGGCTCGAGATAGCCGTAGCCGATCTGGTGGTTAACGTCGACAAGCCAGACCTCGTCGAGGGCAGGCGGGTCGTGGTGGTCGAGGACTCGCCCACCGTAACCCACGGCGGAGCCCCCTACGGGGCCGGCTACGTCGCCGCCAGGAAGCTCGGCGCCAAGATCATCGACCCCAGGCCCTACGCAACCGGCGTGATAAAGGAGATGTATAGGCGGTACCCCCACATTGGCCCGGTGGTTCCCTCGACAGGGTACACCAGGGAGCAGCTCCGGAGCCTGGAGGAGACGCTCAACAGCGTCCCAGCCGACGCCATAGTGGTCGCGAGCCCGGCTAGGATAGAGAGTATGTTGAGCCTCAACAAGCCGGTGGCCAGGGTGAGCTACGAGATAAAGGTGCTGGAGGGCCCGACCCCCAGGGACATGATAGACCGGCTGCTCGAGCGCCACCCGGTCCCGGAGGCCTAGCCCGAGGCCCTAATGGACATCCTTTAAATAGCGCCGGAGCCGGCTACACCTCAACCCTGGGGTCGGCATTGGCCGAGGCTGCCAGCGTTATCAACAAGTTTCTCCAGGCCGTGGCCGAGGCCGAGGAGAAGCTTAAGAAGATAGAGGAGGAGCTGGGCGGCGACGCCGCCAGGCTCCTGGCCAAGGCGGATGAGATGGCGCGTAGCCTGGCCGAGGAGACGGACAAGATTATTGAGGAGTACCGGAGGAGACTGGAGAAGGAGCTCGAGAAGGAGCTGGAGAGGCTGGAGAAGGAGTACCGTGAGAGGGAGGAGCGGGAGCTTAGCAGCCTCCGGGATAGGATCGAGAGGAACCGGGAGAGGGCTGTCGAGGAGGCACTAAACCTGCTTGCAAGGGTGGTGCGTGGTTGAGGCTCAGCTACGAAGGTCTTGGCGCTGAGTATCTCTACTCCAAGGCTATGGTCGGGAAGACCCTCAGCTACGAGGACGACCTCCGGGCGCTCCTGGCCCAGTACACTGGGGACGAGGCCACCCTCGAGCTCTTCCGGGCCACGAAGCTGGCCCGCTACCTCCCCCCGGCAGGGGAGAGGCTGGAGCCCGGTGCGGTAGAGAGGGCCGCCCTCCGCTACTACATGGATGCACTCGAGACGCTGAGGGGCAGAACCCCCGGCTACTCGGAGGCGGTCTACCACGCCTACCGCCTCGTGGTAGTGGCCCGCGACGTGGAGCTTATAGCCAGGAGGAGGCTGCAGGGCGAGGCCCCTCCCTCCCCGGGCGAGCTCATCCACCCCGAGGCGCCGGAGACGGCGGCCGCGCGCCGGCAGGCGGAGGAGGGCGCGGACCCCGCGGCGGTGCTAGCGGCGGCGGGGATGAGCGAGGCCGCCAAGCTTCTCCAGCGCGCGAGGGACGCCAAGCTTCTCAGCGTGGCGGTGGAGCTAGAGCTGCTCCAGGCATTCAACAGGGCGAGGAGGGCCGTTAGGACGGAGGCTGGGAGGGAGATAGTAGGCGCCCGGCAGGACATCTACGCCGCCCGCGCCGCCGCCACGCTCGTGGCGGCGAGCATCGACAAGAGCACTGTCTCGCTCTACACAAGCGTGCTCGACACCTACAAGCTCCCCAGGAGGAAGCTCATAGACGCGATAGAGGCCAGCGACGCGGAATCCGTGGAGAACATACTCCTAGAGGCTGCGGGCACCGGGCCCAGCGAGGGCCTATCAGCCCTGGAGGCCTTCATAGCCAGCAGGCGCAGGGAGAACAGGGCGAGCGCCAAGACCATCTTCATCAGGGAGCCCCTCTCCCTCGACGTGGTCGCGGGGTTCGCCGAGCTCTTCCTCCTCGACGCCGAGGACGCCATAGCCATAGCCCTGGCGGGCTACAGCAGGCAGCCCAAGAGCATAGTGACGGGCCTCCTTTCCTTCTAGGACTTCCCTTCCCCTGCCGGGGATCCGCGCGCCTTTAGAGACTGCCCCCAGCCCCCTATCGGCAGGGGCCCGGGCGCCTCCCCCACCTCCTGGGAGAAAAGGGCGGCCTCCTCCTGCCACCCTGTAGATAAAAAGGGGCTGGGCCCAGGGCCGGGAGATGCCTCCTTTGGCCCTCCCGCGGCCTCTCTACTCAACCACCAGCCTCACGTTCTCCGGCAGCTTCACTGGCGTGTAGGGCCTGCCGCCGTCGAGGTAGAACTTGCTGAACATCTCGTAGAAGTGGAGCCTCAGCGAGTGCGCGTAGGCAACCAGCGCCTCTAGGCCTATCACTAGTATGTTGCCGAAGATGTAGGCTATACCGCCTAGTACCGGGCCGCCGACCACCGCTAGTATAGCAAAGCCGAACATGAGGCCGCTGTGGGCCAGCATTAGGCCCATTATTCGCATGAAGGATGCCGTGTTGCCTATAGCCATGAGCAGTATGTCGAAGGCCTCCACTATACCGTTCATAACCCTCTCCCCCGCGGAGCCGTGGCCGAAGAGCGCCGGCGCCGCCAGCGCCAGCAGGAGGCCTATGGTAACCATCAGCCTCGCCGCCATGCCCAGGCTCGTCTTAGGCACGAGGGCCAGGCCTGCATCGTAGAGCACCGATCCAGCCCTCTCCAGCGGGGTAGCCCCATGACCCACGGCACCGCCTACAAGGAAGACTACCGCTATACCGGTGAACACTAGGGCCTTGCCGAGGCCCACTGCGGTTATCTCCTTGTCGCCTATCAACACGCCGTTGGCCACAGAGACCCAGGAGGATAGCGCCATCAGCAGGGCTCCAAGCGCCACCGAGAGGTAGATTGCATTGTATATGAGCAGCGTGGCCTCTCCGGCCAGGTTCTCGCCCGCCGTCCCCGCCGCCAGCTCCTCGGCGAAGGGGTGTAGCGGGCTGGCCAGCGGCGGGTGGCCATGCCATATGGCGTTCAGCCAGCCGGCTACTGCCGGCAGGGGGCCGAAGAACTCGCCGGCGAGGAAGCCGGTGGCCATGGCTACCGCGCCGAACAGCATGAGTAGTCGGCCATTGTTCCTATCACCCATCTTCCTGTAGAAGAGGTAGTAGCCGGCCAGCAGCAGGACGAGGCCGTGACCCATGTCGGGGAACATGAGGCCATAGACTAGGGGCAGCGTGAAGGCCATCAGCACCGCTGGCACGAACTCGCGGGGCCTCGGGTACCCGGCCATCTCGAGTAGGCTGGCGAAGGGTGCCAGCTTCTCGCTAACCCTGAAGTAGCTCGGGGGCAGCTTCTCCCCGGCCTCTCCTCCGTGGCCCCTGCTTCCCCCGGTCTCCTCGTACACCAGGGCCGTGTAGCCCCCGCCCAGGCTGGCGAGGGCCTCCTCGAGGTCTCCCTCCCTCCCGGGGGCGATGTACCCGTTGATCACGGCGAGCAGCCTGGTTATACGGGTGGCCTCGAGGAGGCTGAGCAGCCTCTTGGCAGCCTCAACCTTTACGAGCGCCTCCCGGATCCTGGGGGCGTGGCGCCGGAGAGCCAGGGGCAGTTCCTCCAGCTCCCTGCGCACCCTGCTTATGGCCTCGGCGGGGATTCTCGGCAGGCCCTCGGGCACCTCTAGGGGCACTGCCCTGCTCCGGAGAGCGGCCTTGCCGACCTCCGCCTCAAGCCATGTGGGGTAGGCGACCACAACCGTCTCCATTCCCTCCTCTATCCCGGTGGCATGGAGGCCTGCTATGGCTCCGATTGCCTCAAGGTCGGCTATGAAGCCCGCCACTGAGCCCCGGGGGACGCGGTAGACCTTGGCCCGTATGTAGCTGTTCCTCTTCAACGCCTCGATATCGATGTTTATGAAGCTGTAGGCCTCCAGCGCGGCCAGCATCTCGGCCAGCTCGGACTCGGGGTTCCGGAGCTGGGAGAGCCTCTCCACAAGCGACTCCACGTCCCTCACAGCTCTGTCTATCTCGCCTAGGAGCCTAGAGAGCCCGATGTCGGCCTCACGGCTGATCTTGAGAACCTGCTCCCCCTCGGCGGCGCCCGCCCCAGCCTCCTCAGCGGCGCGCAGGAGCTCGAGGAGCCGCTGCGCCAGCGACTCCAGCTCGCTGCGCAGGTGGCGTAGGGTCTGCGAGAGCGCCCCCTCCGCCTCGAGGGGCTCCGGGTGGAGGCAGCCGCACTCGGCCAGCAGCTTGAGGGTGTCGGCTAGCGCCTCCCTAGCCACTATCACCGACACCGGGCTGGTGGGCTGGGCTATGAGCGTGGACGCGGCCATGCAGCCTCACCGCGGCCGGCGCGCTACCCTTCCTCCCGCCGGCCCTCAGCGTTACTGCAATATTTAAATATCATAGTTCTGCCCCTGGGCCCAGGAGGCCGAGTCTTGGCGGCAAGGCGTGTGGTGGTTGTAGCCGACACCTACACGGTCTACGCCTTCCGCCTCCTAGGGGTGGAGGGCTATAGCGTGAACTCGCCCCGCGAAGCCGCCAGGGTTGTCGAGAGCCTCATACCCCGCGAGGACGTGGGCCTCGTCCTGCTCTCGGCCGAGTACTTTGACGAGGCGAGGGAGGCTGTGGATAGGTTCCGCCGCGCCCGCAGCGACGCGGTGATAGCCCGGCTCCCCACGGTCCGCGAGCCGGGCAGGCCCATGGATGTTCAGAGGGAGCTTCTCAGGGCACTAGGCATGGGGTGAGCCTGCGATGGCTGCGCGCATCCGGCTGATAGGCAGCCCGGAGAAGCTCGTCGACGAGGTTATTGAGAGGGCTAGGAGGAACGCCGAGGCCAGGATGAACGAGGCGCTGGAGGCAGCTAGGAAGATACTCGACAAGGCCTTCGAGGAGAGCCTTAGCCGGCTGGAGGAGGAGCTGAGGAGGAGCGCGAGGAGCGCGAGCGAGAGACTGGAGTCATTCGCCGCGCGCCACGAGGTGGAGCTCCGGAAGAAGATAGCGAAGCTGCGCGCCGAGGCTGTAGAGGAGGCGCTGAGGCAGGCCCTCGAGAAGCTGCGCAGCACTGTGGGCGAGGAGGAGTATACCGGCTTCCTAGCCAGGCTGCTCGAGGAGGCTGCCAGGAGACTCGCCGCCGAGTATAGGGAGCTGGTGGTGGTGCCGGCGGGGCCTGACAGGGAGGCGGTGAAGAGGGCGGTGAAGAGGGCGCGGCTCCCCGGCGGGGTCAAGGCGTCCCTGGCGGACGAGACCGTGGAGGGTATAGGCGGCTTCATAATACGCGCCCGGGGCGGCCCCTCGCTGGATTACCGGCTGGACGTGGTGCTCTCAACGGCAGTAGAGGAGGCTAGGTCCAGGATTGCCAGCATTCTTTTTGAAGAGTAGAGCTTAACGCAGTCTCTCCCACCCCGGGAGTCGTGGGTGCAGGGGAGGAGCCTAGCCACACTAGTCTAGAAGGGAGGATGAGCAGTATGCCCGTGAAGGGTAGGATTATCCGCGTGGCCGGCCCCCTCGTGGTAGCCGAGGGCATGCAGGGCGTGCAGATGTACGAGATGGTCGAGGTAGGCGAGGAGAGGCTCGTAGGCGAGGTCAACAGGATAGTGGGTGACAAGGCCTACATCCAGGTCTACGAGACCACCACCGGCATCAAGCCGGGCGAGCCCGTCTACGGCACCGGGGCCCCTCTAAGCGTGGAACTCGGCCCCGGGCTTATAGGCAGGATATATGACGGCATCCAGAGGCCCCTCGACGCTATAAGGGATCAGACGAAGAGCATATTCATACGTAGAGGCGTCAAGGTCCCCGCCCTCGACCGTGGCAGGAAATGGAGCTTCAAGCCTTCCGGGCTCAGGCCGGGCGACAAGGTGTCCGGCGGGGACGTGCTGGGCGAGGTCCCCGAGACTTCTCTCGTCACACACCGCGTCCTCGTGCCGCCGGGAGTGCATGGCGTGCTCCGCTGGATAGCCTCGGAGGGCGAGTACACGGTAGAGGACACTATAGCCGAGGTGGAGGCGGGCGACGACAGGAAGTTTGAAATCAAGCTATACCACCGCTGGCCCGTCCGCAGGCCCAGGCCTGTAGTGGAGAAAATGGATCCCGTGGAGCCGCTGATCACGGGC
Source organism: Pyrodictium occultum (assembly GCF_001462395.1). Lineage (NCBI taxonomy): Archaea > Thermoproteati > Thermoproteota > Thermoprotei > Desulfurococcales > Pyrodictiaceae > Pyrodictium > Pyrodictium occultum. The sequence continues at coordinate 993,224 of NZ_LNTB01000001.1, forward strand.
CTCCGCGTTATAGACACCATGTTCCCCATGGCTAAAGGCGGTACCGGCGCCATACCTGGGCCCTTCGGCAGCGGGAAGACCGTGACCCTCCAGAGCCTGGCGAAGTGGAGCTCCGCGAAGATAGTCATCTACATAGGCTGCGGCGAGCGCGGCAACGAGATGACCGAGGTGCTGGAGACCTTCCCAGAGCTGCAGGACCCCTGGACGGGCAAGCCCATGATGGAGCGCACTATACTGATAGCCAACACTAGCAACATGCCTGTCGCGGCTAGGGAGGCCAGCATCTATACCGGCATAACCATGGCTGAGTACTATAGAGACATGGGCTACGACGTGCTCCTAGTAGCTGACTCCACCAGCCGTTGGGCGGAGGCACTCCGCGAGATAGCAGGCCGCCTCGAGGAGATGCCCGCCGAGGAGGGCTACCCGAGCTACCTGGCCTCCAGGCTGGCAGAGTTCTACAGCCGTGCTGGCCGCGTCCGCGTCCCCGGCAAGCCGGAGCGCGTGGGCAGCGTGACGGTGGTCGGGGCCGTCTCGCCGCCCGGCGGCGACTTCACCGAGCCCGTTACCGCTAACACTAAGAGGTTCATCCGTGTCTTCTGGGCGCTAGACGCCAAGCTGGCCTACAGCAGGCACTACCCGGCTATAAACTGGCTACTCAGCTACTCCGCCTACGTCGAGACCGTGGCCAAGTGGTGGCACGAGAACATTAGCCCCAAGTGGCTGGAGTACCGCAACACCGCCTACGAGCTGCTGCTCCGCGAGGACGAGCTGAGGGAGATAGTGAGGCTCGTCGGCACTGAGGGCCTCAGCGAGAAGGACAAGCTGGTGCTCGAGGTAGCTAGGATCATAAGGGAGGGCTTCCTCCAGCAGAACGCGTTCGACAAGATAGACGCGTTCGCAACACCGCAGAAGCAGTGGAAGCAGCTGGAGACTATAATAGACTTCTACAAGGCCGCCCTCGACGCCCTCGACCACGGCATGACCGTGAAGGAGATACGCGAGAAGCTCGCAGACAAGATACGCGAGTTCATAATGGCTAGGTTCAACGTGCCCAACGACAGGCTGGAGGAGCTTGACAGGATAAAGCAGGAGCTGCTCAAGGGCCTGGAGGAGCTTATGGAGCAGCGCGGCTCCCTGGCCGCGGCCCCCACAGCCTAGGTTTTCGGCCCCCACACGTACCCGTGACCGAGCCATAGGCTGCGTGGTGGCAAGAGCCTTGGCGGTGGCCCCCGAGTCGAGAGTTATACGCGAGTATGAGAGTATACGTGAGATACGTGGCCCCCTACTCATAGTCGAGGGTATAAGCGACGCGGCCTACGACGAGATAGTGGAGGTGGAGCTGCCCAGCGGGGAGAGGAGGCGCGGCCGCGTACTCGAGACTGGGAGGGGCTACGCCGTAGTCCAGGTGTTTGAAGGCACTACCGGCATCAGCTTGACCGGGACCAAGGTAAGGTTCCTCGCCAGGACCCTCGAGGTCAAGGTCTCGGACGAGATGCTGGGCAGGGTATTCAACGGGCTAGGCGACCCGATCGACGGCGGCCCGCCGATAACCAGCGGCGTGTGGCGCGACATCAACGGCGACCCGCTCAACCCGGCGGCCCGCGCCTACCCGGAGGACTTCATCCAGACCGGCATCTCCGCCATAGACGGTATGAACACGATGGTCCGCGGGCAGAAGCTGCCCCTCTTCAGCGGCGCCGGCCTCCCCCACAACAAGCTAGCCGTGCAGATAGCTAGGCAGGCCACGGTCCGCACGGGCGAGGAGTTTGCAGTAGTCTTCGCAGCCATAGGCGTGATGCACGATGACGCCCTCTTCTTCAAGAAGTTCTTCGAGGAGACCGGCGCTATAAAGAGGGCGGCGCTCTTCATAAACCTAGCCGATGAGCCCGCCTCGGTCAGGCTGATAACCCCGCGCATAGCGCTCACCCTCGCCGAGCACCTGGCCTTCGACCTGGGCATGCACGTGCTGGTGATACTCACCGATATGACGAACTACGCTGAGGCGCTCCGCGAGATCAGCGCCGCCCGCGAGGAGGTGCCGGGCCGCCAGGGCTACCCCGGCTACATGTACAGCGACCTGGCGAGCATCTACGAGAGGGCTGGCCGCGCCCACGGGAGGAAGGGCAGCATAACGCAGATGCCCATACTCACGATGCCTAACGACGATATAACACACCCGATACCCGACCTGACCGGCTACATAACTGAGGGCCAGATAGTGCTGAGTCGCGAGCTCTACAACCGCGGCATTTACCCGCCGATAAACGTGCTGATGAGCCTCTCCAGGCTGATGAAGGAGGGCATAGGTCCCGGTAAGACTAGGGAGGACCACGCTAATGTCTCCGACCAGCTATACGCAGCCTACAGCCGCGCCGTGGAGCTGAGGAGCCTCGCAGCGATAGTGGGCGAGGAGAGCCTCAGCGAGGTGGACCGCAAGTACCTGAGGTTCGCGGAGGCGTTCGAGCAGAGGTTCCTCAAGCAGGGCTTCTACGAGAACCGGAGCATAGAGGAGACGCTCGACATAGCATGGGAGGTGCTCTCGATACTCCCGGAGAGCGAGCTCTACAGGATCAAGGACGAGTTCATACGCAAGTACCACCCCAAGTACAGGAAGAAGGCGGGCGAGCAGGCCAAGGAGGAGGGCTGAGCCCAGCACCCCGGGGTGTAGCAGGCCTTGTCCATGACCTTCGGCGGCGCCTCTAGGGTGCTGCCAACCAAGATAAACCTGATCAACCTGCGCAGGGAGCTGAAGAACCTCAGGAGGATAAGGAGGGTAGTCGAGGAGAAGAGGGATGTAATCCTCCTGTACATAAGGCAGCTGGGCCAGGAGTACCGGAGGGAGTACGAGAAGGTCGCCGAGGCGCTGGCGGACGCCTACCGGAGCTTCTTCCTAGCACTCATGACCAGCGGCGGCCTCGAGGAGGTTAAGCCTGTGCTAGAATCCGTGCCCAGCAGCATGGAGGTGGACGTGGCTGCCAGGGTGCTGTTCGCCGTCAAGACGCCGAGCTACAGGCTTAGGGGTGATACGGTGCCCCCGCTGCCAGTCTCCGCCGCCCGCCTCTCCCCCTCGCTGATCCGGGCTAGGGAGAGGCTGCTGGAGGTCTTCCAGAGCCTGCTGAAGGTTGTGGAGACGGAGGCTGCCATACAGAGGCTGCTGGAGGAGCTGCGGGAGACCCAGAGGCTGCTGAACGCGCTCGACTACAGCATTATACCCAGCTACGAGCAGAACATAAAGTACATAAAGCTGGTGCTGGACGACCGGATGAGGGAGGAGGTGATAAGGCTGAAGACTCTGAAGAAGAGGCTGGCCCGGAGCCGCGGCGGCGAGGGCCTAGCCTAGGCCCCTCTCCCCCTAGGCCTTCTCCACCCTGAGCCCCTTCCTCTCCGCGAAGTCCGCCACAAGCCTCTTGACGCGGGAGGATACTTTGGCCAGCCTCACCGAGTCCACCGGGTCCCTGCTCTTATCCACCGCCTGGGCCAGGACCTCCTCTGTGAGGCTGTTCAGCACGTGCCTCGAGAATATGTGGCTGTAGCACACCCCCTCCTCGAGAACCGCCCTGGTGTGGCTGGCCGGGTAGTGGGTGTCGCCCACGCCCATTGCTACCGAGGCGCAGGGCTCGCTGAGCCAGCCCCTTTCTAGGACGCGGAGCACCGTCTCCGCCAGGGCCCGGTGGGCGTCGCTCCTGCCCCACTCTCTCTCGCCGCTCCCGATCTCGATGAACACTATAGGCTTCTTCAGGCTCGTCGGCCCGTGGTGGGTCGCCTCGAGGCTCAGGCTAAACTCCTGGAGGAGCCCGGCCTCCCCAGCAACCCTCCGGTACTCCCTGATCAGCGCTACCAGCAGCCGGGGCCAGGTGTGGGCCAGCTCCCTGGGCCTCCCACCGTAGGGGGCCTCCGGCCCGGGGTTGCCGGGGTAGTGGGCTGTGAGGGAAGGCTTTCCGCCGCTGTGCCTGCTGAGCACTATGTAGGCCTCCACCTCGGAGGGCGCCACCTCGTCAAGGAAGTCGAGGTGGATGCTGTCCTCCGAGAAGCCCGCCAGGTAGGCATTGAGCCCGGGGCTATGGAGGCACTCAGCTGCCCTGGGCAGGCTGCAGCTCCTCCAGTCAGTGAGCCTCCGCAGCTCCCTGGCCGCGCCGCTGCCCGCTGTGTCGGGGAGCGAGTACACCAGCATCACTGGCGCCCTGCCCGCCACTACGGCTCCCTCCCGGGGGCTGGGTGTCCTCAACCGCCTCTCTCCGGCGGCTGCCCTGCGGCCGCGGGATGATACCCGTATAGTATTTTTATCTCTGACATACAACACGCTCAACCGGTGCAAACCAATGGAGATTGGGGCCGGGCTCATGAGGGCTCTCGCCCTGCTGGCGCTACTGTCTCTGATACCGGCGCTGCATGCGCAGGCGGCCTCCGCCGACCCTGCGGGCAACGTGGCCTCGGCCAAGGCCTGGGCAGCCGCGGCAACTATGGGCCTCAGCGCCCTCGGCGCCGGCTACGCCCTCGCCAAGGCTGGAGCCGCTGCCAGCGCCGCTGCAGCTGAGAGGCCGGAAGTCGCCGGCAGGCTGCTGATATACCTGGTGCTGGGCGAGGGTCTCGCCATCTACGGGCTGCTGATTGCCATACTGATAATATTCGCGGTGAAGTAGCCCCGCGGCTACGCCGGAAACCGGCCCACGGTTTTTAGCAGCGTCACCGGAATCCCCACGGCCGGGGCCCCCTTTTTACCGAACCAGGTTCTCCAGGCATCCAGCCCCCCGGGTGTTCTCCAGGGCAGCGGAGGTGCCACGCGCCCCTTGCCTGCGAAGAGGGAGCGGTGGAGTAGGGAGTTCTCGCGGTGGTTCGACTGGGTGCTCGAGGAGGCCGGGATCTACGACTACGGGCGTTACCCGGTCAAAGGTATGGGTGTCTGGCTGCCCTACGGCTTCCAGATTAGGAGGAGGGTTATCGAGCTCGTCAGGAGGGTGCTCGACGGGGCCGGGCATGAGGAGGTTCTCTTCCCCCTGCTGATACCCGAGACCCTGCTCCGGAGGGAGAGCGAGCACATCCGTGGCTTCGAGGGTGAGGTCTACTGGGTCGCCCACGGCGGCTCGGAGCCCCTCGACGTGAGGCTCGCGCTGCGGCCCACGAGCGAGACGAGTATAAGCTACATGGAGAGCTTCTGGATTAAGAGCTACAAGCAGCTTCCCCGCCGGTTCTACCAGATAGTGAGCATTTTCCGCTACGAGACCAAGGCCACGCGGCCACTGATAAGGCTGAGGGAGGTAACCACCTTCAAGGAGGCCCACACGGTTCATGCCAGCTTCGAGGACGCTGACCGCCAGGTGGCGGAGGCTATAGAGCTCTACAAGCGGATATTCGACGAGCTCGGGATACCCTACGCGGTGAGCAGGAGGCCGGAGTGGGACAAGTTCGCGGGCGCCGTCTACACAGTGGCCTTCGATACAGTAATGCCGGACGGGAGGGTGCTGCAGATAGGCACCGTGCACCACCTGGGCCAGAACTTCACCATACCCTTCGAGGTCCGCATACAGCTGCCGGACGAGAGCCTCGACTACGCCTGGCAGACGAGCTACGGGCTCAGCGACAGGGTGATAGCGAGCCTAATAGCCCTCCACGGCGACGATCGGGGCGCCGCGCTGCCCCCCGCGGTGGCCCCCATCCAGGTGGTGGTCGTCCCGATACCTGCCCGCGGGGAGGAGCAGGCCCGGAGGCTGGAGGAGTACATCGGGGAGGTCGAGGAGAGGCTCCGCCGCCTGGGGCTCCGCTACCACGTGGACCGGAGGGAGGAGGTGAGGCCGGGCAGGAAGTTCTACGAGTGGGAGGCCCGCGGCGTCCCGGTGAGGATAGAGGCCGGGCCCAAGGAGGCTGAGACCAGGACCCTGGTGGTAGCGCGGCGCGACACCCTCGAGAAGACAGTCGTGAAGCTGGAGGAGCTGGAGGAGAAGCTACCCGGCATCCTCGAGGACGTTGCCAGGGGGCTCCGCGAGCGGGCTTGGAGCTGGCTGCGCAGCAAGGTGAAGAGGGTCGAGGGCGTGGAGGAGGCGGGGAGGGCTATCGAGGAGGAGAGGGGGATAGTCGAGCTGCCCTGGTGCGGCAACGAGGAGTGCGGCAAGAGGCTCGAGGAGGAGGTCGACGCGGCGGTGCTGGGCTCGCCGCTGGAGAGGCCGGAGTGGGTTAGGGGCAAACGGTGCCCCGTATGCGGCCGGCCCGCTGTGACGAGTATAAGGCTTGCGAAGACCTACTAGCCTCCTCATGCTCCAGGTAGAGGCGGAGGGCCTTCTCAAGCACCCTCCCTAGGTCCCCATGGCCCTCCCTCTCGGCGGCCCTCTCAAGGGCCGCCGCCTCCTCCTCGCTGAGCGCCACGGCCACGAGCACCTTCCCGGGCACGGCCCCGGACCCCCGCCTATCTGGGGTAGCGGGTGCTACCTTTAGAAGCTGGTAGCCCCACAGCCTGACAGGTATCCAGTATGGCCTCTCCCGGAGCTGTTGGTAGCACGCGCCCGGCAGGGAGTAGGTGTGAGGGGCTTCAGCGGCCTGGCTCAGCCCATCGGCCCCGGGAGGGGCCTATGGCCGCTTTTAACCCTCGTCACCAGCCCTCCCAGGGGGTACCCGGGGCTTGTAGGCCTGTAATTACACCCTCGTCGGGAGGTGTCCCCGGCCAGTTGTCCACCGCCATGGTGTTCGAGAGGCTGTGGAGCCGGTACGATAGATGGTACGAGAGGAACCGAGTGATAGCCGAGAATGAGCTCAGAGCTGTCCAGGGCCTCGGCCTCCGGGGCAGGGGCGTCGAGGTGGGAGTCGGGACCGGCTGGTTCGCCTCGAGGCTAGGCGTCGAGTACGGCGTCGACCCGAGCACCGCCATGCTCCGGGTCGCCAGGCGCCGTGGAGTTGAGGCGGTGCAGGGGGTAGGAGAGGCTCTTCCCCTACGGAGCGGCTCAATGGACTACGTGCTCCTCATAGTTACCCTCTGCTTCGTCGACGACCCCGCGGCGGTCGTGGAGGAGGCTGCGCGGGTTGCTAGGAGGGGAGGCTCTGTAGCGGCGTGCATAGTGCCAAGGGATAGCGCCTGGGGCCGCTACTACATGGAGCGGAGGACCGAGAGCCCCTTCTACAGGGTTGCCAGGTTCTACACCGTCTCGGAGGTGGAGGATATGATGAGGGAGGCGGGGCTGATGATTGATGCCTACAGCTCCGTCCTGCGCTTCCCGCCCTGGGGGAAGCCGGTGGAGGAGGAGCCCGAGCCCAGCCCCCGGGGAGGCTTTGTATGCGTGAAGGCTGTCAAGCCCTAGCCCCGCCGAGGAGGCGGAGGGCATTAACATAGGCCGTCACGTGGCTGGCCAGGTAGCTGCAGGGCCCGACACTAGCCTCCTCATCCACGGGGAGCCCCCGTGGCGGGTCCACGCGGAGCCCGAGGACGTAGGCCGTGCCCCGCCGGTGGCGGCGGAGCCTCCCACCCCGCTCGGTGAGCAGCACCACCCGGTAGCCCCTGGCGCGGAGCGCCCGGAGCAGCTCCACCAGGGGAGGCGCGGGGTCGAGCAGCCTGCAGGCCTCGCCCCGCAGGACGCGGAGAAGCAGCTCGGCGGACTCGTGCTCGTACTCCATCTCCCCGGGGAGGCAGCTGGGGAGGAGAGAGAGCGCCGCCGGCCTCTCGGAGCCCAGGTAGACTAGTAGCCCACTATCCTCCTCCAGCCTGCCCCGGGGGTAGAGGGCTGCGAGCAGCACCCGGGCGGCTATGTCGAGCCTCCCGTACCCCGTGAGCCCCCTCCACCGCCTGGGCGGGGGCCCCGGAGGCCGCTCGCCGTAGGCTATCCAGAGCGTGTCGAGCCTCTCCCTCGTGAGCCCGAGGGGGCCTAGGAGCCGCGCAGCCGCCCTGGCCAAGACTCCCCACGCCAGAGCCCCCGGAGGGAGAAGGGGCCCAGAGCTGCCCAGGCCTACCGCGGGGAGGAAGGCGCTCCTCTCCGCGCGCAAAAACACGGGGAGGGCTATACCGTAGGAGTTCTCACGGCCTTGCGCTCCTCCTCCGGCCTCACCTTGACGATGCCGTAGTGGACTGCGCAGCTGACACAGTAGCACTTCTCGACGGGATACTTCATTATGATTGCGCCCTTCTTCTCCAGCTCCCTGGCCAGCTGCGGGTCCACCGGGGTGTACCACTTGGTGATGCAGATGGCCTTGTCCCTGGGGATTAGCCTGCCGCAGTTATCGCACTGGACCACGCGGGTCCGGCCCTTCGACCCCTTATGCCTGCCTCTGTTCTGCCTCTTCTTGGGCATCCCGGCACCCGGTGCCACTAGGGCCGGAGCCTCCTATTTTTAGCTACCCACCCCGCCGTGGACCGGGGCCCTGGGGAAGCCCGTACTATGGCCGTCTGTACAGAGATAAAGAGCTTCAAGGACCCCGTCCACGGGTACGTGGACCTCTGCAGCAGGGTCGCCGAGGTTGTGGACACCTGGCCCGTTCAGAGGCTCCGGGGCATAAGGCAGACGGCCTTCGCCTACCTCGTCTACCATGGGATGGAGCATAGTAGGTTCAACCACAGCCTGGGCTCCGCCCACCTTGCCAGGGAGGTGCTCCACTTCCTCGCAGGGAACACGAGGATATACTACTGGAGCGCCGGGGGCCCCGAGCTGGCCGGCTACCTGCTCCGTGCCCAGGAGGTGTTCCAGCTAGCAGCCCTCGTCCACGACATAGGCCACCTGCCCTACAGCCACTCGAGCGAGACCGGGATAGCGGATGCTAGGCTCCTCTACCGGCTGAAGGGGTTCGACAGGCTCCCCCTCCGCCACGAAGAGTACACGTACAGCCTCCTACCCCATGTGGCCAGGGACGCGGAGGAGGCGGGGATAGAGCCGGTGTTCACCGGCAGCGTGGCCAGCGACCTTACTCTAATACTCAAGGGCTCCGCAGCCCAGCCCGGAGCTAGGGACATGCTCAGCGAGTGCACAGCGAGCATACTCCACCAGCTCATAGCAGGCGGCCTCGACGTGGATAGGATGGACTACCTTATACGCGACAGCCTATACGCGGGAGTCCGCTACGGGGTGTTCGACGTAGACCGGCTCATAAGGGTGCTACTGGCCACGCCCCTGCTCCGCGACAGGAGCGACGCCGCCTCCCGGCTGAGCAGGAACGCCTGCCGCGTCATGGTCCTGGACAAGGGGGTGAGCGTGGTCGAGGCCTTCCTCCTGGCGAGGCTCTACATGTTCAGCGAGGTCTATCTCCACCGCGTAGTGGAGGCCTACAACTCAGTCTACTCAAGGCTCTTCAGCCTCCTAGCCCGCGATGGCTTGATATGCGTGGAGCAGGGCTGCGAGCTAGACATACCTACTCCCCAGTCCCTCGCACAGGGCAGAGAGGAGGCCCTCATGGCCTGGAGGAGTCTCGACGACACGGCTATGTGGATGCTAATACGCAGCGTCTACAACGGCAAGGTTAAGGCCGGCGAGGAGGCCAGGAGGCTGGCAGCAATGCTCGTCGAGCGCCGCCACCCACGGGTCTACCGGGTGATAGAGTCTGGGAGCCTATGGGGCCTCTACACACGCTACCTGGAGGAGGCCAACGCACCCCCCTGGGCCAAGCCCCTCCTAGAAGAGCTTCTAGAGATGCAGCGCGAAAACCCGCTACTCATGATAAGGCCCCTCCGCGTGGACCTGATAAGCCTCGAGCACCTGGGCGTCTACAGCCGCAGGCTCGGAGCGCCCCTCAAGCTAGACGACGAGAGAGAGCGTGACCACGAGCTAGCCAGGCTAAAGAGGTTCACCGGCCTAGGCCCCGAGCTGGGGCTCTACAGGATAGCCGTGTTCACCACTAGGGAGCACGAGGAGGAGGCGGAGAAGGCGTCGAAGCTCCTGGAGAGCCTGGAGAAGGAGGAAGAGAAGGCAGAGAGGGCCTAGGCGCCGCGGAGCGCGACCCACCGGCCCCTCTTCACGATAACGCCCGCTGCCTCGAGCACGCGGAGGGCCTCCTCCGCGTCGGGGCTCCAGAGGCGGCCGCTGGGGTGCCGGTAGAGCCTCATAACCACCTTCTCGCCGTCCCCGTGCTCCACGTAGCGGCGCCACACCTCCCTGAGCAGGGTGTCGAGGTCAGCGCTGCCGCCCAGGTCGCGGAGAACCCTCTCCACAGCCTCCATCAGGCTGATGTATCTGACAGACGTGTAGCCCATAGCCAAGAGGCCTAGCACCCCCGGGCTGTTGCTTAGGGGTGGTATCACCATCTAAGATGCACGGCTCCTAGGCGGGGACACGGGCCCACTGCAGACTGAAAGAAACCGTAGAGAATACCGTATGAACGGCGTTGAGGACTGAGCCACCGGGGTATCTCCAGCACACACCCGGCTGGAGAGCTATACAGCAGAGCAGTGCAACTATGATATACTATGCACCGCAGCCCGGTATGCCGATGCTGCTCGGCCCCACTAGGCCATACCGGGGAATGTGCGTGGTAAAACTAATACAGGCCGAGCCTCGGATACATCAAGTGAGGACCCCGGGGGAAGTGGTAATCCATGTTCGACGCCTTCCAGGGCATGGAGTGGGTGATTATCCTCCTGGTTATACTGTTAATCTTCGGGCCCAGCAAGCTGCCCCAGCTTGCCCGCGGCCTCGGCCAGGCCGTCTACGAGTTCCGCAGAGCAAGCCAGGGACTCCTCGAGGAGGATCAGGGAGGCAAGCCCCCGCAGAAGAGCGCTGGAGGCGTCTCCGGGAGCAAATCCGGCGGCCAGGGCAGCGCCCTCTCCAATATCGACGATGAGACTCTTAGGAGGCTTGCTGAGAGGCTTGGCGTGAAGGATGCTGATAAGAAGGATAGGGGCAAGCTGATAGAGGAGATAGTGGCGGAGGCGAAGAAGAAAGGACTACTAGACGAGATAAAGACGGAGGCCCAGCAGGGATCAGGGTAGTGGGTAGCCCGCGCCACCGGGGTGGAGCCGCCCCAGCCCAGGGAGCCTCCTACCTAGCCCCTTCCCTTTTCCACCCTGCCCTGGGTGTCGGCTGGAAGGCTGCCGGTCTCGCTGCTCCCGGAGAGGCTCTGCAGCCTCTCCATGACTACTTCGAGTACCGGCGTGCGCACAGGCTTCTCCGGCACCAGGCCCTGAGGCCGGTAGAGGAGCACTAGTATGATGAGCGCGCCCATTATAACGTAGCGCAGGTAGGGGAGCGCGGCAGCTACGGGGCCGGGCACGCTTATCCCGAGGGTTTCCAGCGCTGAGGTGTTGAGGAACACGTTTATCCCGGCCACCATGGCTGCTCCGAGGAGCGCGCCTAGGTTGTTGGCGGCGCCGCCGAGCATGACTGCAACTATAACCTCGAAGGTCCTCTCGGGCTTGAAGGTGTTAGCCTGGACGCTGCCGGAGTAGAAGACTAGCAGGGCTCCCGCCACCGCTGCCATCGCTGAGCCTACTATGAGGGTTTGGAGCCTCAGCCTGGCTATATCGTAGCCGTACACCTGGGCGGCCAGCTCGTCGTCCCTCATCGCCTTGAGGGCGCGGCCCCAGGGGCTGTTGGTGACCATTTCCGTGTACAGGTAGAAGGCCAGCGCGAACACCACCACTATGACCGCGTATATGACGTCTATCGCGGACTTGTTGCTGTACCACGCGAGCGGCGTGGGTATTGCGGTGAGCCCGTTGAAGCCGCAGACCGGCCACTGCTCGTTGTAGGCTACTAGCCTCACGACCTCGCCTATCGCCAGCAGTGTTATGGCGAGGAAGTCCCCGCCGAGGCGTAGTGTGGGATAGCTGGCCAGGGCCCCCGAGACTGCGCCAAGCACTGCAGCCGCCAGGACAGCTACCATGAAGATTAGCAGGTACTGGCCCGGGCTGAGCAGGTGCGAGGCGGCGCTGGAGAGTATGTTGTAGGCCTCTGGCGTACAGTAGGCTGGCCCCCCGCTGGCCGCTACGGCACCCCCTGCCGCTGCCCAGCTGAGCCCCAGCCAGGCGGCGAGGGCGCCGGCGGTGAAGGCGCCCACGGCCATAAACATTACCTTGCCGAAGTTGGGTATGCCGCCGTAGCCGTACTCTATGTTGAAGCTTAGGGCCGCTATCGCGTAGACGCCGAACATTACCAGCCACTGGGCTATTATACCCTCAACCCCTGCCATGGCTCACACCCTCTTCTTGAGCGCGAGCGCCTCTAGCCTTATCACGCCCTCGGGCCGGTACATGAGCACGAGTATGAGTGCTGCGAGGGCTATAACCGGTGCATAGGCGGTGCTGAGCCCCAGGTACGTGTTGGCCAGGAAGCTCACCACCTGCTCAGCCAGGCCGAGTATTATCCCCGATATAATCGAGCCGTAGAACGTGAAGCCGCCCATCGTGGCGGCGGCGAATATCCAGAGGAGCATGAACCAGCCGGTCTCCGGGTCCACGTAGTAGTAGTAGGAGTAGATGAACCCCGAGAGCCCGGCGAGCCCGCCGCCTATGAGCCAGGCCAGTCTTCTCACATTGTATATGTTGATCCCGGAGACCCTGGCAAGCACGGGGTTGCTGGCAGTAGCCCTCATGGCCTTACCAGTCCTGGTGCGCGTGAAGAGCCAGTGGAGCGCCAGGGCGAGCACGACAGCGGAGCCTATGGCGAGGAGGTGGCTCGTCTCAAGCGACACGATACCGCCCATCGTTGCGACCACGCTGCTCCGCTCCGGGAGAGCCACCTGGAGTAGCCCGGCGGTCGAGGCGGAAACAGCTAGCAGGGTGTAGCGGAGCACGAGGCTCACACCTATGCTCGCGACCAGCAGGTGGAGGGGAGTGGCACCCCTCCTCCAGAGCGGCTTGAAGGCGGCCTCGTCGCTCACCAGCGCCGCGAGCGCCCCGACGGCCAGGGCCGCAGCCAGCCCTGCTAGGAGGCCCGCCGCGCCGGCGCCGGAGGCTGCTGCGGCCAGGTAGGCGGCGTAGGCTCCGTAGGTGACGTACTCCGCGTAGGCGAAATTGGGCACCTTGGCGACCCTGAATATGAGGGTGAGGCCGAGCCCCATTAGCCCGTAGAGGCTGCCGGCGCGGAGCCCGTCAATAACCGCGCCGAGGAGCCCGTAGAGGATGGCCGAGCCAGCCAACCAGGACCACCCCTAGCCATGGTGTATGCCTAGGAAGAGCTCCTGGAGGTCGCGGCGGGAGAGTATCTCGCGCCCCGTGCCCTCGGCGGCTACCCTGCCGGCTACGAGCACATAGCCCCGGTCCGCCAGCTCCAGGGCACGGCGGGCATGCTGCTCCACTATGAGTATCGACGCGCCCGCCTCCTCCCTTATCTCTCTCAGCGAGTTGAGCAGCTCTATCGCCACCTTCGGCGCCAGGCCCGCAGTGGGCTCGTCGAGGAGAAGCAGCCTGGGCCTTGTCATGAGGGCGCGGCCCACGGCCAGCATCTGGCGTTGCCCCCCGCTGAGGGCTCCTGCCAGCGTTTTACGGAGCCCCCTGAGCACGGGGAATATGTTGAAGACCATCTCCATCGCCTCCCTCACCTTCTCCTCGTCCTGGACGAGGTAGGCCCCCATCTCCAGGTTCTCTTCCACAGTCAGGTCGGGGAACACGTTATTCGTCTGGGGAACGTAGCCCATGCCCAGCCTGGTCTTAGCCTCGGGGGCCAGCCAGGTGACATCACGGCCCTCAAAGAGGACCTGGCCCCCGAACACCCTGGCGACCCCGTAGATGGTCTTCAGCAGCGTGCTCTTGCCGCTACCGTTGGGGCCCACGAGCGCCACTATCTCCCCTCGATCCACGTAGATGCTGACGCCCTGGACTATGACCATCTTCCCATAGCCGCCCTCGAGATCGCGGGTAGCCATTACGGCCCTCACGGCTCGGCACCGCCCTCAGCGGCTGTGGCTATAATGATGGGGAAGTTTAGCTCTACGAAACCCCCACGGTAGAGGAACACCCTGGCCGCCCTCATTAGCGTGCTCCTCACCCCGAGGATCGCCCTAACCCTGGGCTTCCCGATGTCCAGGTACCTGTACCTGAGCCTCGTCGGCCACTCAGCCTCAACCCCCGTACAAGTCCATGGGCGGCGGAGGGCTCGGAGCCACTACCTCGATCTCATCGGGCAGTATCTCCCTACCGAGCCCGGCTATCTTGCTCTCAACCATCCTCCCAGTCACTTTAACGAAGCACTCCCTGCCAAGCTCTTCGACAACGCTCCACACGTCGTCAGGTGCCACTCCCTTCTTAACGGTTACCTGCTCCTCTCCGTCGAAAGTTCCCGGGAGTATGAAGGCGATCTTGCCCTTACGCCTCACAGCAGCCACGCGGCCGTAGACTGTTACCTGACCCCCCTTCAGTCACCACGGCCACCCCGGCCGCCGGTGGCGTGGGTGAGGGTAAATTCGAGGGTAAATTCCGATCCACCCTCTGCAAGCCCGGGCAGGCGCTACACGAGTCACACTTGGGCCAGCGCACAGAATCATTGCTACATAACACGATTTGAGGAGGAGCCGCTATGGCCATGAAGGTGAACCCGTGGAGCAGGGTGCCTGTGCACAGGATCTACGTCTTCACCGAGCACGGGCTGACCCCGGGCCTCGTCGAGGCGTTCATGGAGTCTGCTGCTGAGGCCGGGTGCAGGGTTGTGGTGGACCCGTTTGTGGGCAGCGGCGTGGTGGCCGTGGAGGCTCAGGGCAGGTGCCTGGGCGCGGTGGGGGTGGACGCTAACCCCTGGGCGCTGGTGGTCTCCGCCGCTAAGACTAGGCCCGTGGACCCCGCCAGGCTCCTGGGCTGGGCCCGCGGGGCCCTCGAGGATGCGGGGGGCCTCGAGCCCCTTATCCCGTCCCCGAGGCTTAGCCGCTATCACCCTAGGGGTGTCCTCGAGGCGCTGGGGAGGCTCAGGGCCCTGGTGGAGGCCGCCGAGCCGCGGTGGAGGCCCCTCCTCCTAGCGGTCCACGCCTCTGTGGCGGAGAGGTATAGTCTTCTCCGCCGCAGCCCGGCCCCCAGGCTCCGCCGCTCAGCCCCCAGGGCGGCGGCCGGGGACGTCTACAGGGAGTTCATGCGGGTGCTGGCCGGGGCGGCTGCGGACCTGGCGGGGCACAGCTTCTGCGGCCACGTCGACCTCGTGTGGGCGGACTCCACCCTGTGGATGCCTGGGAGGGTGTGCGGGGTGCTCACAAGCCCGCCCTTCGCCAACAACATAGACTATATACGGCACTCCATGCTGGCGCTTCTGTGGGCGGGGCTCGCCGGGGGCAGCAGGGACCTCGGCTGGCTCAGGGGCATCCAGGCCCCCGGCTGCGAGGCCGCCGCCAGGGCGTGGAGGCCCGAGACGGAGGACCCGGAGGCCCGGAGGCTCGCGGAGGCGATAGGGGGCCGGAGGGCCCGCGGCTACAGGCGCTTCCTCCTACAGTACCTGCACTCCATGGAGAGGCACCTGGCGCTGCTGGCCGAGGCGCTGGAGTGGCAGGCATGGTACACCATAGGCGACAGCATACTCGGTGGAGCGTACATACCCACCCACAGGCTCCTGGCCCGCGCCGCCGAGAGGCACGGCCTCCGGGCAGCCCTAGAGCCCCTCGAGCCCAGGTGGAGGCCTGGTAGGAGCCTCTACCTCCTCAGGCTCGAGGCCAGGCGCTAGCGCCCTGGCCGCCGTGTGGGAGAAAGCGGCGCTACTTGCGGGGCACCGCACGGCCTCCAACGCTCCCGCAGCGCTTGAACCGTTCGCAGCAGAAGCTTTTTAGGTTCTAGCCGGCTTCTAGCCTTATCTCCACGTGCCTTAGGCGTAGTGGGTACGTTGCAAGGAGCCTACTGTTGAGGATCTCCGCCAGATCTTTGAGGCTTAGAGGCTTTGAGCCCGTTTTCCTGGCGAACTCTACATCCACAGTTATCTCTGTTATTTCTCCAAGCCCTAACGCGAAGTTTATGAGCTTGTTGAGGAGCTCGTGGGTACCGCCCTTGGCACTTATCAACACGCTGGATCCGCTGGACTCAGACTTCACGAGCGCATCTACATGGCTACTGTAGTTGTAGTCTTTACCCTCAAGCTCCCGCATAGCCTCTAGGAAGGCCTTAATGCCTGATATGGTCCTCCGTTCCACGGGGCCCGTATACTCCAGGCGTATACTGATCTCCTCTACAACCCGGTCGAGCGCGCCACTCCTTAGGATCTCCTCGCGGAGCTGGTAGGGGGTTAGGTCTTCCACTTCCAGGCGCAGATTCACCGGGGACGGTGGGGGCTTAGGTTCGGGGGGCTCCTCCCCGCCTTCACCGGTCTCCCCGCCTTCCCTGCCCTCGCACTGCCAAGTCTTCTCTTCAGGGTTCCATACCGGGTTCCTGCAGCCCTCCGGAGGCTTGGGCACGCACTTCAGCCCTTCCCCGCTCTCGAGTACACTACAGGCTTCCCGGGCCTCGGGAGAGCTGCACGGGGCTAGGGTTACGCCTTCCTGGGCAAGGGGCGGCCTCACCATGCACTTGGGGCCGGAGCTGGTTAGGGCCACTAGCCTGCCGCTCTCAACTAGATCCGCTATGCGCTCGACGACCTTGTTCTCTACCTCTAGGAGTATAACACTCGAGGGATCCTCCGTGAAGGCGGCTACCACCTCGTCGAGGCTTAAGGGGCGTCGTAAGGCACTGTATCGCCTGAGTATGACGTCCCTCATTAGGTATTCCGGGCTCACATCCTTCACGAGCTTACCCACGCCCAATAGGGCCTCCTCGACGGACTTGCAGAGGCCCTCCCGAGCCGTTGCTGAAGAGCTTTTTAAGGATATGCCACCGAAGACTATGGAGCCGTCCGGCCTGGCGTCCAGCGGGTAGTATAGCTTCGAGTAGAGGGCTGAAATGTCGGAGCGCAGCTCTTTAACTAACTTATCCCTCATACGGTTAAGCTCGTCCACGTCTTCACGGTCTAAGCCGTAGTACTGCATTTGCTCCGGGCTTAAGAGCCTCGATATCGCTGTAAGCCTTGCTATGGTTTCGATCAGTGTTTCGTAGAGCCTCTCGTCGGGGATTAGGTAGAGCACAGTGTTCCGGTGACGCCGGTATACCCCGCCGGCCTGGCTGTACGTTGAGAAACGCTGTAGCAACTCATCCAGCTTTGACCCGCCAGCCGCGACGTCGGGATCCTCCGGGTCTAGCAGGACGAGCTTTACGCGCGTGGAATCCTCTATATCGCCGGGGTGCCGGGGCCACACTACAACTTTACACCACCGAACCGGCTTGGCGATCCTATCCAGCTCGCTCCTCAGCTTGTCCCTAACGTACTCCCTACTTTTCTTGATTATCTCGTTTGCCAGGCGCTTAACTAGGGCGTACACGTTTGCCCGGGTCTTAACCATGTAGAGGGGCTCGCCGTGGCGAGTGCTTCTGTGGATGTGTGCAGCGCTCTCTACGAGATAGTCTAGAACCTGCCTAGTGAGCTGCGGGGTGACGCCCCTGATAGGCGTCGCCGAGCCTAGCGCAACCTCCTCGGCGCTCGAGGGCTTCCCAGCGGCGCTCCTAACCAGTACTGCAGAGTAGACTAGCGACGCTATGGGGGGCATCCCCTCCCGCGTGTGGTGCTCATCGGCCTCCTCCACTACCTCAATGTCGTGGGAGACCGCTCTTCTGAGGCTTCTCAAGTCCTCGTTTCTAGAGAGCAGCTCGTCTAATATCTCCCTCTTAGTAGCGTCTACGTCGCCTAGTAGGACTAAGTCGTAGGCGTCCCCCTTACGTAGCCTCCAATGGAGGGTCCAGGCCATTAGCCTGAGGATATCCCTTGTGCCCTGAAACTCTGGGATCTCCGCCAGCTCCTTGTAGAGGACGTCTACCAGGTAGGGGTGGAAGGGGTAGCTCTTCACAATCCTCGTTTCATACTCCGTCCTGGCGGCCTCAGACGGGAAGAAGGCGCTCTCTTTAGAGTAGAAGTCGGCGTATTCACGCGCGACGGAGCGCGCTACGTCAGGGTCAACCTCTCTTAGAAGAGCGGCTTTTAGGACGGCCGCGGCGTCGCGGTAGCCCACTATCGACGACGTAGAGGCCACTCTCTTGACGCTAGAGAGTAGCCCCAAAATCCTCTTAGTCTCCTCGACGTAGCCATACTGCTGGGGGGTTGCTACGGCTAGCACTGCGTAATTAGAATTGGCTACGGCTACTGCGAGGTTCTGGAGGAACATTTGCAGCCCGTCGGCCTCACTCCTAATGCTTTCGTCTCTAGAAAGCTCGAGGTTGCGGAGGTACATAGCTAGCTCGTCGATGAGTATCACGGGTCTAACGCCGGCCTCCTCGATTGCGGCTAGCAGCCTTCCTATCTCCTCGTGGCCTGGCACTAGTTCGCGGTAGCGGCGGATCCTCTGCAGAGCGCTGGCGCCCAGGCCTGCCGAGCGTGCTAGCTCCTCGAGTATGAAGGTCCACGCGTTTGGGGCTCCATACCGCTCCCTAAGCGTTATAGGGTCGACCGCAGAGCCGTCGAAAACTGCCACCGCGGAGCGTATGTTGACTGGGCCCTCTACCCCCACCTCTCTAAGGAACTCTCTCAGCCTGCGGCTCTTCAGGGCTTCGGAGAACCTAGCGGCGAGGTGGTAAATGGCTAGTAGAGTGTGGGACTTACCCCCGCCAAATCCTGTGTGGAGGAGTACGACCGGCTCGTAAGGGCCCCCGCGGAGGAGCCTCTTTAGAACGGTCCCGAGGACCTGCCTTAAGCCCTCCGAGAAGTAAGTGCGGTCAAAGAACTTAACAGGGTCCCGGTAGCGCTCATCTACGCATTCGTACCCCCCGCTGGAGCAGCCGTAGTGGACGTACCATAGCTGCACGACGAAGCTGGCGCCGGTTATTCGCCCCTCACGTATCTCCTCAAACGCAACCCAGCCGGCACGGCCTGAAGACACTACGAGCCACCCCCGCTAACGGTCGTTTCTCATGTAGTCAAGGAGGCTGCGCTGCCCGGGAGCGCTTGAAGCCCCGCGGCCGTAGGGCTTGCCGCGTATACACACCTCATATATACCCTGGAGAGCCTTCTTCTCATCTCCGCTGCTGTCCTCCAGCAGGACCTCTACCAGCCTGCAGACGCTAGCGCTGAGCCCGTAGCCCGCCTCCCTGAGGGCTTCTACCGCGCTGTCAACGCCGGAGGCTAGGAACCTTCTAACAGCTACTGCGAGGGCCTCGACTAGCGAGTCAGGCTTGATTGGGAGGCTGATCTCGTTTAAGCTTCTGATGGAGTACACCTTCCTCCCGCCCGAGGCCCTGGATCCCCGGGTGAACCTCGCGATGAACTCCTCGTGGCTGTACCCGGTCGCGTACCCCAGCCTCCTCAAGTCGTCGTACTCGGGCTCGCCGTGTACGATGCGCGCCAGGAAGTACATCATTGTAACCTTGTCAACCTCGGCTTTGAGCACCTCATTAGCTATAACGTCGGACGCTAGGCTGCTGGCTTCATCTATAATGCTCTTAACGCTGACCGGCCGCCCGTCAGGGGTGAGCAGGGGCCAGCAGCCGCCGGCTAGCTTGAATGCGGCCCCGACGCCGGCCATGAACGCGTCCACGGGCCCAAGGCCTAAGCGTAGCACGTTCCTAACCGCCTCTTCAACAGCGCTTCTCAACTTATGCTGAAACCTCGCGTCGAAGAAGCACCTGCTGCCCTTCTCTCTCGGGACTGCCCCTATTATCAGCATAGTCCTAGCCGCAGCCTTGCCTACTATATGCTGGCTCTTGGGCTGCTCCGAGGCAACCCCCCATACCCCGACAGGCTTCCACCCAGCCTCGAGGATAGCCTTGAACATAGCGTAGAGGCCTTCACTGCTGCGGTGAGCGTACATAACGGCAAGCCTCTTAGCCCCGAGCTCCCGGACAATGCTTAAAGCGTCTGTGAGCCTCTCCTCGAACCACGCGCCATCCTTACCCTGGGCACGGTTAACAACAATCTCGCCATCCTTAGGCGTAACATCCCAGGTGAAGGCCTCAGGGTACAGGTCGCCGATGCTCCGCTTGAGCCACACATAGAAGAAGTCGCTAAGCTCACCGTACTGAACGTTATCATAGTAGGGCGGGTCAGCGACAACATAGTCAACCCTATCGACCCCGGCATAGGTGGCTGCATCGGAGGCATCGCCCAGGACAACCTCGATACCTGAATTAGAGCCCTCCAAAAGGCTCACGATACGCTCGAGAGCCCTGACAACACCCACACGGCCAAAGAAGGCCCAGCTAAGCAGATCGTTTCGGCTTTTCCCGGGCACTATATCGCCCTCCCCGAAGTCGTCGCCAAACTGGTAAGTGTGACGGCTGAAAGTGTGACCTATAGATCCCCTACCGTAGGGATCCCATATCGTTATGGCCGAGTTGTAGTCGAGCAGCCTCCCATGCCCGATGGCCAGGTATGTTGTAACAGCCCTGGCGTACTCCCTGTCGTACCCTTCTCGGAGCATTTCGCTATACGCCTCCCTGATGTACTTAACCATGGCTGCATGGAGTAGGAGCTGCCGCGCGTTAAACAGCTTGTAGAATCTATCCATGCCGCGCAGTAGTACTTCTCGGGTTTTCACGCCTTCCGGTATGGCCTCTATGGGTATGAGGTCCTCTGCTACTAGCTCGCCCCAGTGGTTTCGGAGGTGCTCCTCCGCCCTCCTGTAGGCTTCTATAATTTCAGGGGTGGGCTCCACGTACGTGCCGTCCTCGAGCTTTACGGCCGCCAGCACCGCGGGGTGGTGGCCGTAGAGCCCCTCCTCCTCCCACTTCTTCATTGCCTCCCTGTACTGCCTCTGCAGCTCTTTTGAGTCGAGTATGGACCGGGGGCATTTGAGCCGTTTCCTGTGTATTGTGGAGTATTGCTCCTTGGCTTTGTTTACATCGCTGACGCTCACGATTCTGAGTACCGGGTCTCCTTTGCTGTCGAATCCCTCCAGCTTCAAGGCGATTTTTCTGTTTCTGGACAGTATTGGATTGGCTAGGCTGGGCATTCTGACTCCTTCTGGGCACGTGTAGACCCGCACCCACACGTAGCTGGTCGGCCTCCCTTTGGGGTGCGGGGGGTAGAACTGCTCGAGCTCCCTCCTCACATTGCCGGCCAGCCACTCCGCCCAGCGCCTGACATCCTCTACCAGCTTTTTCCCGTACCTTAGGGGGTACTCTAGTGTCGCCTTGAGGATTATGTAGGCTACTGGGTTGTACTCCACGGCTACGACCTTCTTGAAGCCCATGCGTAGGGCCTCGAATGCTATGCTGCCTCCCCCGGAGAACAGGTCTAGGAGAACGGAGTCCCCGGCGCGGCTGTGCCTGAACACCCAGTCCCTGTTCACGGCATAGTTGTACGCGGGTCTCGGCAGGTTAGGCGTGAGCCTCACGGCGTTCAGGAATTCTGCCACGAAGCTTCTTGAAGGGGGCCCGTTAACGTCGACTGCCAGGGCTGCTATTGTAGCCCTGCTAGCTGCCAGGGGCCTCCGGGCCCACCAGAGGTGGAGGTAGAAGGACGGAGGAAAGAGTGCAGCTCTCTCCCTCTGCGATTCTCTGCTAGCGTTTTCCGTGGGGAAGTAATACGCTATAAGAGGCTCCAAGCCCCAGCGTCACCCTCAGGGCTCCCGGGCGCACTTAGGAGCTATAATAGGGGGTTTGATATACTGTATTTAAGGATTCGTTGGTTGATCTGTTAAATGCCGGCTACTCTGGGGGCGAAGATTCATTGCTCATTGAAAAGTATATAGAGTCCGCCACGAAACGGCCTGGTTGCTCGGATTACGCGAGCAGGCTCCTAGACGCCACAAATCACATCGTTAGGGCTAAGAGTGTTGCAACGGCCGCCGCTCGATGCGTGTTTATGGCGCGCCTCGCGGAGACCCTGGGGATCCGGGGCTTCTACCACTCCGTCCTGCCGGGTAAGGGTGAGGTTATCCACTTAGCTCTGGCTCTCGCTTTCCCGGAAGTATTCCGGGAAAGCGTTAGGGGCGGAAAAGTCGACTTTGAGCATAATGCTGAGCGAGCTCTGGAGGCCTTGAAGGCCAACGGAGTCCTCGACTCCGGGCGGCTTGGAATAGGGGGCGAGGATGAGGTTGTTGGGATGACGGCTGAGCTGGCTAGGAGTGGCGTGGAATTCGCCAGGAAAGCGTTTGAAGCCCTGGCCGGGGATGAGGCTGAGGAGGCCCTGTCCCGTAGCCGCGTTATTGTTGAGCAGCACCTGATAAGCTATAGGCTCCATGTCTGGGCGGTTCCCGATGTTATTGTCGAGGATCCCGTGGGCCGCTACGCGGCTGTAATAGAGTGGAAAACGTACGCACCCGACCCCTCTAAAGCCCCCAATGTGGATAGAGCGGACTTAGCTCAGGCCTACGTCTATGCAATGGTTGAAGCTGAGAGGCTCGGGCTGATTAGAGATTATCACCGAGAACCTTGGAGGGCGTTCGATGACTACGTCCACGCGGTCCTGGGCAGGGAGTTCCAGGGCAGTGGGGCTCGGGTAATACCTGGCATCGTGAGGCCAAGCCCCACGGGCAAGGCCTCGAGAATTGTAGACATCCACCCCCTCCTTTGCCGCGATGAGGATAAAAAGAAGAATAGATGCGACTACAGCGAGTTGAAAAAACTTCTTGCACGCATTGTACTGGCTGCCGAGCACTTAACTCTCTCAGTAACCGATCCGAGGCGCCACTTGAAAAACGCGGGTAACGTGGAGGCTTTGTGCAGCGTTCGAACTAAGGGCGGCATGCGCCCGGTCTTTAGGCGTGTGCCCGACCCATTTAGTTATGGCGGGATAGAGACGAGGATGCCCATGGGCAACCCTACGCGCACCCCATTGAAGTGGCCCTGCCTGGTATGCCCCGATAACGTGAGGGAGGCGTGCAGCCTCTACGTCATGAAAGGAGGCAACCTCTACACCCCCGATTTCGCTAAATTCTTCAAGGTAATCAATAAGGAGGCTTGGAAGGCTCGCTTCGCCATATACTCGTACCGCGAGAATGCTTTGGCCCCGTATAAGAGCCTCAGAGAGCTGGCCTTACACTATGGCATCAGCACCAGGGTTCTATCAGAGGGCTCTAGCATCTACAGGTTAGACCTGTTCGACGAGGCATACGTCGACGGGGATGAGCTAGTTTTAACTAGGCGTCCGCTTCGCTGGGAGATCGAGAAGAACCACCTGTTCACGCTCCGCGAGGGGAAGCCTGTAGCCGTGTTCCTGAACGAGGAAAACGTGCGTGACCCGCTCCTCCGGATTAGCTTCCACGGAACTGTAAGCAGCGTAAGCTATAACACGGAGAGGGATATGGTCGAGGTTAGGGTTGCGCCGGCTAACAAGCTCTCCAGGATTTACTCTATGATATTCGAGAGGTATTATAACGAATATCAGCAAGCATTCTATAACGTTGTAGCGCTTGAGGTTAACGTTGAACTGACACAGCTGGAGCTTCTCGGTGTGACGGGCTGGGAACTGGGGACTGCCGTGAAGGGGGCTAAGGCCCTAGCCAAGGCTGGGAGCGGCGGGGAGGACCTGGATGATGAGGACAAGCTGGCCCTACTCTTCGGGGGAGTGAAAGTGTAGCTAGACGTGGGGTGAAGGTTAGTGCGCTATAACGTATGCGAGTTGCTCGCGAATGCGCTTAAAACGACGCGTGCGATAGGCGTTGATGCACTTAATAGTAGCCAGAGGAGGGCAGTCAGTATTATCGAGGAAATCTTCAGAGGTAGGGCCAAGGCGCCTTTAGCGGGGATTCAGGGGCCCCCGGGCACGGGGAAGACGAGTGTGGTCGAGGCATTCGCGAAGGACTACGTGGCTGACTGGATCGGGGATCACGTTGGCGAGGTAATAATTTACGTGGCTCCCACAAACCACCTGGCGGCCCAGGCGTTTGAGCGTGTTGCCTCAGCTCTCCTAGCCCGCGGCTACACGTTAAGAGATATAATTAGCATGGTTAGAGTTTACGGGTCCAAGATAACGGTCAAGGATTGCGGCAAGGTGCTGAAGTCTCTGACCGGTAAGAGTGGAGGGCTCAGCGAGGAATTGCTAAAGGATATTACTTACGGCCCGGTGGATCCCCACATTGTTAGGATAGTATTTACTACCGAGTACCAGAGGGTTAGCGGCAGATTCACCTCTAAACCCGAGCGAGTCCACCTGATAGTCGACGAGGCCAGCAAGACGCCATTCTATAGGCCCTTCATAACCATAGTTGACAGTATAATGAGGTACAAGGACTACGCGGCGTCAATGTCCGTTCTAGGGGATCCGGAGCAGGCTATAACGATCCCCGAAGTCTTTAGGTTGCGCTCTGTTGACCTGCTCATGGACAAGGTCATGCGGTTGCTAAAGAAAAACGATTTAATGAAGAGCAACTTCGTAATGCTGGATACAACCTACAGACTGCCGGGTCCCAGCGAGAAGCCGATAAGCCATGGATTCTATGATGACAAGCTACAAGCTTTTATGCCTGCTAAGCAGAGATTGAAAGATTTAAGAGACCTATTTATAGATTTAGCAGGTAAGGTAAGATCCAAGCTTGAAATAGAGGCCTCCTGGGGTTCGCGGATGGATAGACTATTCGGCGCAATATACAATGCGGCGTCTTCAGGAGTCCCGCTTGTTGTTGTTGAAACCCCTAAATTTAGGGGAGAGTCTTACGCTTCAACCTATGACGCGGAGAGGGCAAGGCTCGCGTTGCACGCATCACTGATATTCGGGTTGTACGCTAGACTCGCCAGGGAAACAGGTGAATACCCGATACCATCCATTATGGCTATAGCGCCGTACAGTGATATTGAGGCTAACATAGCATTCAACTTCAAGAGGCTCTATGGCAACATAGCGGAGCCCCCGATGTCGGCAACCGTTCACGCGGTGATAGGTGGAGAGGCAGATATAGTAGTGTCGGTTCTTGGAAAGGAGTACGACACGGCGCGCGGGGGATATGTTGGGAGCGATGACTTGTACAGTACGGTATACTACAACGAGCCTCAAGTCTTGAATGTGCAGCTGAGCAGGCACTACAGGATGATGGTGGTAATAGGGTCCACGAGACAGCTGGCGTCTGCGCATTCCTACAGGACCCGGGGACGGGGTGTAAGGGAGGTAGGGAAGATTGCACGGACAGCTAGTATGATGAAGAGGCTCGTGGATGACGGTAAAGCCATCGAAATACCGATTGAATATTAATTATCGGTTGTCCGGAAACACGCCCTGAAGGGGGTAGGGTGGAGTATTGGTAACTCTCTTCAGCTGGGGCTAAGATGGGCCTCCTATTCTGGATTAAGCTACTTTAACTTTGCCAGGAGGTACTCGGGCCTTGCGGAGTGGCCGTGTTTGGGTGGAATGTACTCCCTTGACGCCCTTGAGTTTGGGTTTGTAGCGGTAGACGCCTGGCCTTGCTGCTTCGTTGTAAACCCTTCTCTATTACCAGGCTCTAGGATCCCGTTCCTGAGCCTGTACCTCCCCTCTGCCACGGGCTTGTGCTAGCACCGTCGAGCCTGCCAAAGCAACCAACCCCCTAGACCGAGCCTAGGTAGGCGTCGAGCACGCGCGGGTCCTCGGCCACCTTCTCCGGCGGCCCCTCGGTGAGGACGCGGCCCTCGTGCATGACTATGACGCGTTCTACGTGGTTGAAGAGCACCTCGAGCCTATGCTCTATAACGAATATTGTCAAGCCCTCCCGGTTGAGCCTCTCGAGTACCTTGAACAGGTCCTGGGCCAGCCTAGGCGCTACGCCGGCGGTCGGCTCGTCGAGGAGGAGGACGCGGGCCTCACCCATCAACGCCCTCGATATATCTGTAAGCTTCATCTGGCCGCCGCTAAGCTCCGAGGCGCGGTTAAGCGCCACCCTAGCCAGCGAGAGGCGGTGCAGCACATCCACAACCCGCTTAGCCAGGCTACTACGCTCCCAGCTCAGCCACTCGCTCCTCCTCAGCAGCGCTGCAAGAGGGCCGGAGCCCTTCCTATCACGTGCAGCCGTGGCGTCATTCTCCACAACGGTCATCCTGTGCCAGAGGCGGGGCACCTGGAAGCCCCGGACCAGGCCCAGCCGGTAGAGCTCATGGGGCGGGAGCCCGGTGACTTTCTCGCCGTAGAGGTATACGTCGCCCTTATCCGGGCGATAAATCCCCGAGATCACGTTGAAGAGCGTGGTCTTACCGCTGCCATTGGGCCCTATCAGCCCGACAAACTCACCATCCCGGATGGATATAGAGACGCCGTCCAGCGCTCGGATGCCGCCGAACCGTTTGTGGAGATCAACGGTCCTGAGCGCCTCGACACCCGCCAACTCCGTGGTACCTCCCAGGGACTGCTATGCCACGAGCCCCTTTGCAGCGACGCAAAACCCCGGGGGAGCCGCCGGGGGCTCCTCCGGGGGATCACAGCATGAGCCAGGGCAGGGGGCGGAGCACCGGGGGGATGTAAGAGGGCTCAGCCGGAGCCAGGGGCGGTGGGGATCCGGGGACACGCACCAGTATCGGTGTAAATAAGGGCTTCCCGTCACGGGCGCTAAGCTGACGAGCAGGACGCTGGGAAGAAAGGGAAGGCCTAAAGAGACAATTGGCTGGCAGGTGGAAAAAGGCCTGCCGGGGGCCTTCAAGCCGTGGGCTTCTGATACCACTCAGCGCTGTCGGTGGAGCCGTGCCAGACACCTATCTCCACGAACTTGCCGTCCTTCACGGCGAGTATCGAGTAGTCTGCTAGGGCCGCGTCACCGTTCTTGTCCAGCATCTTGTGGCCCGTAGCGCCCATGAAGTGGAACGCCACGGTCGGCAGTACCGCCTTGATAGCCCTGCCGTCGTACGTGCCCGCTGTCAGCACGCTAAGCATGGCTATCCATGTAGCGTCGTAGGTGTAGTAGGCGTAGGTGGTTGGCGCCTCACCGTACTTCTGCTTATACAGCTCCTCGAAGTGCTTGGCCACCGGGTTCTTCGGTATGGCGGGCGCCGTTGCTATGAAGTGCACCCCCTCCAGGAACTTCGCTATCTCGGGCTTCTCGAGGAACGTCTTGCGGGCCATGCTGTCGGAGCCGAACCACTGCACCCGGCTCAGTATCGGCGTCTTGGCGGCCTGCTCCAGTATCTTCGTGCCATCGTTGTCGAATGCTATTATCAGTACGGCGGTATGCTCATCGGCGCCGAACTGCTCCACCTTGACTGCGAGCTGGTTGACCTCGTTGGTTAGATCGGGCTTATCGGGCTGGTAGAGTATCTCCTCCACTGTGCCGCCGAGCTTCTCGAAGGTCTGCTTCACCAGCTCTGCGAGGCCGCGGCCGTAGTCATCGTTGCGAGCTATTATTACCAGCTTCGTGTAGCCCAGGCTGTGTATCAGCTTGGCTAGCACGGGGCCCTGGACGACATCGGGTGGTGCTGCGCGGAACACATAGTCATCGGGGAAGGCGGCGGCCTTACCAGTGCTGCTGGGGCTTATTACCACTATGTGGAGCTGGTTGGCTATAGGCATCACTGCCCTGGTCTCGCTCGTGGATAGGGGGCCTACGACTATCTGTATACCCTCGCTGGCGAACCTCTTTATCACGTTCACGGCCTCCTGGGGGTCAGCCTTGGTGTCCTCGTGTATTGGCTTGAACCTGTAGGGTGAGCCGGCCTGCTCCAGGAGCTTGTTCATCTCCTCTATCGCCAGCAGGGCTGCCTTGAGCCTCCTGGGGCCGTCCACCGCGTAGCCGCCGCTAACAGCTATGGCGAGGCCTATGGGGATCTCCTTGGGGAGGCCCTTAGCGGTGCCGGTGGCCTGCATAGTGCTCGTCGTGTGCGTCACAGTGGCCGTGGTGGTGGGCTGCGCCGGCTGCGTTGCAGTCTGTGTTACAGTAGCAGCCGGTGCTGGTGACGGTGTTCCTGTGGATGGATGCCCGCCCGATGTGGCTGCCAGGTAGGCCGCGATGGCCACTATTATTACAGCTATTGCTATACCCGCTACAGCTATACCCGCTACACGTGCACCCGTGCCGGCCACGACGGAGCACCCCTGCCCGGGAAGGGCTCTCTACGGCTCTCCTGCGGCCCAGCCCCCGGCTCCAGGCCGGCAGCAGACCCGGGGCGTAGAGGACCGGGAACGCGCCTGGAGCCAGGGCTAGGCCGTATTGGAGCTAAGACCGCGCGGATGAAGGCAGCAACTAGTTCGGTATAAAAATATTTTTGTTGATCAAACGTGCGCCGGGACCAGGCCTAGAGGCGCGGGGCGCTAGCGAGCGGCGGCCGCTAGGCTGTCTAGGAAGCGGAGCCTCTTGGGCACCGGCGGGTGGTCGCTGAGCACCTCCTCCGCGGGGTTCACAGGCTCGCGCTTGAGGCTCTCAACCACCTCGTCTATGTCGCCGGCGAGGCCCCCGGCCCAGCCGCTGTAGAAGGGGCTGGCAGCGGCGTCCAGGAGAGCGTATATGAATAGTGCCTTGAGGCTGCTCTTCTCCACCATCTCCCGGGCGCCGCCTCCGCGGTAGTAGAGGTGGAGCCTTGCCAGCGCCCTCTGCATCGGCCTCACGCCAGCCACCGAGGCGCCGTGGGAGTCGGCGTAGTACTCGCGGAGCCTGCTGAAGGCGAGCACGGCCACCTGCATGACGAAGCTGAGCGCCACGCCCAGTACCCCTAGGAGGGCTAGGTAGAGGCCGCTCCCGCCCTCCTCCCTGTCCCTGCCGCCGGCGGCGCCGGCCCAGAGCCCGGCGCGTATAAGCCAGACCCCAAGGTAGTATAGGATGCTCGGCACGAGGCCGAGCAGCATTATGACCACCGTGTCCCGGTGCCGGTGGTGGCCCAGCTCGTGGCCCACCACGGCCAGCAGCTCGTCGCGGGGCAGCATCTCGTATAGGCTCCTGGTGACCGCCACGTAGCGGCCCGAGAGGAAGTTGCCGTATGCAAAGGCGTTAGGCGGCCCCTCCACCAGCACGGCCTTCGGGGGCTTCATCCCGGCCCGGGCGGCCGCCTCGTCGACTATCTCCTGCAGCTCGAGGCTAGGCCTGGCGCCGTAGGCCATGTTTATCATGTACGGCGCCGCGAGGTAGCTGAGCAGGTTGGCCGCGAGTATGAAGGCTACCAGCCAGCCGAGGGGCAGCGGGTAGCCGGCGCTGGCGGCGGCGTAGTAGAGCCCGTAGGAGGCTAGGACGCCTCCACCGAGGATGAGCAGGGCTGTAAGCAGCATCGCTGTGTAGAGGCTCAGCCTCCCCGAGAGGCTCGCCGCAACCCTAGGCGCCACCTTGATGGCCAGCAGCTGCAGCACCAGGAACCCGGCTATATAGGCCAGGGTTAGCGCGAGCATGGTAACGGGGTCGTAGAACCAGAACAGCCACACCATGCCCCAAGCACCCTGCCGAGGAAGCCTAGCACCCCTGTACAGGGAAACCCCTCCCTTCACGCCCCTTATTCGTATTCGTATTCCAGCCTGGCCCGCGGGCCCCGGCTCTTATACCTTGCCCCGGGGGCGCTGCAGCCTGCCTCCAGCAGCCAGGGAGAGGGTGCCGGCGGCTACAGCGGCGGCCGCCGCGGCCGTGTAGGCAGCGGCGTAGCCCGCGCTCCCGGCGAGCCCGGAGAGTGCGAACACCCCGAGAGCCCCACCCACATCGAAGCCCAGGGTGTAGAGGCTCGCAGCCCTGTTCCCAGCGCCGCGGGGAGCGGAGATGCTGACCAGTATCTGCTCCCCGGGTATCGAGGTGCCGGAGCCGAAGCCCTGGAGGGCGGCCGCCAGGTAGGCGGTTGGCGGCTCGGGGCGGCTGGCCAGCAGGGAGAGGCCTAGCGCCTCGAGCGCGAAGCCCATGGCTAGCATCCTCCGGGGCCCTAGCTTGGCGTAGACCCTGCTCGAGAGCCCCCGGGCAGCCAGCCCGGAGGCGGCCAGGATGCTCTGGAACGCCCCCGACACAGAGGCCCCGTAGCCCAGGTCGCGGAGGCTCATCTGGGAGAGGGACTGGACTGCGAAGAACCCCATGCCGTCGACGACGGCGAGCGCCACCGCCAGCGCCACGCCCGGGGTCAGTGCGTCCCGCAGCCCGGGAGAGGGGCCGCCGAACACTGGCCTGGAGGACATACGCACCCATGCGGCCGCTGCCGCGGCTGAAGCACCGGCAGCCGCTGAGAGAAGGAAGGCAGCCCGGCTGCCGGCGTGGTCCGCCACCACGCCCGCCAGCATGGGCCCCAGCACCATGGCGGCCGAGACGGCTGCAGCCCGGAGCGAGATAGCCCTCACAGCCATCTCGCCCCCCAGCGCAGCCGCAGCGGCTATCGAGGGCGCCACGAAGAAGGCGAGCGCGGCGCCCTGCAGCCCCCGGGCGGCGGCCAGGGCTGCGGCACCCGCGGCAGCAGCCGCGAGGAGCCCGGCAGCCGCTGCTACCGCTGCGCCCGCTACAAGGAAGAGCCGGCTGCCAACCCGGTCGGCCGCGATGCCCACCGGGATACGGAGGATGGCCGCCACGAGAGGCGCCACAGCATATACCTGCCCCGAGACGGCGACGCCGGCACCCAGGTCCCTCATGTACCTCGACACTATGGAGCCGAGCGACGAGATGGAGGTGAAGAATAGCAGCACCGCCACTAGCAGAGCATAGAGCCCAGCCACCCCGAGCAGCCCGGGGCGGCGGAGCAGCCCCGCCGCCCCGAGTTAACTATGCGTTAGAGAGAGGCCTAGCAGAGGGGCTCCGTGGGAGAGGATGGGGCGCTGGAAAGAGCCCCAGGGGCGTCA
Source organism: Pyrodictium occultum (assembly GCF_001462395.1). Lineage (NCBI taxonomy): Archaea > Thermoproteati > Thermoproteota > Thermoprotei > Desulfurococcales > Pyrodictiaceae > Pyrodictium > Pyrodictium occultum. The sequence continues at coordinate 1,023,730 of NZ_LNTB01000001.1, forward strand.
CGCGTAGCTGGCCAGGGCCTTGATCTCCTCAAGCGCCCTCCTCTCGAGGCCCTTCTTCTTGCCCAGCGTGATAGCTATATGCATGGGCAAGTAGAGGCTGATACCTATCAGCACCATGCCAAGCCCGCTGGGGTCGGGCGATATAATGGCGCCGACTATCATAGAGCCCAGGAGGATGTACTTCAGCGTATCCTTATTTATCATCTCGGGGTCGATTATGCCGTAGGCTAGCAGCAGGTATACAACCAGCGGCAGCTCGAAGAGCAGGCCGAAGGCCACAGCAAGCTTCAGCGTAAAGTCCACGGTATCACTAATATTGACGGTTATTATCAAGCCGTAGCTAGGCGGCACGAAGAACGGGTACATCTTAAGCATCATAGTTATTATCAGAGGGGCCACGATGTAAATCGCGAATACCACGCCGAATATGAAGGCAGCCACAAAGAGGGCTACGAACTTCCTGGCAAACGCCTTCTCGTGGGGGTATAGAGCAGGCTCCACATAAGCCCATATCTCTCTGGCAGCTACCGGCGCAGCACCTATAGCCCCGAGAAGCATGGCCGAGTACATTATAATGTCTATCGACTCGAACGTGTGAGACGGTATTATAGTAACATTATAGACCTTGCCGTCGAACGCCTTTATCTGGCTTGGAACAGCGTGAGAGAATATGATGACGGGGAGCCTGCTAATGAGCGGAACGTAGAGGCTGCCGCCATGGCCGCCGGCCGGCAGGGCAGAGAAGACCGCAGCCGACACTATGAACGCTATCACTATCCTCCGCAGCCTAACAGCGAGCTCCTCCAGGTGCTCCCATATAGTAGCCTCCCTATCGCCCGGCGGCCTCGGCTCGGCCAAAGCCCCATCAAGCCTCGGTAGGCTGAGTTAACCCCGGATCCCTGGCTATAACATGTACCTCATCAGCGCGACGCCCGGCAGGGCAAGGGGGGCAAAGATGTCAACCGGCACCGAGGACCCCGGGAGTAGCGGCTGTCGGGCAGCTGCTCTGCCGAAGCTGCCTCGGAGCCTGGCTTGAGCCTGCTTGGATGCTACTGTGCCGTGGCCTCCTCCGTCTTTATCTCGTCTAGTAGTCCTTTCTTCTTCGCCTCCGCTACTATCTCCTCTATCAGCTTGCCCCTATCCTTCTTATCAGCATCCTTCACGCCAAGCCTCTCAGCAAGCCTCCTAAGAGTCTCATCGTCGATACTGGCTAGGCTCTTCTCCGCCTTCCTGGACTTCTTCTCTCCTCCTGAATCCTCAATGACCCCCTGACTCGCCTTACGGAACTCGTGTATTGCCTGGCCGAGGCCGCGGGCAAGCTGGGGCAGCTTGCTGGGCCCGAAGATCAACAGTATAACCAGGAGGATAATCACCCACTCCATGCCCTGGAACTGGGAGAACATATTCTGATCACTTCCCCCGCTCTGCCTGGGAAGTTGATGTAGATTTACATGTTATTATGGCTTTCGCCTCAAGTCTACACGCTTCACTTAGACAGTTCACTTAGCAACTTATCTATGGGCCGCTAGCCATTCATTGCCATGCTTAACACATGAAATCTAACATATGTTAATCATTCAAACTATTTATAATCTTCGGATAGAATGTACTATGGATATTATCGGAAGATCTGATCAACGCGGGGGATAACCATAGAGACCCGGCTGGGGGAGGCGGGCAACACCATTCTCCAGAGGCTGCCTGGCATAGGCAACGTAGGTGGTAGTAAGGAAGTATGGGGGGTTGAGGCGTACTCACGGCTTATAGCAATGGTTGTTGTGGGCCTTGAGGATGCAATAGGCGTCAGAGCCTCCGGGGGCTTCGCCAACCTGCTCGCAAGGGAGATCATGAACACCTACCAGCCGCCCGGAGGCAGTCTTCAGGACGCCTTCGAGTGGCTTAACCGGAACACTGTGTTCAGGCTGGACACCTACCGTGCCGGCGGCCGCCTAGTACGGGATGAGGAGGGCTCCAAGGCGTTCTACCTGATAGCACGTGAGTGCCCTGTGAGGCAAATACTCTACCTCGAGGACCTGCCTGCGGGAAGGAGCCTCTGCCGGATCATGTGCAGCTATCTTGAGAGGCTGCTCGCCGGCCGGCTGGGCGGCCGCTACCGCGTGGAGCCGGTGAGGGCCGGGCCCAACGCATGCCTCCTCCGTGGCGTTGTCCTCTCCGGCAGCCCGCCTCCAGATGACCTGGAGGTTAGGAGCAGCCCGCCCAGCAGGGATGAGTACCTGAGACTGCTACACGAGATGCTCTCCACCATGCTTCATGGGCTGGCCCGGGCGCTCTACATGACGCTCGCCGGTAACCCGGCGATGAGCTATAGGGCTGGGAAGAGCTACGGCCGTCAGGTTGGCGCCGCGATCCTCGCCGAGGGCTATGAGGCCTCCAGCCTCGGCGAGGCGGTGGAGATTATGAACCAGGGCCTCCATGGTATGGTTAGGGTGCGGCTTGAGGGTGAGAGGCTCGTTCTCGAGAAGAGCGTCTTCCACAAGATAGTTGAGAGGGAGAAAATCGAGCACCCAGAGTTCATACATAGGACTGTCCAGGGCTTCATTGCAGGCGTCCTCGAGATCCTTCTAGGCCGTAGGATAGAGCTCCGCTCCACCGGCGAGGAGAGGGTATACCAGGTGATGCAGCTGTGAGCAGGGGGAAGCTGAGCCTCGCCGTGGTACCCCTCACGGGCTGCGGCGGCTGCGAGGTGCAGGTGCTCCGGGCGCTGGCGCTGCACCCAGACCTGCAGGAGCGCTACGAGGTGATATACTGGCCCATGGTTCTCGAGGAGACCAGGCTGCCCAGCGAGATAGACGTGACTATAGTAGAGGGGCTGGTGAGGACCAGGGAGAACCTGGAGATGCTGCGTGAGGCTAGGCTCCGGAGCCGCAGGCTCATAGCCCTTGGGAGCTGCGCAGCCTGGGGAGGCATAGTGGGTAACGCGGACTCCTTCAACCCGTGGCTCAGCATGAAGGCGATATATGGGAGGGAGAGGCTGGAGGAGAGCAGCGAGCTACTGCCACGTGTCTTCGCGGTCGCCGACCTGGTGCCGGTTGACTATGTGATATCCAGGTGCCCACCCCCGATAGAGCATATAGTCGTGACCCTCCGCGCCATAGCCGAGGGCAAGAGTGTCAAGGCGGTAGACAGCACTGTCTGCAGTCAGTGCCCCCGCAAGATGAAGCCCATAGAGAAGCTCGAGTTCAAGCCAGGGCTCCCCGGCCCCGACGCGGACACCGAGACGTGCTTCCTCAGCCAGGGCTATCTCTGCCTAGGCCCTGTGACCAGCGTAGGCTGCGGAGCACCTTGCCCCAGGCATGGTATACCGTGCTTCGGCTGCGGCGGCCCCCACCAGGAGATAGCGCAGAGGCGCGACATGGATATTGTGACCGCGCTCGCCAGGAAGATCGCTACGCTCGCAGGCCTCGACCCGGTTAGGGACCTAGACAAGGTGGTTAAGAAGCTGCTGGAGGTTTACGGGCCCCGCCGCTTCTACGTATTCACCTTCGGCTCCCAGGTGCTGCGCAACAAGCCCCACGGCTACGCCGTCCAGGCACTGGCCTCCTCTAGACAGGACCCTGTTTTCCTCAAGAGGCTCGAGGAGCGGATCCGGTTTGTGAACCCTAAGCCGAGTGAAAGAGGGGAGGAGAGCCTTGGTGGATCAGGTTGAGAGGAAGAGCGAGGAGCGGAGGAGGAAGCTGCGTAAGCTGCTCGTAACACTGATAGAGGGCCACGCGTACGTGGTCTTTAAGACCGGTGAAGACGGCCGGGTAGAGGATGTGCTGTTTGAGGGAGTAGATACAAGAATGTTCGAGACAATGTGGATAGGTATGTCTATAGACGAGCTGCCTAGGGTAACCCCGATGATCTGCGGCGTGTGCAGCGCCACCCATCACGTGGCTAGCGTGAAGGCGCTCGACGGGGTCCGGAAGGCGGAGGCTCCGGAGGATGCCTGGAGGATAAGGTACATGATAAACTATGGTATACACCTCAACAACCAGGTGCTGCACCCGCTGGTCTTCGGCCTCCCCGACTTCCTGCCGCCCGACGAGGAGGGCAAGCGGAGCGTGATGGCGCTGTCGAAGAGGTACCCGGAGGCCGTGCGCGCGGGCGTGATGCTAGCCGAGCTGGGCCATAGGGTTGTAGCGGTCTATGGCGGTAGAGACATACACCCGATTAACGCTATAGCTGGGGGTGTGGCGCGGAAGCCCCCAAGCGCGGAGATAGATAGGCTGAAGAGCCTCTTCGCCAAGCACCGCGGCGATCTAGAGGTATTCGTGAAGACTGCTATCAAGATAATGGAGGATGCCAAGCATAAGATTGGGGAATACAAGCCCGGGTTCAACTACATGCTGGCCCTGGCCGGTGAGAACAGGGAGTATGACATCGTTAATGGGAGGGTGAGGCTTCTCGACGCCAGGACGGGCTCAGTTGTGGCGGAGTTCGGCGACCGCACTACAGAGTATCTCGACTACCTCTACGAGTACAGCGTGCCCTACAGCTACATAAGAATGGTGACCACTAAGTGGAAGGCTAGGAGCCCAAGGGAGGGCACGATACACACCAGCGCCCTCGCCCGCGCCAACCTCGTGAAGAGCTATGGGGTCGAGTGGGCCGACGAGCTGAGGGATAGGCTGTTCGAGGAGTGGGGGCGGCCGGTAACCCTGCCCCTCCTAGCCACCTACCTTCGCGTGGTCGAGACGGTGGCCCTCTACGAGATCATAGAGAGGGAGCTCGAGAAGCCGCTCGGCGACAAGATATACAGGGAGCCGGAGAGGGATACCGGAGAGGGCGTTGGGATCATAGAGGCGCCCCGCGGCACTCTGATACACCACTACCGCGGCGAGGAGGGCAGGACGGCGTTCGTCAACATAATAACACCGACGGCCATAAACGCTGCCGCCATCGAGGCGGACCTCCGCGACTACTTCGTTGGAGAGAAGCTCGACGAGATGAGGGACCGCGATGTCTACGCAAGCGCTGTAGCGATAGCCAGGAGCTATGACCCCTGCATGGCGTGCGCCACCCATACGGCTCACGGCAGCCCACCGCTCCGCATAGTAGTGGCCGACGAGAACTGGAAACCCTTACGCGTCATAAAACCGGGGTAGGAGCGGGCTGGAGAAGCCGGGGGCGAGCCTCCATGGCGGAGGCCAGGGTGAGGATAAGGATACTGACGGACAGGTGCAAGCAGTGCCTCAACTGCGTGAGGGCCTGCACAGCGTTTGATGGCGTCTACGAGGAGGGCCCCGACGGCTACCCGGTAGTGGCTAGGCCGGAGGAGTGCGTGGAGTGCCTCATCTGCCACACGGTGTGCCCAACCAACGCTATAGTGCACGAGAACTACCGGGAGACGGTTATAATAAACCCGGACGAGGCGATGGCAGAGCGCTACCGGAACATGGTATAACCCTTTCTCCAGCCCGGTGTGTTAGCCGCTACGGGGCCTTGTGGGGCCTTAGAGGCGCTCTAGTCGAACAGTACCATTCGCTGCTCCACCTTATACAGTAGGGCTAACTTGGGTTGTGATAAGCCCCAGCTCTCCCTCAGGGGCTCGGCGGGCCGGCTGCTAGGGGGCGAGGCTGTGGCTAGACATAGGCCGCTGCCGCCCTGGCTGTCGCTAGTAATAGCTCTGGCCGGGATATCTACGGCAGCCCCCCTGGCCAGGCTGGCCGGCGTCGACGGGGCCACGGCAGCCTGGTGGAGGCTCCTCGTAGGCGGAGGGGCCTCACTAGCCGCTGCAGCCCTTGCAGGCAGGCTCCCAGCGCCGGGCGTGACGGTGGCGAGCCTTCCGGGCGGGGTGCTCCTCGCAGCCCACCTAGCGCTCTGGCTTGAGAGCCTACGCTACGCCAGCGTAGCCTCCTCGACGGGGATAGTGGTCTCCTACCCGGTGTTCGTAGCCCTCTACGAGGCTGCGAGGCGCCAGGCCCCGCGCCGCAGCGTGGCGGGCGCGGCCCTGGGATTCCTAGGCGTGGCTGTGCTCTCCACGCCCTGGGCCGGGGCCACGCCGAGGGGCGCCCTCCTCTCCCTCGCCGCCGCCCTGGCGGCCGCGGCCTACTTCCTGGCCGGCCGGAGGATCCGGGCAGCGGGCGTCTCCACGCTGGAGTACACCTCTAGCGCCTACACCTCCGCCTTCATAGCGATAACCGTCTACACTCTTGCAGCCGGACTGGAGCCCTGGAGGCCCAGGCCCGGGAGCCTACCCTACCTCATAGCGCTGGGCCTCGTGCCGATGCTCGCTGGGCACAGTATGCTGAACTACGCGCTCGGCTACTACCCTGCCAGTGTTGTGACCGGGGTGGCGCTGCTAGAGCCCTATGGAGCCAGCCTGCTCGCCTGGCTCCTCCTGGGGGAGAAGCCCCCGCCGGCGAGCCTGCCGGGCATAGCGCTTAGCGTTGTGGGCGCCTGGCTAGCGGTCAGCGGCGGAGCACTGCCTCGAGGACGGCGGCCCTAGCGAGGTCCTCGAGGGCCTCCAGCCGGTCCACGGCCTCGTACACCGCGTAGACCGGGTCCCTCGACGTCCCCACCGCCACCGCGCCATGGCCCTCCATGACCGCTACGTCGCATCTCCTGAGCGCGCTTGCTGCCAGCTGGGCCAGCTCCTCGGTGCCAGGAGGTGCCTCGGGCACGGCTGCAACGCAGCGGCCGAGGTAGTACCTGGCCTCAACCCCCAGAACCTCGGTCCTAAGCTCCAGGCCCAGGCGGCGGGCGAGCACAGCGTAGGGGTTATGGGCGTGCACCACCGCCCTGACGTCGCTCCTGGCGTTGTAGACCGCGAGGTGGAGGCGGTACTCGCTGCTCGGCCTCCCCTCGTAGACGTAGCCGTCGGGGCTCATTACTGCTATATCCTCGGGCCTCATCCTGGTCTTCACGGCGCCGCTAGGGGTTATGTAGATGAACCTCGTGCCATCGGGGAGCTCGAGCACAGCGCTCGCATTACCCCCGCGGAGGTTGAGAAGCCCCCTGTCGTGGAGGATCCTCATGGCGTCGACGAGGGCCTGCCGGATCTCATAGCCAGGCTGTGCCACCAATGGCGCGGCACCACGCGCTCCTCAACGCGGCTGGGGCCACTAGACGGGCGATCAGGCTCTGGTATGTATGCTGTGCGGCGGCCCGCGTCCCCCCGGGGCCTCCTTCCCCCACTCCTCCCGCTTGGCCTGCCACTTGCTGCAGGCGTTTGGGGGCAGGGCTTCTCCGCCACGTATTATCTATATGATAGATAGTGTCAATACTACCGTGTGGGCGATCTAACAAGTCCCTAGTACGATCCACATCGTGTTAACACGGTCTCGTTAAGCGTGTTACGAGACCCCTCCCGCTCGCGAGGGGCTAACCCCGTTGGGTGGGGGCGCGGCGCTGTACTTCCGACTAACCGGGTGCGCCCCTCCGTGCCGGTGGTCTACCGCTGCCGCGTATGCGGGTTCATACTCCATGTCTTCGTGAGGGTCGGCCAGAACAGCTACGGTCTCCCCACCCCGAGCGAGCTCGCAAGCCAGTTCGGCGGCATCTGCCCCCGCTGCGGCAGCCCCCTGGGCCGGCCCAGCCTCAACGATATAGTCATAAAGCCGAACGGGCCTCAGGAGCTGCTAGCCGTGCTGGAGGAGGCTAAGCGCAGCATGAGGATAGGCTTTAGGAGTATCGAGCGCTACCTGGCTGAGATAAGGCGCAGCACCCGCCTCCACACAGCCCTGGAGGAGAGGGTCCCCTCCTCCAGCGGCACGAGGCCAGTGGAGGCTGAGGCCTAGGGGCTCCAACGGGATCGAGGCTCCCCACACCCCCGGGACGCGCGGGGCGTCGGAGCAGGCTACAGTCTTCATCGCCCTCCGGGGTAACGAGCCCGGAGGCGCCCTATAGGAGCGCCGCGCCTGCCGCGGGGCCTAGCGTATAGCCGGCGGCCCGAGGAGGCTCTCAAGGGCTCTGGCCCTGTATGCTGCTCCAGCCCAGGAAGTTGTCCCACCCCCGGGGCTCTAGGCTTCTCCCCTTATGGAGCAGGAGCGGTCCGCCGGTCTCCCCTAGTATCCTGCCCACCCGGGCCACCTGGAGCCCGAGCGCCTCGGCTTCCTCTTCCGCTAGCCGGCTGCAGCGGGGGCGGACGGTGAAGACTATCTCCAGCTCCTGGCCACCGTAGAGGGCTAGGCTGAGTGGGTCGAGGCCCTTCTCCTCCGCGTAGCGGAGCGCCTCCTCCTCGACAGGGACCTCTAGCACCTCCAGCGGCGCGCCCGCGGAGCGGGAGAGGAGCCAGAGGCTGTAGGCTAGCCCGTCGCTCGTATCGGTGGAGCCTGTTATGCAGCCCCTGGGGAGCCTTGAGGCCAGCTCCACGAAGCCTAGCCGGGCCAGCGGCCTAGCCATCACCCTGAAGGCCCTGGGGTACCTGGCCGCCGCGCTCCTCCAAGAGCCCTCGGCAAGCGAGTGGAAGACGAGGCCCCCGAGGCCTAGGCGGCCGGTGGTCGCGTAGACGAGGTCGCCGGGCCTAGGCCTGCGGGGCACCGGCTCCCCGGGCGCGAGGCCCACCGCAGCCACGTCTACCCAGCCGCAGCCCCTGCCGCGGCAGCTGTTGAGGTCGCCGCCGGCGAGCCATGCCCCGTGGGCTCTCGCGGCCTCGGCGGCGCCCTCTGCTATCTCCTCCAGCTCCCTTATGCTCCTCTCCGGCTCCAGGCCCAGTGACAGGACGAAGGCGAGGGGCCTGGCGGCCTTGGCTGCGAGGTCGCTCGCGGCGGACGCCACCTGGAGCCAGCCCAGGTCCCCGAGGCTCATCCAGGGCGCGAGGTTCGACTCTATGCCGCCGCCGTCTATCTTGACCAGGAGCCTGGGGTGCCCGGGCCCGGTGCAGGCCGCGTCATCGCCGGGCCCTAGGCTTGGGCAGCGCCAGCCCTTCGAGAGCAGCTCTATAAGCCTCTCCACCGCCCTGTGCTCGCCTAGCTCCCGGAGGCTGGGGCTCCGCTGCAAGCCCGCTGGCACCGGGGCCCTAGAGGTCTAGGCCCTCGAGGCCCGGATGACCGCAGTTGCGTAGGGCGGCGTCTATCCTCCTCCAGGCCTCCTCCGTGGATGCTACTGCCACGCTGCCGACCCTCTCCACCCTGGTTAGGGAGGCGCTGCGCCTCTCCACGGCAACCCTGGCGCCGGCCTCCCTGGCGAGCCAGACAGCGGCCGCCACGTCCACCACGCGGAGCCTGCCGCGTACGTCTATGAAGGCCTCGGCGCGGCCAAGCCCAGCCCAGGCTATCTCGAGGCTCGCGCTTCCGAGGGCGCGGACGCTCCTCCTGCCCCCGGCCAGCCGGAGGTACTCGTGGACAACCGACGCCTGGTCGGGCTTCTCCACATAGGCTAGGAGGAGGCGGGGCTTCCTCCCCCTCTCGACCGTCACCCTCGCCCCGCCCTCGTAGGCTCCGAGGCCCCGTGCGAAGCTGAGCACGGGCCAGGGGAACACTGGGGCCACTGCGCCGGCGGCCACGTCGGTGAGCCAGGGATCCCGGCCCTTGGGGAGCGGGGCTACCGCTATGCTGACCGCGCTCCAGGGCACTAGGCCCGCGTAGTTCTTGCTCCCGTCTAGCGGGTCCGCCACCACTATGTAGGGGTCATCGCCCAGCTTTACGAGGCCGCTCTCCTCGCCGAGGAAGAGGCCCTGCAGCCCCTCAGCCCTCAGCAGCTCGATGATGTTGCGCTCGCTCTCAACGTCTATCCTCATTCCCTCGTCGCTGTCATGCTCGTGGACGGAGACCACGCTCAAGAGCTCCTCGAGGCCGAAGCGGTCGCGGAGGTAGGCCGCGGCCTCCCCGGCTACACGGGCCACGAGCCTGCGGAGGTCCTCCAGCTCCCGGCTGCTGGCGAGGAGAGGCTCCACCAGACTCCCTGGAGGCCCGGGGGCCCTCCGGCCCGCTTATCGGGGTTCCGCTGGTCGCGAGGCCCGGGAGACGTGATACCCCTGCCCCCGGGGCCCTGGCCGCCGTTCTACCCGACTTTCCCCTGGAGCACCCGGTGCTGCACCAGGCCCCTGTCGAGGGCCAGCAGCTCCCCGGTCTCCTCGTCGCGGAGGGCCAGGAGGCCGGCCCAGTAGTCTACGAGGCGGAGCCTCCTCCCCAGCAGCTCGCCGGGCTCTCGGAGCCTCCTCGCCCGGGCCAGCCAGCCGGGCTCCCTGGGGAGAACGGTGTAGGCGCTGAACCGGCCCTGGAGCCCGAGGCCCGCTATGAGGCTTGTGAGCCTCTCAGCCACCCTGGCCCACTCCCCGGAGCTTGCGAGCCTCCTCTCGATCTCGGCCACCGCGAGCCGGAGCCCTCCCCGAGCCTAGCCCCGGCGCCCTCTGTGCCGAGCCTGGAGCGCCCCAGCTTCTTCTCCGTCTCCCGGGCGTCGAGCAGGCCCCCGGTGTAGACCATGGCCGCCGCGACGTGGGGCTGCTCTGCTATCCTCCAGAGCAGCCTCCAGGACTGGGTGAGTCCCACCTTCGCCCGGGCCCCGCCGTAGTCGAGGACGTAGACGCTGTACTTCTCCCCCGGGTTCAGCCTCTGGGCCTCGATGCAGGCGCTGTCAATGCCCTGGGCGCAGCGCTCGTAGAGGGCCTTCCAGCTGCCGCGGTGGAGTCTGCAGTACCCGTCCCTGGTCTCCGCCGGGTTCACACAGTAGCGGTGCTTGGCCGGCTCTCCCCTGGGGCCCTCGTGGAACCTGCAGAGCGTGACCCCTATGTGCATTATTCTCAGCAGCGGCTCCCAAACGGGCTCCACGCTCCGGCTAGGCGGCTCCTGGACGAGGAGCCCGGGCCTGGTGATCCTCAGGACCTCGAGGACCACCTCGACCCTGCGGCCGCCTCCGAGCCAGGAGTCCAGCCCGGCGCCCCGCGCCTCCGCCCTGTAGGAGCCGAGCCTTTCATGCTCGAAGATTACTGCGCGTATTACCGGCACTGCTGCAGCCCCCCGGGGCCGCGGGGTCCCCCGCAGCCTCAAGCCCCCCGGCTTAAATACCCGTCAATGGCTGGGTCTGGAAGAGTACCCAGCGGTGAACCCAAGACATGGCTAGGCCTCCTCTCACCGTTGACAAGGTGCAGGAGTTTATCGGCGAGACAGTCTACGATCCCTACGGCCGCGTTGCCGGGAGGCTTGTGAGCTTCGAGAGCGACGTGGACGGCCTAGTGCAGAACGTGGTGGTCGAGACCGAGGATAGGGATGTACGCTTCATACCCGCCGAGGCCGTGGAGATCAAGGACGGCCGGATAATAGTCTGGCCCGAGTGGAAGACAATAGCCTACAAGGTTACAGCGAGCTACCAGAGGGCCCTCAAGAGGCTAAAGGGGCTTGAGGACATATACAGCAGGAATGAGATACCGAGCGTGGTCTACCACGAGATGAGGAAGAGGCTGAACGACAGCCTCTCAAAGCTGAAGGAGGAGGCTAAGAAGCTACGCGAAATTATCAACAGGAGAATGCACGAGATAGAGGATAACAACCTCAAGCTTGACCGCGCCATAGCAAATCTCAAAGTATCCTACATGGCCGGCGAGATAGGGGAGAAGGCCTACAAGACCGCTATAGAGCGCCTCCGCGGCGCTAAGGACAGCAATACCAGGGAGCTAGAGGACCTGAAGAACACGAAGGGCAGGATTGAGGCCCTCGAGAACGGAGCTATAGAGCTGGCTAAGACCAAGAGCGAGGCCAAGGCCGAGAAGGAGAAGAATACAGCCCCCGCAACGGTGCAGGGCCTCCAGCCTATACCAGTGAAGGTGATAGAGGGCTAGCCCCGGAGACACCCAAGCCTGCCCATTCCCCACCCATAGCCGTGCCTCCCGGGTTTTTGCCGTGCCAAGCCTACAATACACCGAAGCTTCTTGTCCACCCCCCGGGCACCCCATACCTCATCAGAGTCGGTTAGCTTCACTGGCCCCTACCACTCTCTCACCGTTCTTCTCCATGTTCTCTGGTATCAGCCGGCCCCCTCCCAGGCAGCGTCTCCACCAGTACCACCGGGGTATTAGCGCCTGCTATAGCGGCGGCATATCCTCTGCAGCGCTGTGGCCCGCGCTTCTGGTACTCTCTCTGTGTTAGCAGGGTGGAAGGGCTAGCTAACCGAGTCAACGGGAAGACTGTGACCGGGCGCGATAGCAGAGTAGATGGTAGAGGTAAAGCAGGGGTGACCCACCATGGCGGCTCTAGTTTCACGCTTACTCCAGGCCCTGGGGCTGGGAGGCGGCCGGGAGCCCAGTATAAAGGAGAGGATAGACGAGGTCATAGTGAAGCTCGAGCTTATAGAGGATAATGTGGCGGAGCTTCGGTATAAGTTCGAGCAGAGGAGCCGCGAGCTCTTTGAGAAAGTGGTCTCCCTACTCCGCCGCGGCGAGAAGAGCCGGGCCGCTATATATGCGGGAGAGGTAAGCCAGGTGAGGAATATACTGAAAATGGTTATCGCGGTTGAGAACCTAGTAACAATGACCAAGGAGAGGCTTAAGACCGTGAGGGATGTGCGCGAGCTAGGCCAGACCCTCATGGTGTTCGGCACCGCGCTCGAGGAGGTGAAGGACCAGGTGCGCGCGATATACCCGAACCTTAACATAGCATTCGAGGAGCTATCCAGGAGCGTCAAGAGCATGATAGTGGAGACCAGCATAGATGCTGTAGGCGACATAGACCCGGCGGTGATAAGCAGCAGTGCTATCGAGGTACTCCAGGAGGCCATGAAGAAGGCTGAGGAGAGGATAAAGAGCGAGTTCCCGGAGCCCCCTGTGGAGCCCGTGATAAGGCTTCAGACGGCGGGAAGGCAGCTGGTGGCGCTGGGGGCCCCTACCGGCGGCGCCGGGGCGGCCGTTGGGAGGCCCAGGGGCGAGGAGCTGGAGAGGCTGGTGCTGGACTACATAATGGAGCATAACGGCTTCCTGGACATACGCGACTTCAGCGCCAGGTACGGGGTGACTAAGAGCGAGGTGCTTCAGGCGCTACATAGGCTGGCCGAGAAGGGTCTAGTAGCACTTGCCTGAGACTCCTCTTCTTTCTCCCGGCCCTGGGGCCTCTGCTGGGGCGCCGCTTTACTCTCCGATTCTTTCTAGCTCTTCTATAGCGTCCTCCGTGAGCCTCCAGCCCATGGCGCCTAGTATCTCGCGCAGATGCTCCCGGTTCTCGGTCTTGGGTATAGCCACCACCCTCGGCCTGGATATCAAGTAGTTTAGCGCCACCTGGATCGGCGTCCTGCCGACCCGCTCGGCGATCCTCCTCACCACTGGGTGCTCTGCAACCCTGCCTCTCTCAAGCGGTGTATAGGCTTGTATGGTCACATTATTCCGGAGCGCTAGGGGGAGGAGCTTCTCCTCCACCCAGCGGCGGTGAAGCACGCTGTAGTGAACCTGGTCTACAACTATCTCCGCGCTAGCGGTGGCGTGGAGGGCCTCCTCGAGCTCCCGGTCGTCAAAGTTGCTCACCCCTATGTAGCGGGCGTAGCCCTTCCCTATAGCGATCTTCTCCAGCCTCCTAACCTGCTCCGAGACCGGCATACCCTCGAGAGGCCAGTGGATGAGGATCAGATCCACGGTCTCGACGCCGAGCCTCCGGAGGCTAGCCCTTATGGCCTTCTCAAGCTCCTCGAAGCTGCGGAGCCTCCAGGGCAGCACCTTAGTGGTTACGAACACTCTCTCCCTGCCAACCTTCCTAAGGACCTCTCCGACAAGCTCCTCGGCAGTGCCCTCCCCGTACATCTCGGCTGTGTCTATGTTATCCACCAGCCCCGTCTCAATGGCCTCTACAAGGGCCTCGAAGGCTCTGCGAGGGTTGCGTATAGCCCAGGTGCCAAGCCCTATGGCTGAGACCGTGTCGCCGCCTATAGGCTTCCTATCGCCGTTATCCACCGGGAAGAGGGGCATAGTCCTCAGCCTCGCCCGGGGCCTGGGGCGCCGGGGCTCATTATTACCCCTGCCGCGGGAGATGAGTGGTGGACATAGACGCGCTGGTTGGGCTATTTTACTGCTATCCCCCAGTGGAGCAGGGCTGTGTGAACCATAGCCGCCCCCACGCCTGCCACGAATAGTGATGTTATCCTGGTGGGGATCCTCATGGTGCTCCAGCCTAGGACGCGGAGCATTGCCTCTGAGGCGACGAGGATAGCCCACACCGTGCCCACGGCAGCCAGTATGGCTGCGAACAGTGCTGCTCCGCCACCCTGGCTGGAGAATACTATGACATAGGTCATGGTTGCTGGGCCGACCAGCAGGGGCATGGCCAGGGGCACGAGGGCCGCATCCCTGGGGTCGGGAGCCATGGTCCTGGACTCGCCCTCAAGCCTATGGAGAGCTATGGCTATTAGGACGATCCCGCCTGCCAGCCTGAACTCATCAAGGTTTATCATGTAGAGTCTGAGCAGGAGGTCCCCTGTCAGGGCTACGAGGAGCAGCAGGATGGCCGTGGCGGCTGCTACTAGGTTTGCAAGCCTCCTCCTCTCCCAGGGGTGGAGCTTGCCAGCTATGTCGAGGAATATGGGCGCGGCGCCGAAGGGGTTCATTATAAAGACGAGGGTGGCGTAGTAGGTGACGAACTCGCCCAGCGCCCCCACGCCGGTCATGAGGGGGGCTACACCCCCCGGGGCTAGGCTAGAGCTGCCAGCTGGAGAGGTACTCCTTCTGCTCCTCCGTCAACCTATCAATCTCTATCCCCAGGGCTCTTAGCTTGAGCCGTGCCACCTCCTCGTCTACCTCCCTTGGCACCATATAGAGCCTCGGCTCCAGCTTGCCGCGGTTCTTCACAAGATACTCTGCGGAGAGAGCCTGGTTGGCGAAGCTCATGTCCATGACCTCGCTGGGGTGGCCCTCCGCTGCTACAAGGTTCACTAGGCGGCCCTCGGCTAGGAGGTATATCCTGCGGCCGTCGGGGAGCCTGTACTCAGTGACATTAGGCCTTATCACGCGCTTGGATACAGCCATCTCCTCCAGGTCGGGGACCCATATCTCCACGTTGAAGTGGCCCGCGTTTGCCAGTATGGCACCATCCTTCATGACCTCTATGTGCTCCCTGCGTATAACCTTCTTGTTCCCCGTGGCTGTTATGAAGACGTCTCCGCGGCGAGCCGCCTCCATCATCGGCATTACGTCGAACCCGTCCATAACGGCCTCGAGGGCCTTTATAGGGTCGACCTCGGTTACTATGACGCGGGCGCCCATACCCCTAGCGCGGTTCGCTATACCGCGGCCAACCCAGCCGTAGCCTGCAACAACCACTATCTTGCCCGCCAGGAGGATATTGGTGGCCCGTAGTATCCCATCTATGGTGCTCTGGCCCGTGCCGTAGCGGTTGTCGAACATCGTCTTGGTCTTTGCGTCGTTAACCGCTATAGCCGGGTAGCGGAGGACACCCTCCTTCTCCATGGCGCGGAGCCTTATCACCCCGGTCGTTGTCTCCTCCGTGCCGCCCCACACCCTGCCGGCCACGTCGGGGTACTCCTTGTGAAGGGTGGCGTGAAGATCGCCTCCATCATCTATAACTATGTTGGGCTCCCACTTCGCCACCCAGCGGATGCAGGAGAAGTACTCGTCTTCGCTCATGCCCCGCCAGGCGCAGACCTCCACGCCATCATGCCTCGCCAGCGCCGCCGCAACCTCGTCCTGGGTGCTTAGGGGGTTGCTCGCGGCGAGCCGGACCTCCGCGCCCCCTGCGACGAGAGTGCGGACCAGCGCCGCAGTCTCCTTGGTTACGTGGAGCGTGGCGCCGACACGCACATCCTTCAACGGCTTCTCCTGCTCAAACCTCTCCCTGATAAACCTCGCCACTACAGGCATGTGCATCTCTGCCCATTCTATCTGGAGCATGCCCTTGTCCGCTAGCCAGGGGTCCCGGATCTTGCTCGCCAACCCACCCAGCCCACTAGGGCCGAGGGGGACCCCAGGCTAAAGAATGATGCCTCCACGGGCTATAGCCGTCCAGCAGCTTGAGAGGCTGACTCCGTGGAGGTGGAGGGCCGCCAGAGGCTGCAGGGGCCTAGGACCAGTGTTGGGGTTGCTGGGGCATGGTGGGCCCGGGGGGATTTGAACCCCCGACCTCCGGGTCTCTCCCTCTCATCCGTGGGCTCGACAGACCCGGCGCCTATGGGCCGGAGCTAAGGGGTCTGGAGCCCGGCGCTCTGCCTGGCTGAGCTACGGGCCCATCCAGGCAGTCTCAGGGCCCACCATGACGCTCATCCCCGCGCCCCGGTGGAGCGCGGGTCAGCCGGGGGTTCAACCCACGAGGCTAGGGGGCAGCTGGAGGGGTTTATTCCTTACCGTCTCTGCAGGCCTCGGCCAGCACGCAGCCCGCGCCGGGGCAGCCTAGGACGCGGAGCGCCCTCATGGCTAGCGACGCGGTCTTGGGATGGATGCCCAGCCTCGCGGCAGCCTCCCTAGGGGCTGCAGCTCCCTCCAGCACCGCCCTGTAGACCCAGCAGGCAAGGCTCAGCGGCACCGTATAGCCCCGGAGGCCTCTCCTAGGCCTCACGGCGACCAAGACCAGGCGCCCGGGCGTCAATAGCACGAACTTGTTAGGAGCCCTTGCAGCATAGTATACCCGGCCTACCAGGCCGGCGCCGCGCTCGGTAACCTCTATAGAGGACCCGTTAACCGTCACCAGGCCTCGGCGCGCTGCAGCCCAGAGCAGTCTCCGGACCGTGGAGCCCGGCACGCCAAGCAGCCCGGCGAGGGTGCGCCTGTCAAGCCCCTGCCTCGTGTAGGCTAGGAAGAGGATAGGCAGGAGCCACTCTAGACCCATGGAGCCCCTGCCACCCCAAGGAGGCGGGAGCCCACACCCGGGAGAGAGCCCCCGTCGGCCCCTTTATTATCATAGCACACGAGAGGAGAGCTGGAGGGCGGCCCCCGGGCTCCAGAGAAAACTAGAGAAAAGCTAGTAAAAACTAGAAGGTTAAGCTTGACAGCCCGCACCCCAGCGCTGCCTCGGTGCTAGCTGCATATCGGGTAGTCGTCTGGGACCTTGGCGCGGAAGTACTTGCCTGTCTCGGGGCTCTTGAATAGGCCTATCTTTACTCCCTTCCTCCCCCTGGGGGCTAGCTGCCACACCTTGATCGGCACCAGCTCCGCCTCCTTGCCGGTTGTGGGGTCACGAACCCTCACAGCCTTCTCACACGCCAAGCACAAACACCCCCACTAACTCCCCTTACTCCGGTAGTAGTGGCGGGACTTGCATACAGTTGAATGTATCCATTCAGAGTACACGCCGATCTACATGCGAAGGTTCTCGCCCTGCCTTGCCGCGGCAAGCCCGTGTATGCCCAAGACGCAATCAGAGAGGCTATGATACATGAGCGGGGCCGGCCTAGAGCACATGGCCTGGTAATACGCTGGGTGTCGGGGGAGCCGCCGAGCGATAACTTGATAAATCCCGCGAGCAGCCCGGATTCCTAACCATGGAGTCTGGGCCCGTAGCTCAGCCCGGCAGAGCGCCCGGCTCATAACCGGGTGGTCGGGGGTTCGAATCCCCCCGGGCCCACCACCTTCTCCGGCTCCTGCCTATGGGCGCTGCTGCATCCCTCCCTTAGACCGGTCTCCTCCCAGTACACGTGTCAAGCCGCGCCGGCAAGCATCTGCTCGGCGCCGGCGCTATAGCGGATAAACCGCGTAAAGTTGATAAAACCTCCAGCCGGGGTGGCTGTCGTAACGGCCGCCGGGCAGGGATGCCGCCGTAGCTCAGCGGGTAGAGCGCCGGGCTGTTAACCCGGTGGTCGGTGGTTCGAATCCACCCGGCGGCGCCACGCATCCTGTTATCCCTCTACTAGAGGCCCCCGGGCGCATGCCCCGTTCTTCCTACCCCCCGGGGGGTGCCGCCCCGCCGCGATGGTTTGTGCCTGGAGGCGGGCTCCCTCAACGATTCTTCTTACTGAAAAAGTTATTTAAAGGCATTTATGGTTTGCTTGTGTGCTACCGGTTTACCGGCTGCTGTGGCGCAGGGTTCTCCCGGGTCAGCCTCTGCGGGGCAGTAGAGCGTTGAGCCGGCTAGGGGATAGGCTGAGGGAGATACTGGGCAGCGACAAGGTGGTCACCGACCCCATTATAATAGAGCTTTACTCTAGAGAGGCTACGGGGCTCAACGCGGACACGCTCCCGGAGGCTCTTGTATTCGCGGAGAGCGCCGCGGACGTGTCGAAGCTGCTGGCTTTCGCCTACCGTTACGGGATCCCCGTGTACCCGCAGGGGTCCACGTCCAGCCTCTCGGGCTCCGCGCTGCCCTCCGGCGGTGTGGTGCTCAGCCTTGAGCGTATGAGGCGCATAAAGGAGGTGAACGTTGTTGATGGTGTTGCCGTGGCGGAGCCCGGGGTCCGGATAGATGATCTCAATATAGAGCTCGCTAGGTATGGGTACATGTTCCCCGTCGACCCTGCCAGCTCCTCCGTGGCCACTGTCGGCGGTGCCGTCAACACGGGTGCTGGAGGGCTACGGGGAGCCAAGTATGGTACAATGAGGGACTGGGTACTCGGGCTCGAGGTGGTGCTTCCCGACGAGGAGGGTACGGTTATGCGGATTGGCTGTAGGACTGTGAAGTGCCGGCAGGGCTACGACCTGGTTAGGCTTATTGTGGGCAGTGAGGGCACGCTTGCCGTAGTCACCGAGGCGACGCTGCGCATAGCTCCGCTCCCTGAGGCCGCTGTCACACTGCTCGCCTTCTTCGATGATCTCCAGGGGCTACTGGATACCGTGGTCGAGATAAGGTCGGAGGGCGTGCAGCCTCTAATAATGGAGTTCATGGAGCGGCGCACCGTGGAGCAGGCAGCCGGCTTCCTAGGCTGGCACGGCAAGCTGAGAGGCCACATGCTCCTGGTGAGTGTTGACGTTAACCGCGAGGCTGCCAGCCGGGTTCTAGCATGGCTGGAGAGGGTGGCCAGGGGTAATGGAGCGGGCCTAGTCTATACGGCTAGGAGCCTGGAGGAGGCTGAGAAGAAGGGGCTCTTCCAGCTCCGTAGGAGCCTCTTCCCCGCGCAGGTTGAGCTGTCTAGGAGGCTTCTCGGCTCCGAGAGGGTGCAGGTCTATGTGGAGGATATAGCTGTGCCGCCCTCGAGGCTTGCAGAGGCTGTGGAGAGGCTCCTGGAGCTGGAGGAGAAGTACAGGCTCCCCATGATGCTCGGCGGTCATATAGGTGACGGCAACCTTCACCCTGCCGTGGGCTTTGACCCCGGGGACCCTGAGGCTAGGAGGAGAGTTTGGACCTGGTTCCACGATGTCATGAGGCTCGCTGTGGAGCTGGGCGGCACTGTCAGCGCTGAGCACGGGATAGGTGTGCTGAAGAAGGAGGGGCTCAGGATGGAGCTGGAGGCCCTAGGCTCCCTGAAAGCGCTGGAGATCATGAAGGCGATTAAGCGGGTCTTTGATCCGAAGGGGATACTGAACCCTGGCAAGGTGGTGTAGGTGTGCCGGACCTGGAGAAGCTACGCGAGGCCGCGCGGCAGGAGGCCGAGATGTGCCTCTACTGCGGCTTCTGCGAGGCGGTGTGCCCGACCCTCAGCCACGGCCCTCACCGGGGCTACGGGCCCCGTGGCCGCCTGGCTGTGGCGGCGCGGCTCTTGGCCGGAGGGAGGGCTTCTGGGGAGGCCCTTGCCTCTATCTACTCCTGCCTCCTCTGCAGGGCCTGTACCCTGAGGTGCCCCGTCTCCATAGATGTGGCTGATATAATGCGTGTTGTACGTGTCCTCTACAGCTCTGGAGGGCTGGAGGGCGAGCGGCAGGTGGAGATACGGGTTAGGGGGTGAGCCCCGGGGTTGGATCTCCGCTCTGTGCTCTCAGCCATAGCTGAGACCACTCTACGCACCGGGCTGCCGGTGCCAGCGCCTCGGGAGGCTGTGTACCGGTGGGCCCAGCCCCTGGGCCTGCCGCGTAACGGCCGGGTATACCTCTACACCGGAGCCCTCTACCAGCTAGTCCCCTACATAAAGGCCTACGTCTCGCTGCTCGAGCAGCTCGGCAAGGGGGGCTCTAGGCTCGCGAAGCTCGCCTCCACGAGGCTGGCAGCAAGGGTGGTGAGGCCCGATAGGCGGGAGAGCGAGCTTGTGGAGGGGATACTCTCCTCGATAGCCCGGCTCCTCTCGAGGGCTGGGGTCGAGTACGCCTATCTCTACGAGGACGACTTGTATAGCGGGGTGCTTCTCTACGACCTCGGGCTCGAGGAGGCGTTCAGGAAGCACGCGGCGAGAGTCTATGAAGCGTTGAGGAGGAGGGGCGCCGAGAAGCTGATAACGGTGGACCCTCACACCACCTATGTTATGCGCAGCGTCTACCCGGAGTACGTGGAGGGCTTCAGCATAGAGGTGGTTAACTACCTGGAGCTGCTTGCCGAGAGGCTCGGCTCCAAGCCGGCCCGAGCGCCTGGCAGCCTAGGCGCCATGGTCATTCACGATCCCTGCCTCTACGCCAGGGCGCTGGGCATAGTAGAGCAGCCTAGGCGCCTCCTGAAGGCTGCCGGGGTGGAGGTTCTCGAGCCGAGGAGAAGTGGGAGAATGACCTACTGCTGCGGGGGGCCTGTCGAGGCCCTCTCCCCCAGGCTAGCGCGGAGGATCGCTGAGGCAAGGCTCCGGGAGCTTAGGGAGAAGTCGGAGAGGGTGGTCACCCTATGCCCCATCTGCTATGCTAACCTCTCGAGGGTGGCCAGGGACGAGACTATAGTGGATATAGCGCTGGTGCTTGCCAAGGGCTTCCTCGGCGTCGATGGGGGTGCTGCAGCTGGTGAGTAGAGTCCTCCGCGAGGTCGAGGAGGCTCTCGAGGACGATTCGCTGAGGAGGGCCCTGGAGAGAGCGGCGGAGAATAATGAGAGGAACGTGGCCAGGGTGCTGGAGAGGCACCCGGAGGTAGAGCACCTAGCCAGAGAGGTTGAAGAGGCCAAGAAGAGCGTTATCGAGAGGCTAGACTACTATATAGATAAGGCTATGGAGAGCCTGCGGCGTGTCGGGGCCAGGCCGTACCTTGCCGAGACCCCGGAGGAGGCTAGGGAGATAGTTGCCGGCATAGTTGGGCGCGGGAAGCTAGTGGTTATGTCTAAGAGCATGGTTGCCGAGGAGCTAAGGCTCCGGGAGCACCTGGAAGCCCTTGGCAACAGGGTCTGGGAGACGGACCTGGGGCAGCTGCTCGTGCAGCTTGAGAACGGTAGGCCCATGCACACGATCGCCCCGGCGGTCCACATTAGCCGCGTGGAGGCGGCGAGACTGGTCTCTGAGCGGCTCGGGCTTGAGCTATCTTCCGGCAGCCCTGAGGAGATCGTTGAGGCTGTGCGCCGGTTTCTCCGGGAGAAGCTGGTGCATGCAGACGTGGGTATTACCGGCGCTAACGCGGTGGCCGCCGACACGGGCGCCGTGTTCCTAGTGGAGAACGAGGGCAACATTAGGATTGTATCCGGCCTCTCCAGGAAGCACGTAGTAGTTACGGGCGTCGACAAGATAATGCCAACCATACTGGATGCTTTCAAGGCTGTCCTGGTGCAGGCTGCCTATGCTGGCCTCTACCCGCCGACCTACGTGAACGTCACCGCTGGACCCAGCAGCACTGCCGACATTGAGCTCCACCGTGTCTATGGCGCCCAGGGGCCAAGGGAGGTTCACGTAGTGCTAGTTGACAATGGCAGGAGGAGGGCTGCAAGGCATCCGGTTCTCTCGGAGCAGCTGCGCTGCATCCGCTGCGGCAGGTGCCAGCTGGAGTGCCCGGTATGGCAGCAGTCTGCGAACCACTGGGGAGGAAGGGTCTATGGAGGCCCTATGGGGCTCGGCTGGACCGCCGTAACCGAGAGCCTTGAGGTGGCTGCCGAGGCTGCAATGCTCTGCCTCGGCTGTATGAGGTGCGACCTAGTCTGCCCCATGGAGATACCCTTGTCGAGGATAGCGGCTTGGCTGAAAAGGCAGTACACCAGGAGGATGGGGCTATCCGGGTGACCCTCGTGCGGCCTAGCAGGGTGTTCAGTGTAGACGAGTACGTCGCCTTCTCCTCAATGCCTGGACCCTGGGACCTACCATACATATCCAAGAGCTTCGACGTGGTTATAGCCGCTGTCGAGAAGCACGAGCTGGCATACGACCCGCGGGAGCTGCGGGTTGAGAGGTTCATCCACCTCCCGGTACCCGACTACATGGGGCCGAGCCTCTGGCAGCTCTACTATGCTGCAAAAACTGCTACGAAGATGGCCGAGGAGGGGAAGAGGGTCCTCATCCACTGCATGGGCGGTAGAGGTAGGAGCGCCACGCTGGCAGCAGGCTACCTCGTCTACCGCTACGGCTTCTCCGCCCGCCGCGCTATCATGACGGTTAGGAGGATACGGCCGGGGGCTGTCGAGTCGGCGTGGCAGAGGGGTGTGCTGAGAGCCTTCGAGGCCGCGCTGACCGTGGGGGAGGAGAGGCTTGAGCCGTTCTACGGGGACGGGGTGGCCGGGGATCTGCTCCGGCTGGCGGGCCAGGCGGCGGAGGCTATCACAGCCAGCGGCCTCGGCTCCATGGGGCTAGCCCTGGAGGTCGTGGAGGCTGCTCTAGCGGCGGGGAGGGCTGGGGCCGGCTCGGGCCGTGCAGCTACACTGGTTGGAAAGCTGCTCTCGGTTCTAGACTCCTCTAAGGCCTTTGCCGAGATAGATATAGTAGAGGACGAGGAGGGGTACACCCTCTACCTACGCTGCACCAGCTATACAGAGTTCTGCGACCTTCTGGCGGAGGATGT
The DNA here is from genome assembly GCF_001462395.1 of Pyrodictium occultum. Lineage (NCBI taxonomy): Archaea > Thermoproteati > Thermoproteota > Thermoprotei > Desulfurococcales > Pyrodictiaceae > Pyrodictium > Pyrodictium occultum. The sequence goes on from NZ_LNTB01000001.1 coordinate 1,046,349, forward strand.
GCGTACCGCCCTATCGGGGCTGCTTAAGGCTGCTCTCCACGTCGAGGTTTCCTATGAGTAAGCTCTGCAGCCTAGTCAATCCTTAGCTGCTTCCTTGCGGTCCCACGGGGGCTGGATGCAGGTAGCCCGTGCAAGCTGCAGTAATACCGACCTTGCAATCAGCTAATATACGTTAAACATGCTAGCCGCTGATGGCTGGCATACAGGGCTGAAGAGGGCAATTTTTAACTCCTGGTCCAATGTATAGCTGTACGTGGAGCGGTGGGAGTATGCTGTTACCCCCTCTGACCCTAGAGGCTAGAGTGCCGCGTAGGTTCAAGGAGCTAGCCGCAGCTGCGCAGGGCAAGCTAGGCGGCATATCCGGGCTAATAGAATTCTATAAGGATATGCTCTCGGGGGCCGCCGAGCCAGGGCAGCCTCCGAAGAAGGTCAGCGACATAGTCGGCGGTATTGTAAGGGTGGAGATGCTGGGAGAGAAGTACGTAGCGCTCAAGAACTTCGGTATGAACGACCTGCTCTACTACCTACGTATGATGCAGAGCTTCGGCCTGGTGAGGGTTATCGCCTACAGCGAGGCCCCGAGGAGGCTAAGCGACGTTGCACTTCAGAGGACGCTTCTAGGCGACACGGTGTTCAAGGCTGCCGACAGGCCAGAGGCTGCCGTGATGTTCGGCTTCTACATGGGCGTGGTGTTTGACACACCCGCCCGCCACACACTATTCGTAGGCAGCAATGCAGAGAGCATAATCGACATAGCTCTTGACGAGAAGTTCAGGAGTGCCAGCGCCTACAACACTGTGCTGAGCGGCCAGGTACTTCTCCGTGCGAGCGCCGAGCAGATGCTTGCCGGCGGCAGGGGCAGGCCATGGTACGAGCCCTTCAGCGATCTCAGCGGCATAGTGGCGCTGCTGGGTGCACTGCAGGCTGCCAAGATAAGGCCGTCCCCGGAGAAGATACTTGGCATAAGGATCCTTAGCAAGATAAAGAAGCAGGTGCTGAAGCTCGTAGACCCCTACGGCGACTACATGCTTGCCAGGGGTACCCTGGTGCTGGAGATAGACAAGCTAATCAACGAGCGCGAGGAGGACCCGCTGACTGGGGTGAAGTATGATAGCATAGGCGTCGGCATGGCTAAGGATGTGAGCTGGTTCCGCGGCAAGATACCGAGCAGGGCCTATAACGCGCTAGAAGCCATAGTAAAGGCCGTGAAGGAGAAGAGGGATGAGATAAAGGCTGAGCTGGACCAGCTCTTCAACCTAACCTTCGGCTTCGCCAAGCAGGGCAGCCAGTGAGGTCCAGGACAGCGGGCCTGGCGCAGCCTCCCCTCTCTTGTTTTATAGTTCCATGCCCCGGCTGTCCCGGGGCTCAATGTCTAGGGCGCTTATCCCCTTATTGGGCTGGATCTCGCGGAGTTGGCTCAAAGCTTAATTGTAATACCTTCGCCTCCTTCCCGCTATCCCAGGGAGCGCTTGTCCTTGCGGAGCCTGCTGGATCTCGCCGCTGTGACGGAGACCGGGGCGATAGTGCTTGGAAGCCGGGTTGCTGTCGATGGTCATGCGCCGGGCTATGGTGTTAGGGTTGTGACGCACATACACCAGGACCATATTCTGGGGCTGAGGAGGAGCATACGGGAGGCATCGCTGATAGCTGCCACCCCGCTCACACTGGACCTGCTCGAGGCTGCTGGCTACAGGATACCGCCTAGCAAGAGGCTTTCCCTACCTTACCGGGTCCAGGTGTCCGTGGAGGGCGATGTGCTTTCTCTAAGAAGGGCTAACCATGTGCCTGGAGCCGCTGAGGTCTTGGTGGAGCTGGAGAACGGGGTACGGGTGGGCTATACCGGTGACTTCAAGCTGCCCGGTACCGAGGTGCTGAGCGATCTAGACGTGCTTGTCATAGATGCCACGTACGGGCTCGAGGACTGGGTCAGACCGTGGCAGGAGGAGATCGACCTGCTGTTAGCCGATGTGGTCCGGGAGGGGCTCTCCCACGGCCCCGTATACCTCTATGGCTACTATGGGAAGATCGAGGAGATAATGCTGCTGCTCCGCAACCAAGGGGTTGACGCACCCTTCCTTGTGAACCAGCGTGTTGGCCGCAGCGTCGAGGTTCTCGAACGTCATGGGTACCGCGTGGGCGACGTGGTGGTGGAGGGTACCCGGGAGGCCGTGGAGGTTAAGCGTAGCGGCTGGTACATAGGCTTTCGCCACTATAGTAGCTGGCGTAGGCGTAGATCGCTGCCTGGAGAGAACGGCGCGAGGCCTGTCCACGTACTGCTAACCGGCTGGGAGTTTAGGGAGCCTTTCCGGAGGCTGGGCCCGCGGGAGTTGGTAGTATCGTTCAGCGACCATGCTGACTTCAGGCAGCTGGTAAGCTACGTGGAGGAGGCCCGGCCGCGGCTGCTTGTCGCTGACAGCTATCGTGGGGGTAGGGCTGCCGCTTATTTCGCCTCCTACGTGTCTAAGCGTCTCGGAATACCAGCCGTGGCTCTGCCAGGGGGTGGAGTCGATGGCGTCTAGGGAGGATATGAGCCTGGAGAAGCTGGCTTGGCTTTCCCGCATAAGCCTCGGGGAGGAGGCTGAGGAGCTTAGGAGGCGTATAGAGAGGGCCAGGAGGCTGATAGACAAGCTTCTAGAGGCCAGGTTGGAGGGTGTTGAGCCTCTCTACCACTCTACCGGCAGCGAGGGGCTCCTCCGTGAGGACAAGCCATCTGGGAGCCTGGACCGGGAGAGGGCGCTCCTTAACGCTGCCAGGGTGGAGAAGGGGTTCGTGGTAGCTCCGAGAACTGTTGAGGAGTGAGGGGGCCTAACCCCTCGGGAGGCCAAGCCTCCTCTTTATCTCGCGTGCCGCCTCGGCAACGGTGTCCATGTCTCCGGGGCTCGATATGAGCAGGCCGTCCACGTAGCTCTTTACCTTCTCTGCAAACCTTATAGCCTCGTCCAGGCTATATATCGGCTGGTCTGCCAGCATCATCTTGAGCTTCTCGTAGTTCTTCTTACTAGCCACTATCACGTATGGGTAGAGCGTTTTCCCCAGGCTCCTGGCGAGCTTGCTAACCTCGGCCAGCCTCTCTATCGAGTAGTTTGCACGGAGCACTAGGTAGAAGCTGAGAGGGGCCTCGAGCCGCGAGCGGATGGCCTCCATGGGGTATCGCAAGCTAAGCATGGCACCAAGCCTCGGGGATCCATGCAGCCTCTTGGCTGCTATACTTGCAGCCTCCTCGACAGTCAGCTCCTCTACAGTGCCCCCTAGGGCTGGTCTGTCACCGCGAAGCAGTACAGCCTCCTCTACACCGGCGGCCCTTAGGCCGCCAAGTATGCTCAGCAGCCCTACAGTGTTGACATCCACTATCCGCACGTGGGGAACTACATCGATGAAGTACTTAGCCTTTATGTAGGCTGCTAGCACTGCTGCACTCGCTATAGGCCTTCCCATGGGGGCCTCAGGTATGTCTATAGCGTCCACTGCCTGAGCGAGCTTCTCTACGCGAAGCGCTAGCTTGTCGGGGTTCTTCGTGGGTTCAAGCTCTCCCAGCAGACGCATGTACCCCTCGCCTCCTGATGGCTCGATGCAGCCCAGGCACTGTCCCTGGCCCGCAACCGCATTGGTCCTGCTCTAGCGAGAATCTAGCCGGCATTAGCCTCCTTATATCTTCCACCGGGGCTGGCGCAGCACCTAGGCCAGCCTGGCTCTGTCTCTAAGCTCTCTAACAGCCTCTGCCAGTCTCTTGGCCTTCTCCGGGTCTATGGGGTTAGCTGTCCTGCCACCATACTTTATTGACGAGCCTACTATGAACCCGTCCACTATGTTCCAGTATAGCTGTAGATTCTCCTGCCTCAGCCCGCTTCCAAGGAGGACTGGCTTCGGCGAGCCCCGCTTTATGAAGGCAACATACCCGGGATCTGGGGGCCTTGAGGTGGCCTGCCCGCTTGCTATAACTGCATCCATATAGCCTCTCTCCACACAGTCGCTAAGGACAGCGCCGAGGTCATAGCTTCCGAGAGGGTAGCTATGCTTTACATCTATGTCTGCGAAGACCATTATGTGTCTATCAAGCTGTTTTCTCATCTGCTCCACCTCCCTCGCCGCTGGGGCCAGAAGCCCCTCTGGCGAGAGCCTGGTGTCGCAGTAGGCGTTAAGCCTGATGAACCTGGCGCCGGTGGCATAGGCCACAGCAAGGGCTATGGAGGCGTTGTTTCGCAGCACGCTCAATCCTACGGGGAGCTTTGTTGATCTCACCACCTCCCTTGCCACGACACTGAGGACAGCGGTCAGCACGTCATCACGGCCTGCCACCGCGAAGGGCTTATCGCCGTAATTCTCTATTATAACTGCATCGAAGCCTGCCTCTTCGAGTTTGCCTGCCTCGTTAACCGTGTACTCGACCAGCCTCTCGACATCGCCATGGCCCCTGGGCGAGGAGGGTGTTGCGGGTAGATGCACTACTCCTATCAGCGGCTTGAAGCCGAGTACAGGTATTTTGAGCGGCTCAGCGCCATCCTCTCTCCGCACGGTTTTCGGCCCTCGACCTTTTTCATCACAGCACGTTGCTATAGGCTCTAATGGGCTCTAAATATATAAGGAGGCTCGGTGTCCCTGAACCCCCTATAGTGGCCTAGGGATGTGGATGCGCTGTCCCCAATGGGACCGTTGAAAGGATGACAGGCCTCCCCCTTTGCCGAAACCTCCCAATAAAAGTGGTTACTGGTTGCCGGAGCCAGGGCCGGTTGTTAGTCTCGTCCCCGCTATGCTACTTGCCCCCGACAACCTCCTTGAGTATTGATCTGACCTTGTCTTCGAGTCTCGACTCGGTTGTAGCCCCCATTATCACGTCGGCCACGTGGCCGTTTACGAATATTATTGTTGTAGGTATGTTTTCGACATTGTAGCGGTCAGCTGTCTCGGGTAGCTTGTCTGTGTCAAGGTATGCGAAGAGTACCTTGCCGTTGTACTCCTCTATAAGGCGGCGTGCCACGCGCCGGAAGACTGGAGTGTAGGCCTTGCAGGGGTTGCACCAGGGCGCGGAGAACTCTACCACGGCTACTGGATACCTCTCTATCACCTTATCAAAGTCCTTCTCTATGTAGTAGAGGGGGTCTCCCAGATCCTGCTCTATGCGTCTTATCTTCTGCTCTACAAGCTTCCGCAGCTCTGCAGCTACCTCGTCTACGCTGCTCATCCGGTGCCACCCGCGCATCCTTTGCTGGCGGGGCCTACGTTTAATTGTGCTGCAGTGGCGGTCAATGCGGGCTATCTTATTTTGAAGTCTCCCGGGCAGCTTATGGTGCGGCGAGTCTAAGGCACGGGGGCGTTTGGGATGCGGGTCTTTGTGGACGAACTTGTTGTGTCTACGAGGCAGCGTTTTGAAGCGGTTGACATAACGTCTGAGGTTGAGCGCATTGTCTCTAAGTCTGGGATAAGGAACGGCATGTGTATGGTTTTCGTACCTCATGCTACGGCTGCCATAATAGCTAACGAGGCCGAGCCCGGGCTTCTCGAAGACTATATAGACCTTGTTAAGCAGCTCTTTAAGCCGGACTACAAGTGGAGGCATAACCGGATAGATAATAATGCCCATGCGCACCTCGCAGCCGCCGTGATAGGCCCCTCAAGGGTATTCCCGGTTGCCGGCGGGAGGCTTGTCCGCGGCACCTGGCAGAACATCCTTCTACTCGAGCTCGATGGCCCTAGGAGCAGGAGGGTTATCGTAGAGGTGCTGGGGGAGTAGGATCATTGCCCCGGAGGCCCCAACTATATGTCGCGGATCCAAGGGATATACGTGAAGGCCGTGTGACCGACATCTACTTCACGCGGACAAAGAGGATCCTGGAGGCTAAGGGTCTCTGCGACACGCTTGTCAGGGCAGAGTTCCACGCCTACAGCCTCCCTAAGGGCTATGAATGGGCGGTGCTGGCTGGGCTCGAGGAGGCACTTGCCATACTTGAAGGCAGGAATGTGGACGTCTACGCCATGAGGGAGGGTACGCTCTTCAAGCCCGTAGAGCCCATTATGGTTGTTGAAGGCCCCTACTGCGAGTTCGCAGAGCTGGAGACCGCTATACTAGGCGTTCTTAGGCACGAGTCTAGTGTAGCCACCAAGGCTGCCAGGCTCCGGCTGGCTGCGGGGGACAAGGCTCTACTCTTCTTCGGCCTGCGCTCCGCACACCCGGCTCTGGCTCCAATGCTTGATAGAGCCGCCTACATAGGCGGCTGTGACGCAGTATCTGGAACCATATCGCGCGAGATGCTCGGCCTAGAGCCTAAGGGAACCATGCCCCATGCACTCATCATAGTCTTCGGGGACCCTGTAAAGGCCTGGAAGGCTTTTGACGAGATCGTTGAGCCCGAGGTGCCCAGGATAGCTCTAGTCGACACATTCTACGATGAGAGGTATGAGGCACTGCTAGCAGCTAAGACTCTCGGAGATAAGTTGTTCGGCGTGAGGCTTGACACGCCGAGCAGCAGGAGGGGCAACATGCGGCGTATCGTTGAGGAGGTGCGCTGGACGCTCAATCTACATGGCTACAACAATGTTAAAATAATCGTCAGCGGTGGCCTCGATGAAAACGATATAATAGAGCTTAGGGATGTAGCCGACGGCTTCGGCGTAGGCACCTCAATAGCCTTCCCGCCCAGCATAGATATAAGCATGGACATTGTAGAGGTTAAGAGGGGCGACAAGTGGGTACCCATAACGAAACGCGGTAAGCTACCTGGAATGAAGCAGGTATACCGCTGCAAGCCGCTCAATGATACCATAGTGCCCTGGGGGCAGAAGCCGGAGAAAAACTGCGGCGATGGCTCTGAGCCTAAACCGCTCCTAGAGAAGATCATGGAGAAAGGCGAGCTGCTGACAGAGGTACCGAGCCTTGATGAGATAAGGAACTATGTACTATCGCAGCTTAAGGAGCTGGGCGAGAGCTATACCAGCCCTAGCACCAAGCAGCATTAGGGCCCTAATTGCGTCCAGCCTGTGCTCCCTCACGAACCCATATCCTATATTAATGACCTTGCATGCACCGTTACCGCTATCAAGCAATCTCTCTATATCGATGACAACTGTACCGCTGTTGAGTGGTTTACCATAGCATAGCACTATGCACTCATAGCTGCATCCTAGATACATGCGCTTCCTATCTAGGAGGCCTACGTTTACCTTACTCTCGGTAGGCCCAAAGAGCCTTAGGTTCCTCACGCCCCTAGCGTCTCTCAGTGTAAGCTCCACCGGCCCCCCAGGTACACGCAGAGGGAGTCTAGGCCCCGCTTCAACAACCACATCCAATCCATTAACTCTGGCTGCAAGGTAGCCAGGCCTGCTAAGCTCCATCACTATATACAAGCGGCCCCTTCTAATATCTATGTCGAACCTCTCTATGGATCCTAGTACATCCTCCAATGGCTTGACAAGCCGCGCTTCCGTCTTGAGCAATATGCCGTTGTCGTTTACACCAACTACTCCTATATTATCACTGTTGACTAGATCCTCCACCGGGACCAAGGCGCTGTAGAGCCTGGCATGTTTCTGTGCAGACTTTACTCTAGCCTTTACAAACCGGGGAAGCACTAGCAGCTTGTAGAGCTCCATGTTAGTATCAACCCTAAACACAACCTCGACAATGTCTAGACCGCGTGGAACAACCTCCATCACTGTAACTTCTAGGGATAACTGGTGCTCACGTATTCTCTCGATCTCTGCCAGGGCTCCAGTGGCGTTTTCCCGCAGAGCAATCCTGGAAGCGTTTGGCCTAAACCCGAGCACATAGACTACATGAAATAAATTATTGTCCTCATGGAGCGTTAGTGGCTCTACCCTATTGTCTCCCACCAGCAGCTCTATGCTCTCTACACTATCTATTCCCACTAGTTTGCCCCAAGCCTCGAGTATTGATTGCCCGCAATAATTCTCTCTTAGGCAGAGAGTTCCGCTATTAGTTGTCCATAACCTCGCTCCCTCAAGCCTAATCTCAGCATCAACCAATTTACCAAAGATCTCACTCTCCATTATAGAAACTAGGTTGTTGACGCCGCTCTCTCCCAGCTTTCCTGCACCCACAGCCCTGCTAAGCCGCCGTGAGCTGGGGGAAACCTCAAACAGTATTGACGAGACCCTACCCAGCTCTATAATAGAGACCTCATTATCCCTCGTTACGACCACGTAGGGAAACACGACAACAGCATTATGGAGAGCCAGCGCCCTCTTGACGAGATTCAGCGCGTATGATGCTAGAGCGCTAGATCCGCCTATTATACGCCCATCACAGTCAAGTATGCTGTACCCCTCATAGGAGGGTATGGGGGAGGCATCTCGGCAGCGCACGAGCGGCTTTATGCCGCCCAGCTTATCCACAAGATATACAACATTATCGTTAGTATTGTAGAGGAGCACATCACCATCCATGCTGTAGCCTAGGGGCTCTAAGCTGCGCTCCACCGAGGGCACGTCGACAAAGCCTGCCGCGGGATTTACGAGGCGCACATAATCCTGGAAGAATAACGCTACCACGCCATTCCTATATTTCACGAGGCCCGGTTTCTCGCCTATTCTCAAATGCATAAACGAGCTAAGTGTGTCGAGTATGAGGAGGTACTCGCCCGCACGCTTATAGAGCACAAAGCTTGATACTAGATCAGATCCCTGGGTCACAACGTTGGCCTTGCTTATGCTATCCCATCTTTTACATCCGCTTGCACGGAAGAGGACCAGGAGATTTTGACTAAAGAGTCCTCTACGCTCATATATTATGGCGTGAGGGCCCTCCGCTATAACTTTAGACTCGCTATCGCCCGGCCTACAGCCACTAAAGCTATCTCCAATGGAAACTGTCTGCCCATCTATTAGGGGGACCAGCACGCTGTCATTGTTATTGCAGCTTAGTTTGAGGAGCCTCTCGTTGCCGCCTACAACTACTAGCCTCTGTGGAATACACCGCTGCAGGTTATCAAAGCTGTTATGCTGCCCTCCAATGGATATGCTCCTAATGGCAAAGGGCATAACCAGCATGTAGTATCTTCTAGTGTCCATAGACCCCTGGTTTCTCGCGTAGCCCTGGCCGGTCACCGTTAGAGGGGGTTGGCCGGAGCTAAAGCAGGCCGGCAGGACTGTGGGGATCTGCTAGGGGAGGGGGTGGCCGGTGTAGAAGGAGTGGCGGCGGGGCCCGCTCTCTGCGGGCTGTGGTAGCGGGGGGTGGATTTGAACCACCGACCTCGGGGTTATGAGCCCCGCGGGCTGCCAGGCTACCCTACCCCGCTATGCTACCCCGCCATCCGCCATGCTACTTCTTCACGGGTCCCCGCTCTACTTATAAGCTTTACGGGCTTGCCTTGTTAGCCCGGCAGCCACTACACCCGGGAGGGGATGACTGGCCTCCCCGCAGCAGGGCCGACCCGTAGGTGGGGAGAGGGTGAGCTGGAGGGACCCCACAACCCGCAGGGACATTTCATACCTACTCCTGACAATAGTCCCTCCAGGCTACACGATAACCTATAATGCTCTAGCCCAGTTGTTAGGTACCTCACCCAGGGCTGTGGGAGCATATATGAGGGCAAATAGGGACCTCATAGTAGTGCCCTGCCACCGCGTAGTAGCGAAGAGGAGGCTGGGTGGATTCAGCAAGGGCATCAACTTCAAGAAGAAACTCCTAAAAATAGAGGGCGCGCTTGACGGGAAAGCCCGGCCCAGGAACGTTATAGACTCGCCCAGCGAGTTCTGGCAGGTTGCAGAGAAGCATGGGAGAGGCATTGAAGTAGACCTTGATGACCCATGAAGGGTAAAGGTACAGAGCGTCAGGGGCCGTGCGCTGGACCTCCCTCCTCAGACCACAGGGAACTCATCATGCTCCAGGCATGGTCAGCTAGGTGTTGGCTCAGCATGGCGATGATGACGACCTTTGGGCCCGACCCTCCTTAGCAGGCAGTCCACTAGGCCCCCGGGGGTGAAGAGGCTGGCGGAGCACTGATCCAGACTAGGAGGGGTTCGGCCCTGGCCACTTCCCTCACCGCCAACTCGGTCAAAGGGTGTGCACCACATCCCCCATGGCGGAGACTAGAAGCACCCGGACCCGCCATTTAAAGAATAGCCGCCCAGGGGTTGCCTGTCCAGCTAAGCTTATTAGAGTAGCAGAAGTCGATCAAACCCCAGCCTATGGGGGCTAAAAATGGCACAGCTAGAGTTCAAGCCCAGGACAGTACGCGGCAAGAGGTGGAAGTACAGGATAGACGACTTCCCAGAGCCCTACCGCACGCTCTACAGGATACTCGAAAGGCAGGGCTACATTATAGTCGGGCGCCACAGCGTCGTCAAGAAGTGCCACTGGACCCATGCGGCTCTAGTGGAGAACAGGTTCTGCTACAAGTGCAAGTTCTATGGCATCGAAAGCCACCGAGACGTACAGATGAGCCCTGCAGCGCTATGGTGCTGGAACGCATGCCTACACTGCTGGAGGCTGAGGCCCACCGACACCCTCAAATGGGACGACACCAAGCTACCATGGGTGGATGACCCCGACCTCATAGCCGAGGGCAGCATTGAGGCACACCGCGAGTCGCTCATGGGCTACTGGGGCCATCCAAAGTTCAACGAGAGGATGAAGCGCATGCTTGAGGAGGCAATGAATCCTGTACACGTGGCCATAAGCCTCACCGGCGAGCCTACCCTCTACCCGAGGCTCGGCGAGCTTATACAAGAGTACCACAAACGTGGCATGACGACATTCCTCGTCACACGTGGAGTCCGCCCCGACGTTCTTGCAAACTTGGAGGAGGAGCCCTCCCAGCTCTACATAAGCATAGAGGCCTGGGACAAGAGCAGCTATAACAAGTTTAACAAGCCTCTTGTACCCAGAGCCTGGGAGCTAACACTCAAGACGCTAGAGCTCCTGCCAAGCTTCTCAAGCCCCACTGTGATAAGGTTCACGCTAGTTAGGAGCTTCAATATGCATGAAGATGCCTTGAAGGCCTGGGCTAAGATGGTTGAGATAGCGCAGCCTACCTATGTGGAGTTCAAGTCCTACATGCATGTCGGCGCGGCCAGGAACAGGCTCAGCCGTACTGATATGCTGCGCCACTTGGAGATCCTAGCATTCGCCAAGAAGTTCGCCGATATGACAGGCTACAAAGTAATATCACAGCAGATAGAGAGTAGGGTGGTTCTCCTATCGAGGATCGACAAGCCGATAAGGCTTGGCAAGGGCTGCCAAGGCGAGATGGAGAAGGAGAAGGATCGGCTAGAGGAGATGCTAGAGGCGCTAAAGAAGAACCCAAGCCTCGACGAGACCGAGTACCGGATGGTCCTCGAACAGAAGATTTAACCCACAGGCCCCAATGGTTTCTAGGCGGACTCCTTACTAGCCTCCTTACCCTCAACCCTGCCTGCAAGACCGTAACGCACTATATATTCGTAGAGCTTACGCGCCTTGCGCGTATAGAGCCTCACCCTGCTGCCCTTAGGATACCTTATCTCGACATAGTTCTTTGACTCGTTCAGCTTGACCTCGCTTCCCTCCGGCAGGGGGAACCCGATGACCTGGCCCATGGAGCCCTTCATAACTATACCCTTCTCTGTCACGCGGAAACCGTGAGGCACTAGCGGTGGCTGCTTCACACCGCCTCCCACCATGAGCTTTCTGGAGGCCTGGCTCAGCAGGAACATCGCCTCGAATACTAGTAGCCAGAAGACGAAGCCTGCGAGAACCCCGTGTATGCCAATAGAGTTTAGGTTAGCAACTGCCTCATCATGATACGCTGCCGCCGCCCTGAAGAGGATGTAGTAGATGGGGAGTAGTAGGAGCATTATCATCATTGACTTAGCCTGGCCGGCGTAGAGCCTTATGAGGTCCTCATCCTCCATCGCTATCTCAAAGGCCTTATCCTCCTTCATAAGAGTCCTCGCCTTCACCACCTCCTCTCTCGGTACCTTGCCGGAGACCCCCCGGGCTGAATACATGCCCAGCGCCATTATGGCCACTATGTAGACTATGAATACAAGCCAGTAGTAGTGAGGCGCTATGGCTATGACTAGGGAGAGCACTGCTAGATAAAGCTGGCCTATGAGCATCATGGCACGCTCCGAGAGCAAACCCACCCACCTTTATTACCTTGGGCTACAGGCTTCACCCATGAAGTCGGTATGAGCCCCCTTGATCCACCCGGGCTACGAGAAGTGGGCCCCTAATAAGGCCAGGGGGCTGTGGCTACCCCACACGGGAAGGCCTCCGACGTGATGAATAGAGCCGGGCCGAGCCTGCTGGCGAGGAACCTGGAGCTGAGGGCCACGCTCTCGAAAGCCTTGCAGGTGATGTAGGCGTCCTACGCCGAGGGCTATGAGGAGAAGGCTGAGCGCTGACCACCCTCCCCGGGGAGGCTCGAGACGAGGCCTCAAGCGTGGACGGGCCCTGGCATCCCCCGCCCCGGAGGGTGGGCGGGGTTCACTAGGCCTGCGTGATGCATCATCGGCCACTAGAGGCTAGACACTACGATAACCCTATAAAGCCGCCCGCCGGGCCTCCTAGCCATACTACATGGTGCCGCCGTAGCTCAGCGGTAGAGCACCGGCCTCGTAAGCCCCGCTGGGGTCCAGGAGCCGCGGGTTCCGAGGGAGCCGGGGGTCCCGGGTTCGAATCCCGGCGGCGGCTCCAGTCGCGGGCCTTCCCCAACCCACCATCCGGCTCCATACCCTCATGTTCATGTCCCTCCTTAATTTTCCTAACACTTTATTGATAATTCGCTAACCTAGGATAATAACGTTTATAATGTATATCCGTTACTATGTTCTCCTCCCCTCTTTTCATGGGATGATGTAATGGTTAGGAAGGTTAGGGTTTTAGCTGTTGAGGATAGGTCTTGGTGGATGCAGCCTCTCTTCAGCTTCCCGTTTATTGGAGGCCTGAGCGCTAGGCAGTTGCTAATCATTGTTTCATCATTATATCAGCATCACTATCGATAGGTGGCGGGTTGAGGTTTGGGGAAGTAGCTGTTATCGTGCTTGTATCAGGCTTCGTAGGTCTGGGTATTGCGAAAAAGCCTGTTAAATCAGTGCTTCCCGAGAAACAGTTTCTAGTGTTTCTTACAGGCAGGCATAGGCCTAGGATTAGCCGAGGAGCTGGCTAATGTGTGGGAGGTTACAGGACTAGATCTGGGGTCTAGGAAGCCTATACCATTAAGTTACATAGAAGTATTCAAATGGGATCCCTTCACAGACACATTCTCTCCCAGCACTCCCGAAGAAGTATTGGAGAAAAGCCACAGGCTTAAACAAATAGCTGAGGCAAACGGTTTAACTCGGAAAGAGTTGCTTGAGCCATTATTGCTCCTGCCAAGATTATTAGCCCAAGCCTCTTCTTAGCCCTAGCCTGTTCTTCTGGTGTATCCGCTGTGGCAAGCTGGATCCCGGTGCAGATCATTCCGCCTATTAAAACTGCTATGCCTAGATACTGCAGGAGCCCTAGGATCTTGTCAACCATTGTAACAAGCTCCTCAGGCGGCTGAGTCTCATCCTGAGCATACACTATACTAGGCAGAATCACAGATAGCCATACCGGAAAAAGCTTGGCAATAGCGCGCATCCGCCTGCTAAACCCGGTAAATTAAACACATATCTAACACCACAAAGAAACACGTGGTAAAACATAGTTACATATAAATGAAGAAGCGTTTATCTTTCTTAGAAAGTTATCTGGGCTCTTTGATGAGTAGAGGTTTACATTTTAAAACGAGCAATTGGCTGGGATTGTGTTTTCATATGCGTCTATACTTGAGTGTATCTAGTAGAAGTTTGAGTATGAATGTTGCCAGTCCTATAAGTGATTCTACTTGATATAGTGTTAGTGCTGGACCGGGTGCTAGATGGGGTTGTGTGGGTTCAGGGCCTCTTGTTGAAATTGTCTTGACATTGGTAAAAACTTCTGTCACGAGCTTAGCTAATAGCTCGTTTCCTTGGAATAGTTCTTTAAGCTTTTCCTTAACTAGCATGCATCCTCCATTTTGGCTCCTAGTAGCGAGTTTTAAGGGTTCCAACGCATAGCAGGCTTCTATGAGGGCATTCCTAAGAGCTGTTAATGGTGGTCCAATACTAAGAGTCTCATATATAGCCTCTCTAGCTCGCTTTAGCGACTTAATAGCATTAATAAAGCGCTGTAAGGACTCCTCCGGCTCTGGTAATGGCCCTGGTAATGGGAGCTCTAGCAATACATAGTTTCCAAGTCCTAGTGCGGGGGCAAAATCTCTAACCCATCTAGGACCCTCAATTGTAATAGGTGTCTCATATTCGCTATATACAGTATTGTTTATACCCAGTAATTTTAATTTGTTTATACCCAGTAATGGTTTTCCGGCTTTTAACATTACAGCATCATTTGGGAGCCCGGCTAAACGAAAATCCTTTCCCACCCTATTATATGTCGTCTGGATGATGAACCGTACTGTAAAGTACTATAAATCTTATTTTAAGCTTCAATTCAACTCTATGATACTTGTTTATTCTCCTCCTCTCCTCAATATAGTTTATAGATTTAGGATCTAGTAATGCTTTGCCTCCGAGGATCAGAGTATGCTTGAGATCTCTGGGATACTTCTCCCCGTAATCTACTATTATTTGTGGAGGAAATGATGTACCGCTGAATGAAACCTTGTCAAGAATGATTCGTGTCAGAAATTTTTCATCATCAGAATATAGTGCGCCATCTACTGGAATATAAATCCCTCTACCAGCATCAAATCCTTCAACACGGACATTAAACATGAGGCATGGAGCTATTGTGTCTCTGCAGGGTTCCACGTTGGTAGAGGTAATCTTAGGTGATTCCAACTCCATCGCCCACTGCATTTTAGGGGAACCCCGGTTCCCCTATTATTTTTATTTGCAGGGGCTGAAATAGCACGAAAGCCCCCGACCATCCTCACCACAAATTTGTGGCTCAACTGTTTAGGGGGCTCCAACGCATCTTGAACCCCCAACCAAAGGAAACCCTCTCTATACTCCTTATTGTTTAGGGGAGGCTTCACAGCTCCTCCCAGCCCCCTTAGGAAGGCTGAGAACCGGGGAGTTCTCATCTATGATACAAGTCTCCATGAGCATGGAGAAGGCGAGTAGTTTCCTCCCCAACTATAAGGCTCTCTAAGACTATTCCGCTATGGGATTATGGAAGAAGCTGGTAGTATATATTGCTTAGAGACATTATTCTGGCTGGTTTTATAAAGTATTACCACTATATTCTCTCATAGGAGGTGATATAGTGTTTATGCCTATATTATCCGTTACACGTATCGGTAAATACTATAGAACCACTGTTCCACGTGAAGTAAGGAAGCTTCTAGACCTTCATGAGAATGATGAAATAGAATGGGTTTTCGAAGAAGGAAGAATAGTTGTTGGGAAGGCTGGGAGCCATGGTTAAATGCCCATACTGTGGATACGAAGTAGACATCTCCAAGTTTAAACTGTTAAAAGAGCCGCGGAGGTTTAGATTTTACACGGTTAGAATACTTGAATGCCCCAAATGCCGTAGCGAATTCAACTACTACTATGGCATAAGCCCTCATGGTAAAGTATCAGAGTTTACTACTCTATTAGAATATGTCCTAGGCGGAGAAAAAGTTATAAAAATATAAAAGCATTGTAGGTGACTTGTGTGAGCAGGGAGGGGGAGATCAGGTTTGCTCCTGATCTATGGTATAAGTTGAAGAATTATCTTCAAAGCTATATAATATTTATTACATTCTTATTAAGAACAAATTAACAGGGGATCTAAAATGAGCTGGATCCTAAGGTGGGCATTTGACAAGTCTACGTACTCGCCAGGAGACACAGCTACTGTGAGCTTCTGGGTTGAAAATACTGGCGATAATTATCTATATTTTAGTGATTTTGAAATAGAGTTCGACTTCGGAAAATACAGGATCAATACTGTGGCAGGAGCTATTCCCCCTAGGAGCAATATGTACTTGGGTACCGCGAGAATATTGTTGCCTAAAAATGTTGTTGGCAGAAAAATATTTCTAATAAGGCACCGTGTCTACGAGTACTTTAGCAATACATGGGTTGATAGAGGTATTGTGGAGTATGAGAGGAGGTATTTCTTAAGTATATATCCGCAGCCATTATACAGGGTATTCGTCTCTAGAGGCTTGCGTACTGAGGATAGAGTTATTGGCGATCCCATAGTGGAAATGATAAAGGAGTGGGGATTCGAAACGGTTACAATAGGCGTAGAAGTAAAGGTTAGAGAGGAGGAAGTTCCTCAGGCGGTAAGAAGAGAAATAGCGAGATCCGATGCTGTAATAGCAATAGCGACACCAAGGCATCTTGATGCTTTGACAGGGCTCTGGAGAACACTAGAGTGGCTCTATAGTGAGACAGGAATAGCCTACGGTTTGAATAAACCCATGCTAATAATTAAGGATGAAAGAGTATCATTGGGAGGACTACCTTCCTACCTGACAAGATATGGAAATGCGCCAATAATAGAATTTAACCCCTATAAACTCGATGAACTAAGAACAAAATTAGCCACAATAATGCCCGGCTTCAGGGAGTGGATTGAGACAAAAAGACGTCTAGAATTCTTTGAAGCCTTAAAGAAGCTGGCAATGTTTGGACTGGCCATGGTGGGAGCTATTCATATCCTGCCAGGTATTGTCGGAGCTCTCATAGGACATTCAAAGAAATAAAATGGTCTGAAAAATAACTTACTTTTTTTATCCTAGAAGAAACCTTTAGAACTGACAGCTCCTATCATAAAAGAAGGATGAAGGTCTCGTAACTAAATAGCTCTACATATTCAATAGGCCCTTCTTGTGGCTTCATGAAGTGTTCTAAAAATATAATTTGAGTTGAAAGATTTTATGGGATTAATCAGCATCCGTAACTATATTCCTACATACTATGCGTTATTAGGTGATGGCTTTGATCAAACTAAAACGCCTTGAGGAAGTAGTGTATCTGGGTTTATTCAATAATAAAGCATATGGTATCTATAAGGACGATAGGTGCATATTGCTATATTTGGTGAGTCTGGTACTGGTAAGTCTACATTGTTGAAGTTTCTGATAAAGCAACACATTGATCTCGGCGAGGGCTTCACTCTTCTCGACCCTCATGGAGACCTTGCACTTGAGATTGTCATGCTTATACCTGAGGACAAGATTGATAGGCTTGTATACATTGACCCTGTAACAGCCAGCGTGTATGGCAGTACTGTTAGGATTAATTTCCTCGAGTACCGCGATGTGCAGGAGTTGGAGCGTGTTGGTGAATCGTTTATATCAGCCCTTCAAAAATTATTCTAGGGATTTCTGGGGTCCCCGTCTCGAGCACATACTTAGGAACTGTGTGTACACTATTCTAGAGCAGCCTCCCGGCTCAACGCCCCTTCTCCCCCAGCCTCTCCAGGGCCCCCGGGAGCCCGCTCTCCTCATTGAAGGATGGGGTGCAGGGGCTCAGCTACCCCAGGGTAGCTGGCGTCATCCCTAGCGCTCGGCAGGCATGACTCTCGTCACAGCCCCGGAGCGCCGGGAGCCTGGGGGCCTCCGAAATCCCCTTCTCCCCAGAGCCTCGGCTAGGGCCCGAGCCCTGCCTACCCGGGGTGACATGGGTGTGCCGAAACTCCCCTGGGCCCCTGCGGCGAATAGCAAAGACCGTAGAGAAATGCTCGAGCGTATTGGAGTTAAAGGCGTGATGGAGCTATACCGGGATATACCGAGGGAGATTATACTCCGGGAGCCCCCGCGTGTGGGGTTCGGCCGCCAGCTCTCCGAGTGGGAGATAAGGAGGATCATCGACCGGCTTCTCGCCAGGAACCGTGTGTTCCTGGACCCGCCGCCCTTCATGGGCGGCGGTGCCTGCATGCACGTGGTCCCGGCGGCTGTGGAGGCCATAGTTTCCAGGAGCGAGTTCTATACAGCCTATACGCCATACCAGCCGGAGGTAAACCAGGGCCTCCTCCAGGCCTTCTTCGAGTACCAGAGCCTAATGGCTGACCTGCTCGAGATGGATGTAGTCAACCTATCCATGTACGACTGGAGCACCGCCGCGGCGGAGGCGGCGCTGGCGGCCATGCGCGTTACGAGGAGAAGGAAGATAGTGGTAGCGGGTAATATACACCCGGAGCGCCTAGAGGTTATGAAGACCTGGCTGCTGGGCAAGGACGCCACCCTGGAGATCCTAGGCTTCGACGGGGAGACGGGGAAGACCAGCCTAGAGGATGCAGAGAGCAGGATAGACGCCGGCACGGCCGCGGTCTATGTAGAGACGCCCAACTTCCTGGGAGTGATAGAGGACGAGATAGAGGCTATAGCAGATGCAGCCCACCGGAGAGGGGCACTGCTGATAGCTGGTGTAGAGCCGCTCAGCCTAGGCATAGTAAGGCCCCCTGGGAGCTACGGGGCAGACATAGCTGTCGGAGACGCCCAGCCCCTCGGCCTGGGGCTCAACTATGGAGGCCCCTACCTCGGCGTCTTCGCCACCCGCTGGGACCGGAGGCTAGTTAGGCAGATGCCCGGCCGCCTCATAGGGCTCACGAGAGCCGTCGACGGCGAGGAGTACGGGTTCACTATGATACTCCAGACCCGCGAGCAGCACATACGCAGGGAGAAGGCTACCTCAAACATAACCAGCAACGAGGCCCTCCTGGCTGTGGCGGCTGCCGCCTACCTCTCCCTGCTGGGCGGCCAGGGGCTGCGCGAGCTAGCCAGGAGCATCTGGCTCCGCAGCCACTACGCCGCCAAGAGGCTAGGCGAGCTAGAGGGTGTTGAAGCCCCTCTCTTCAAAGGCGAGTTCTTCAAGGAGTTTGTGGCCAGGTTTCCCAAGCCCTACAGGGAGGTGCACAGCGCCCTGCTGGAGAAAGGGATCCTGGGCGGTCTACCCCTCGCGGAGAGGCCCCCGCTCCAGGACGAGCGCTCCGCCCTCTTCTGCGTCACCGAGGCCCATAGCATGAGTGATATAGACAAGCTCGTAGAGGCGGTGGGTGAGGCCCTATGAGCGGCGGGCTCGAGCTGAGGAAGGGCTGGAGGCAGGCTAAGTGGAGCGAGCCCCTCATCTACGACCTCGGCAGCTACGATAACACCTGGTTCGTCCACCCCTACAGCGATGAAGACGAGAAGCTAGAGCGGCTTGTCGGGGCGCCCGAGGAGCGGCTCGGCAGAATGCTGAGGAGGGAAGCACCCAGGGTGCCGGGGCTGAGCGAGGTTGAGGTGGTACGCCACTTCACGAGGCTCAGCCAGATGAGCTACGGCGTCGACACGGGCCCTGTCCCCCTGGGCTCCTGCACAATGAAGTACAATCCCAAGATAAGCGAGGAGCTGGCCAGAGACCCGCGGATACGCTACCTACACCCCTACCAGGACGAGGAGACCGTGCAGGGGCTGCTGGAGATC
Organism: Pyrodictium occultum; assembly: GCF_001462395.1. Taxonomy (NCBI): domain Archaea; kingdom Thermoproteati; phylum Thermoproteota; class Thermoprotei; order Desulfurococcales; family Pyrodictiaceae; genus Pyrodictium; species Pyrodictium occultum. The sequence continues at coordinate 1,065,713 of NZ_LNTB01000001.1, forward strand.
CTTTACCTCCTCGAGCGCTGGCTGGCAGAGCTCACCGGCATGGATAGGTGCAGCTTCCAGCCCCCGGCCGGCGCTGCAGGAGAGCTGACAGGGGCGCTGATGATACGCAAGTACTTCACGGACCGTGGCGAGGAGAGGGACGAGATGCTGATCCCAGACTCGGCCCACGGCACCAACCCGGCCAGCGCCGCTATGGCAGGGTTCCGGGTGGTGAGAATACCGACCTCTGAGCACGGCACCCTGGACATGGAGGCCCTTGAGGCCGCACTCTCCGAGCGCACGGCGGGCATAATGCTGACAAACCCCAATACGCTCGGCCTGTTCGAAGACCGGATACTCGAGGTCGCCGAGAAGCTTCACAGCCGGGGGGCGCTCCTCTACTACGATGGCGCGAACCTCAACGGCATAATGGGGATAGTCCGGCCCGGCGACATGGGCTTCGACATCGTGCACCTTAACGTCCACAAGACCTTCTCCGCACCCCACGGCGGCGGCGGGCCTGGAGCCGGCGTTGTCTGCGCACGCGGCGAGCTTGTAGACTACCTGCCCAGGCCCCTAATAGCGAGAAAGAACGGCCGCTACTACTGGGACTACGAGTGCAAGAAGTGCATAGGCAGGATAAGAATGTTCTACGGCAACATACTGCCCCTCGTGAAGACGTTCATATACATAGCCATGCTTGGCGGCGAGGGGCTCCGGGAAACGGCCATACAGAGCGTGATCAACACAAACTACTTCATAGCGCTGATGAGGGGCGTCAGGGGCTACGAGCTGCCCTATGACCCGGATCGCCCCAGGAAGCACGAGCTGGTGCTCTCGGCAAAGCCTCTGAAGAGGGATACAGGCGTGACGGCCGAGGATGTGGCTAAGGCGCTGCTAGACCGAGGGCTACACGCCCCAACGATGTACTTCCCGCTCATAGTGGATGAGGCGCTCATGATAGAGTTCACTGAGTCAGAGCCCCGCCGCTCGATCGAGGAGTATGCAAGAGCGCTCCGAGAGATAGTGGAAGAGGCCTACCGGGACCCGGAGGCTGTGAAGCGGGCGCCCCGCAACACCGCTGTGGGCAGGCTAGATAACGTGTACGCCAACCACCCGCGCAGCGTGACGCCGAGCCACCGGGTGCTCAGGAGGAGGCTTGCGGGAGAGAGCTCTCACTCTAGCCTCCCGTATATCTTCTCCACGAGCCTCGCCACATAGGGCGCCAGCCTCTCCACAGTTTTTCCGCTAATCATGTATGCCCTAGGACACTCAGGATCAACAGTAACGCCCTCTCCGGGGACGTAGACGAGCGGATAGAGGCGGCAGCCCATCGGCCTGTATGGGTATATTCTACACCTCCCGGTTGAGGGGTCGAGGAACACGCAGTGCCCGTCGACATTCCTTAGGCGCGGAATGCCGTCCACATACTCTACGAAGCTTTCCACACTGTAGCCCAGGGACGCTATCCTCTCAATATCCTCCTTAGTGAGGGGCATCTCAGTGTTGTAGCAGCAGAGGGCGCACAACCTGCCGTCGGGGAGCCTACAGTCAACCCTGAGCTCGGGAGGCTCCTCGCCCATACTCCCGTATCCTCGGCGGGTTCTCGCGGAGGATTTTCTCGACCTCCTCTCTGCTAGGCGCACTCTGGGCACCCCGGCGTGTAACCTTAATGCCCGCCGCGGCCGAGGCCGCTTGTAAAGCCTCCAGCGGGTCACCTCTCTCTACCAAGTACGTGTTGAATGCAGCTATAAATACATCGCCAGCCCCAGTGGTGTCGACGGGCTCGCCGAGGCGAAGGGCTTCAACATGCCATACACCATCCCTGGCCACGAGCACCGCGCCCTCAGACCCCCTTTTGACTATAATGTAACGGAGCCTCCCGCCGAGCAGGCCACGAGCCTCCTCGATGCCTCTATTACCGGCCACAAGCTGGTACTCCACCCTGTTGAGAACCAGTATGTCCACATACCTCCGGGCAGCCTCAAGGATCAGGCCCCCCTCCCTCCTAGCCACCGAGCTGCCAGGGTCATAGGACACTATGCCGGGGCGCGTGCTGGAAGCTGCACGCTCCAGCACCTCCACGCCGCGGCTAGCCACGTGCAGCACGTCGGCAACAGCGCCCCTGGCCTCATCGCCGCGGAGGAGGTTGTTAGCACCCCTCATAGATATCATCGTCCTCTCGCCGCCGGGAGTGACGAGGACAATCACTATCCCGGGCATCTCGTCCTCGTGTATCTTCACAAAGGAGGTGTCTACACCCGCAGCCTCGAGCCCGGCCAGAACTCCTAGTTGCTTTGCGAGCCTCCCCGTGTGGCCTACTATGGCTGCCCGGTGCCCGAGCCTGGATACCGCAACCGAGTAGTTCGACGCCGCGCCGCCAGGCCCGAGGTAGGCCTCACGAGCCACCACGTTATCGTCCGGGCCCGGCAAGTAGTCAACCAGGAGGTAGACGTCAACGTTGATGTTACCAACTGCCAGGTGCAGCGGGGGGTCCCGGGCAGGCAATTCACCGGCCCCGGAGCCGCGCCTGGATGAGGGAGCGCCTAAAATAACAAGGGGCGGGCCGCATGCACCTCGGGGAGGCCCAGGCTCCGGAGGGCCAGGTAGCCGTGGCACGCTGGGTAGTAGCGTCTGCATGGCCCTACGTCAACAACGTGCCGCACCTAGGCAACCTTATCGGCTCAGTGCTCTCTGCCGACGTGTTCGCCCGCTATCTCCGGCTGCGCGGCGAGGACGTCGTGTTCGTGAGCGGGAGCGATGAGCACGGTACACCGATAGAGATCGAGGCGATAAAGCGAGGGGTCCACCCGAGGCAGCTCACTGACCAGGCCCACGAGTACGTGTCCAGGCTCTTCAGGGAGTTCCGGATAAGCTTTGACAACTACACACGCACCGAGAGCCCGGTACACAGGGAGTTCGTCCGCGAGTTCATGATGAAGCTCTACGAGAATGGCTACATATTCGAGCAGGACGATATATTGCCCTACTGCCCCCGCGACAAGATGTTCCTACCCGACAGGTTCGTGGTAGGCACATGCCCCTACTGCGGCTACCCCTACGCCCATGGAGACCAGTGCGACAACTGTGGCAGGCTCCTGCACCCGACCGAGCTTAAGAACCCGCGCTGCGCTATATGCGGCGGCCCCGTGGAGTTCAGAAAGAGCAAGCACTGGTTCTTCGACCTGTCCAAGCTTCAGGATAGGCTGCTCAAGTGGCTCGAGGAGTCGAACCTCCCGCCCAACGTGAAGAACTATGCGCTAAACTGGGTCAGGGAGGGCCTCAAGCCGCGTAGCGTGACCCGCGACAACAAGTGGGGCATACCGGCCCCCTTCCCCGGGGCCGAGGGTAAGACAATCTATGTATGGTTTGACGCTCTCCTTGGCTACATATCTGCAACCAAGGAGTATGGCTTGAAAAAGGGGGACGAGAGCCTCTGGAAGAGATACTGGTTCGACAAGGAAACGAGGACTGTATACTTCATAGGCAAGGACAACATACCCTTCCACGCCATAATATTCCCGGCGATGCTCATGGCCAGCGGTGACCCCTACACACTCCCATGGTATATAGCCTCGACCGAGTACCTGATGTATGAGGGCGAGCAGTTCTCCAAGAGTAGGCGCTGGGGTATATGGATAGATGAGGCGCTTGAGATACTTCCCGCCGACTACTGGCGCTTCGCACTGATAAAGATGAGGCCGGAAACCAGGGACACCAACTTCACCTGGAAGGAGTTCACGAGAATAGTTAACAGCGACATGAACGACGATATAGGCAACTTCGTTCACCGGGTACTCAAGTTCATAAAGTCTAGGTTTGGCGGCAGGGTGCCAGAGCCGGGAGAGATGAAGGAGCTAGACCGGGACTACCTGGATTACACGCTCAAGGCCCCTGAGAGGGTTGGGAGCTACCTGGACTCATTCAGACTGAAGCAGGCGCTAGACGAGGTCGTGGAGCTGGCTCGGCACGGCAACCAGTACCTCAATGCAAAGGCGCCCTGGGACAAGATAAAGACGGAGCCCAGCGATGCCGCTACAACAATGTATGTGGCGGCCAACGCTGTGGCGACACTGGCTGTGATGCTGGCACCCTTCACTCCAGATGCCGCGGAGAGGCTGTGGAGGATGCTCAACATGCGGGGCTCGGTGCACGAGCCCGGCCGCTGGAGGGAGGCATCCAGGCCCCTCGTGGAGCCAGGCCACGAGATAGGGGAGCCAGAGCCGCTGTTCCGGAAGCTGGCCAACGACTTCCCAGAGAAGGTCAAGGAGATCCTAGAGGAGGCCAGGAAGAAGGTGATGGAGAAGAGGCCGCCGCTGCTACGCTGGTAGCCGGCGGGCCCTGATGCAGCCATGCCGCGGCGGAGACGCGTAAGGGTGATTAACGGCCTAGAGGCCGTGGAGAGGCTGCTCGAGGAGTATAGGCGGCGTATCTACCGCTACAACAGCCTTATACGCGGTACCGGTTTCTACCTCAAGCCCATGCATATAGTGACCAAGAACACGCCGGAGGGCAAGAGGACCTACTACTACATCGGCAGGTACTGGTGGCGCGTTCTCTATCAGGGCAAGTCGGGCAGCACCTCGCGTGTAAAGTGGATCTATGTCGGCAGGGAGAAGCCTAGAGAGCTGGAGGGCTATCCCGACCCCCCGGAGCATCCCGTGGCGGGGCTCCGGTTCACTGTGGAGGGGCGCGATATTATTCTTGACAGGCGGGTCTATGAGAAGTACCGCTGGGTTTTCGAGGGCTACGAGGCCGTGGAGGAGCCGGAGTAGCCCTCCAGGGCCAGCGCTACCAAGATAGGCGGCCCAGGCTGGGCTCTGAGCGCGGGTGTGGAGCCTTCCCCTCAGCCGAGGCTCCCCTGGGGCCCCGGTGAGGAGCCTGGGGAGTGGCGGCCGCCACCGAATACCCTTCCGGCCTCCAGGGCCGCTCTAGGCGAGTGGTGTAGCGCACCTTGCCGGAGCTGCGGGTCAGGATTATAGGGGCCGACAGCTTCGGCTCCCGCTCCATGGCCACCGTGGTTGAGGCCGGCGGCGTCAAGATATTCATAGACCCTGGTGTGAGCTACGCGCCCCGCCGCTATGGGCTGCCGCCGCATCCCCTGGAGATAAGGAGGCTCGAGGAGATCAAGGAGAGGATATACAAGGAGCTGGAGGACACGGATATAGTGGTGATAACACATTACCACTACGACCACTACCTCTACCGCGGCGAGGAAGCTGAGCTTTACCGGGGCAAGGTGCTCCTGGTCAAGCATCCAACGAGGAGCATTAATGTTAGCCAGCGTATACGGGCACACCGCCTCCTCAAGGGCAACAGGGTAGCCGAGCTTGCGAGGCAGGTCATATACCTTGACGGCAGCACGTACAGGGTGGACCAGGGGCTTGAGATAAGGGGTTCTCCTCCCGTCCCCCACGGGCCCGACGGAACCAAGCTGGGCTACGTGGTGATGGTGCTCGTAGAGTGTTGCGGCTACCGCTTCGTCCATGGCTCGGATGTGCAGGGCCCCATATCGGCGCGGGCGATGGAGATCCTGCAGCGCTGGAGCCCGGAGCTTGTTTTCATAAGCGGGCCGCCAACCTACTTCGAGGGCTACAAGGTGGATGAGGAGAGCGTGGCGCAGGGGCTTAGACACCTAGAGGAGCTGGCTCGTGCAGCCCGCGAGGCTGTAGTGGCGGACCACCATTTCGCCCGCGACCTCGAGTACCCGAGCTACCTTGAGGATATACGGTCCCGGGGCGGGAGAGTGCTCTCGGCCGCCGAGTTCATGGGTGTGGAGTATGAGCCCTTCGAGGCCCTCCGCAGGGATCTCTGGAGGCGGAGCCCCGAAGCCGCTGATAGTGATAGAGCATCTTGAGGACCACCTATCGCGCTGGCTGCTCCTCGAGTACCAGCATAGCCGTAGCTTGGCTAGGAGCCGCCTGGTCTTCACCAACGGTAGAGAGTACTGCGGCAGGCTGAGCAGGATAGCGCCATGCTACCGGGAGAGCGTGGTAGAGCTGGAGGGCGTCCTCTACAGGGAGCGGGGCCGCGTGATAATCCTGGACCCCTCCGCGGAGGCCATGCTCAGCCCAGAGGAGGCCGCTGAAGCCGAGGCGATAGTTGTGGGCGGCATACTAGGCGACCACCCGCCCAGGCGGCGCACCTGGGAGATGCTGACCCGGCGGGCGCGCGGCATGGCCGCTAGGAGCCTCGGCGGGGACCAGCTCAGCATAGACGGCGCCGTCTACCTTGCCCTCAAGGCGCTAGAGGGCGTGCACCCCTCCAGCGTGCCTCTAGTCCGCCGGCCCCGGCTGGAGGTGGAGCTGGACGGCCTGCTGACGGTAGAGGTCGAGCTACCCTTCGCCTACCCCCTAGTCGGTGGGAGGCCGCTCTTCGCCCCTGGGCTAGAGGAGCTTCTGGCCAGCGGCCTGGGCTACGAGGAGGCGCGGGAGATGCTCCGGGGCCTAGGACGCGAGGGCGGAGGCGAAGAAGACTCCTAGCAGGTAGGCGGCTAGCCCGCTCACCAGCCCGGTGGTGTAGGGTTCCAGGCCTTCGAGCAGCCGGAGTCTCCTCTCGGCGTAGCCGCTGACAGCTAGGAGCAGAGCCGTATAGAGGGCGAGGCTGGCTAGGCACCCGCTTGGGAGCACAGCGGCCAATAGCCCGGCGGCAAAGCCTAGCAGGATCTTGGCCAGGGATAGCTTAAACTTCTGTATCCTCTTCTCCACGTAGCTCTCTAAGGGGCCGCGGCGGCTCAACGGCCTCGCCCCTGTCCACGTAGACTACTCGGGAGCGGCCGGGCACCCTCTCTCTTATCTCCTCGTGGCTCACCGCCTCCACCGCCGGCCGCTGCTCCTCCTCCGCCTTGTTCGCAAGCAGCCTTCGGAGCCGCTGGGCGAGTTTAGAGGGGTCCTCGTCCCCCGGCACAAGCACGGCGTAGACTATGCTGCGCCTTTTAACCAGCTCTGGAGGCCCCACTATGACCACGGGGGCCTCGTTCTCGAGGCCGATGCCGAGCGCCAGCCTTAGCTCCACGTTGCGCACGTAGTTTCTCTTCCCATACACCATGAAGGCTCCGCGGGCCAGGTACTCGCCGGGCGGAGGGGATTTGGAGACCTGGCTCCCCCACACCCAGTAGACGTCGATCGAGCCCATGCCGGCCTTCCATGCCTTGGAGTAGGCTGCTGTGAGGAGCGCTGCCTCGCGGAGATCCCTCTCCGGCGGCTCGCGGCCCTCAGCAAACACCACCACCGCGGGCGCCCCATGTATATTGGCGTGCATGAATATCCTCTTCTCGTTCAGGTACCTCTTGACCACCGACTCGTTCTGGCTCGCATCCCTCCCGCCTATGGCGAGGAGGCCGCTGCTCGTAATGAGCCAGTGGTAGCGCTCGTACCATTCACGCCTCCGCACAACCGCGCGGGCCCTCCTGGCCCTCATAGCCGCCTTATTCTCGAGCTCGGCCAGCCTCTGCTCAACCTCGGCAACCGCGCGGCGCCCCCTCTCAATCTTAGAGCGTATCTCGCCCGCCCGCTTGTAGAGCTCTACAACCATCCTGCTCGGGTCGGAGCGTATATCCAGCTCCACCGGCTCCCCCGAAATCTGGACAACGATGATGCCGCGGGAGGGCTGTACATCCACCACGTGGGGGCAGTTGCCGACTATGTACTCCCAGCCGCTGCTCTTCCGCATTCTCCTGGCGCACTCGAGGGCCTCATAGGCCTCCGCCATGTGCTCCGCTAGGAGCTGCGCCTTAGACTCGAGGCTCTTCAGCTTCTCCTCAAGATCCTCCAGGTTCCTCCTAGCCCGCTCCAGGGAGGCTAGGAGGCGGCGGCGCTCAGCCTCTATCTCCCTGATGGCTTCCGCCTCTTCAGCCCTCTTCAGCTCCTCCACGAAGTACTGGTCGAGGGCCTCACTAATGCTATGCCTGGAGGCAATCCTAAACCCGTATCTCTCTGCGAGGCCGCGGGGCTCGAAGGGAACCACCGTTAGGGGCTCTCCCTCCGGCGTGTAGAGCAGGTAGGCGCCGGGCTCCAGGCTCTCACGGTATATACTGCGGAGCGTCTCCACCACCTCGCCCTCGCGACCCCGGAGAGCCTCAACACTATCACCGGGCTCTACTCCAAGCCTTGCAAGAGCCTCCTCAACGACCTCGCCCGGGTAGCCGAGGCTTCTGGCGAGGCTGCGGGCCGCCTCACCGCCCGCCTTTATCGCCTTCGCCACATGTTCCTCGGCGAGGTCGAGGGGATGGATGCTGGAGCCGGGTGGGGGCGCGTAGCGGGCGCCGCGCCTCAGCACACGATCCTTCATCACCCTCTGCTCGTCGAGCTGCAGTATCGTACCCTCCTCGTCGGTCAGCACCGCCACGCCTCGGGGGAGCACCTCCGCTATAAGCCGGTACCTGCGCCCCGCGGCATCGAAGACCATCTCTACTATCCTGTCGAACCCCTGCTGCTTCACATCCACCAGGCCTGCGCCACGGATGTACTTCCTCACACCCATTATGAAGGGTGGCGGCATCCCCTTACCGGTTATATCGAACGATGTTATGTGTACACGCTCACCCGGCACCACCGCTATCCTTGCATCCCTGCCTGCCCCCTTCAGCCTAAGCAGCACCAGACCGTCTACATAGTAGATGTTGTTAAGCCTCAGGCCCCGGAGACCCGCCATCTCCCTCACGACAGCCGCCACATCGAAGCTCGTCATAGACCTCTTGCGCTTGATCAAAGCCTTCCCCCTTCCCTCGGGCCTCTGTGCGGAGACGGCGGAGCGGCTATAGCGCCTCCCCCAAGGGCCCATCAGTGGGAGGGTGTTAGCACTTATACCCTGGAGCCCAGGAGCCCTGCCCTCCCCCGGGGGGAGCGCAGTGTCGGAGCGCAGTGGCCACGAGTACACCGCCTTCATCCCCGAGAGCCTCTACAAGAGGATAAGCAGGGAGATTAGGAGGGAGAAGTATGTAACCCCCTACATGCTGTCGGAGAAGTACGACATGACCGTCAGCCTGGCCAAGCAGGTGCTGAGGAGGCTCGAGAAGGAGGGCATAGTGGAGCTCTACGCTCCCAACAGAAGGGCTCCGATATACATAGTCAAGGAGGGCAAGTAGGGTCTAGGCAGCGCTTCAAAAAAAGGCACCCGCAATAAGGCGTTCTTTGGTTATTCAAGCGCTCATCTCGGGGGCCTCGGCTTCCGCCTGCCTGGCACCCTCCTCCGTTATGCTGTAGAGGCCTTCACCGGTCCTCTCCACCAGGCCTAGCCTCACGAGCTTCCTCATCTTGGCCGCCACTCTACGCGCGTCGAGGCCAGCCCTCTCAGCTATCTCCTTGGGCCTGGCGGGGCCTCCTATCTCCTTGAGCGCGCGTAGTATGGCAAGGTCTATCTCGTCAAGCCCCGAGTGCCTGGAGGGCATGGGGGCTCACCCCCCGGGAGCCCCCGAGACCCGGGAGGCCTGGACCCGGGCTCCCACACCCCGGTTCTAGGATTGCAGTAGCTTAGTACCCCCGATTTAAACCCTTCAGCTTAAGACTTACCCTGGATATCATGTCCGGGCCGGCTGGCGCCTAGCCCACCCTTCCTGGCCAGAGCGCGCAGCCGCTGATAGTAGGCCGCGACCGGGCTGCGGGTGCCACAGTCTGCCTTACATATGCCAAGCGTCTTCATCTTCTCGCAGCTGTACACCCTATACTTCTTGCCGGAGCCGCGCAGCCCCGCCAGGTGCTCCACCTGGTACCTGGTGATCCTCTCGTTGAAGTCAGGCATGTTCCGGAAGTAGCCCACCACATAGTCCACATCCGCCCCTATATTGAGGAGGAAGGTGGCCAACGCGAATCGCTCGTGATGACTCAAGTGCTCGCCTCCACGGGCCCTGGCAGCCAGGTCAGCTATGCACGGCGGGAACGCCTCCTCGACCACGACGCCCCGGGGGAGCTCTACACGGCCCCCACGAGTCCTTGGCCTCTGACGCTCCGAGAGCAGCTCCTTCACATGGTCCAGGAGGCTGGAGAGAGCCTCCGCAGCCTCAGGCCCCGCCTCCTCGCCGAGGGCGAGTATCCTCCTCTCAACATACTCCGTGACAGCCTCCTTTACTACGCGGACCACGCTCTGCTTCTCGAGATATACTCGCCCCTTCTTAACGGGGAGGTTTATCGGCTTCCAGGCGTCGTCGCCTACAAGCCTCTTAGCTGCATGCAGGTACTCCAGGAGGCTCATTGAGTACGGGTAGACCTTGTAGACAGGAACCCCCCGCACGAGCGCAACGGGCTCTCTATAGCCGTTCCCATATGAGAGGCTGCGCAGCCCCACTAGACGGCCGAGATGAGCCACAGCCTCGTCCTTCTCGTCGCTGAGAAGCTTGTAGGCCCGGTTGGCCTCAGCAAGGGCGAGCCTTGAGACTAGCCAGCGGTTCCCGGAGAGGCTCGCGGCCAGGGCAGCATAGTAGAAGGAGAGGACCTCCTCCTCGAGGCTCCTCCAGGGCCCCGGGGCCCGGGCGCTGCGGATGGCCCTCTCTAGTCTATACTGGGCCCTCTCCAGGTACTCCCTCCTCAGCCGCGCCACCTCTAGCGGGCCTACGCCAAACCTCCTCCGCGCGACGGCTACGGGGTCTGCGAGGAAGGGATAGAGCCTGGTATCTATCACGGCGGGGACAGCATGGCTCATAGCCTATCCTTACCCCGTGGCTTGCCGGGGGCCTAGGCCCCTAGAGCCTCTAGCTGGGATGAGAACACCTTACTAGGCTTTGGGGCCGGAGGCGGCAGAGGGGCCCGGAGCACAGATAGCCGGCATAACGTCCAGGCTGTTATGGAGGATGCCCTAGCTCCAGCGCTCCAGGCGGGCGTGGCTCCATGGCGCCCGTGAGGCACGTGGCCAGCCCCGGACTTGAAGAGGGCTACCGCTTCCTCAACGAGGCAGTGGCGCGCCGCGACCTAGTCGTCGCAGTGGCGAGGTGTAGTGTCGAGTACGAGGGCCGCGGGGCCAGCAGGCTCGGCGAGGGGGACCGGCTGCTAATAGTGAAGCCCGACGGCGCCGTCCTGGTCCACAGGCCTACAGGCTACTCGCCAGTGAACTGGCAGCCGGACAGCCATGTGATAACAGTGGAGGCCCATAACGGCTTCATAGTACTGCGGAGCGTGAGGAAGAGGCCGCGGGAAGTGCTAGTAGTAAGGATATCGAGGCTCTACTTCGCAGTAGCGATTCACGGGCTCGTCGACGAGGCAGAGTTCATAGAGTATCTCGACGAGGGCGAGATAGCGGACTACCTGGCGCGGCACCCGGAGGTGATAGAGGAGGGTCTCCGGGTAGTACGTAGGGAGAGGCCCCTGGAGAGCGGCTACGCCGACATAGTTGCAGTAGACCGGGAGGGACGCTACGTGGTCATAGAGGTCAAGAGGGTTACAGCCGGGATGGAGGCAGTCAAGCAGCTCCACCGCTACGTGGAGGGCCTGCGCAAGAACAACCCGGGAGCCAAGGTTAGGGGCATACTAGCCGCTCCGGCCGCCACCAAGGAGGCTCTGAGCCTGCTCTCGAGCCTAGGTCTCGAGTACCGCCGGATAGACGTGGCCAAGCTGCACCGGGAGGCCAAGAGGGAGAAGCCTAGAAGCCGGGTAGCCTCGCTGCTCGACTTTATAAAACGCTCCTAGCGCGCGTGCCACGCCCCAGGAGCCTGCCAGCGGCTGGCAGGGCGGGCGATGGTGGATAGGCCCTGAACCCTAGGATAGCCGAGTGGCTAAGCGAGACGCTGCATACCGTGCAGTCGGCTAACAAGCTGTACATTCTCCTAGCCTTAGCGGTCTACATAGCGTCCGTAGCAGTGTACGGTCTACGCTGGGTTATAGTGCTGCGCAGGGCTGGGGTCCGGCTCAGGCTCCGAGACGCGGTTGAGGCGTACCTGGCCGGCATACTGGTGAACAACATAACCCCCTCTGCTAGGGCCGGCGGCGAGCTCATGAGGATAGCATACGCCTATGTGAAGACGGGGGCGGCGCCGGCCAAGCTGCTTAACAGTGTCGTCTTTGAGCGCATAAGCGAGGCCGTGCCGGTGGTCGCTATAGCTGTAGCAGCCCTCGTGGAGGTTCTGCTCTCCGGCGGCAGGGCTCGCGGGCTCATAATCGGTGTTGCCCTAATGCTTGCAGCGATAGGCCTCGGCGTAAAGTACTGGGATAGGCTGCTCGAGATGGCCTCGGGGAGGCTGGGCTTCAGCTATGATCCCGGCTCCGAAGCAGCCTTGCAGAGGCTCCTGAGGGACCGGCGGCTGTTGACGGTGGCAGCCGCTCTCGGCGCTGCTGTATGGGTTATGGATATATTTAGGCTCTACCTTGAAGCGCTGGCGGTGGGCTGGAGGGCGCCGCTCGGGCACTTTGTCACGGCATCCTTCCTATACCTTATAATCGGCCTGGTAGCCGTAACCCCTGGCGGGGTCGGGATAGTTGAAGGCGGGCTGGCGGCCACATTCATAGCTCTAGGTGCGGAGCCCAAGCAGGCCCTGGCTATAACCATAATAGAGAGGCTGATCTCATACGTAATAGCCTCGGTACTGGGGCTTGTGGTCACACTAATCAGCGGGGCAGGGAGGGCTTGGACCCTCTTAAAGTCGCGCTGGCGTCGGACTGGTTTTACCCCAAGATTGGGGGCATAGAGACCCATATACATGAGCTTGCTCTTACGCTGCAGAGGATGGGGCACGAGCCTCACGTGTTCACCCACGACTATAGGGCCTTCGGGCCCTACCGTGACTCGTTCCCCTACCCTGTGCATAGGCTTAGAGGGAGATTCTACATCAAGTCAGCGCACGTCAGCCTCGGGCCTGGGGCGCTGATGGAGGCGAACAATATATACAAGAAGGTGGGGTTTGATATAACCCATGTACACAGCATATACTCGCCCCTTGCCGTGGCAATGGCTAACCTCTCCCGCGGCATCCGTGGAGTGCCTGTAGTCGCGACTAATCATTCTCTCTTCCTCTGGCGCCGCGCGACCCTCCCCCTAGTCTATGTGATACGGCATTTTCTCCGGCGGGTGGACGCCTTCATAGCCGTGAGCCGGAAGGTCGCAGAGGATTCGCGGAGGCTCCTGCGGCTAGACGGGCACCCGCTCTATATAGTGCCTAACGCTGTTGATCCATCCTTCTGGAGGCCGGCAGAGGACGAAGAGAGGGCCAGGGCTAGGCGGGCTCTCGGCATCCCGGAGGAGTCGTTTACCGTGGCCACCGTGGGCAGGTTCACTAGGAGGAAGAGGATCCACGTGGTACCACGCATAGTGGCTGAGGCGGCTAGGAAGACCGGGCAAGCTATCAACCTGGTTATCGTCGGCGACGGGCCTCTCGCCGACCTCGTGGCCGAGGAGGCTAGGAGGTACTCGAGGGAAGTTAGGGTGATGATTCTAGGCTTTGTTGAGAGGGAGAGGCTGCGCGAGATATACTGGGCCTCCGACCTCCTAGTCGTGCCGGCGAGGCTGGAGGCATTCTCCATAACCGCCCTGGAGGCTATGGCGTGCGGCGTCCCGGTCATAGGCTTCAGGGAGAGCGGCATAAGCGATGTCATAGAGGACGGCTCTACGGGGTTCCTCGTGGATAGCGACGAGGAGGCGGCTGAGAAGGCGGCCCTGCTAGCACTCGACGAGGATCTTAGGGCTAGGATGGAGCATAGGGCGCCTCTCCATATAGCGCAGCACTTCTCCTGGGAGAAGGTTGGCCGGAACATAGTGGAGATATACCGGGCCACTATGGAGGCCGCTGCTGGCAGCGATAAACGCTACCTGCTCTACCGGCTCTGGCGGTGGATCATGGGATGACCCCCCGGGTGGCGGTGATAAGCTTCGATGTGGAGCAGGACTGTCCGCCCTACCTGGACTCGGCCCGTGGCGTGGAGGAGGGGCTTCCGAGGATACTCGAGCTGCTGGCCGAGGAGAGGGTCCGGGCCACATTCTTCTTCACTGCAGAGATGGCTAGGAGGTTCCCGCGGCTAGCCCGGAGGGTTGTGGACGAGGGCCACGAGCTGGGCTCCCACGGCTACCGCCATGAGAGGCTAGACCGGCTGCCCCGCAGCGAGGCTGCGAGAGTGCTCGAGAGGTCCACTAGCATCCTCCGCGGCTACGGCGAGGTGAAGGTGTTCCGGGCCCCCAACCTGAAGCTGCCGGAGAACCTGCTGCCGGTACTGGCCAAGCTCGGCTACCGGGTGGACTCCTCCACGGCTAGGTATAAGCCGCCCTTCCCCCGGCGCGTCGAGAAGCACGGGCCGCTGGTGCGTGTACCGGTGTCGGTAACCTCCTCTGTGCTCCGGCTCCCCTGGAGGCTCCAGCGCCCCCTGCATGGGGCGCTTGCCCCGCCGCGCGTGTACTTCTCCCATCCCTGGGAGTACGTGGATATGTCAAGGGAGCCGGTTAGGCTGGACTGTAGATTCAACACTGGGGAGCCGGCGCTCGAGCTTCTACGGCGCCTCATACGCTTCCTCCGCGGCGAGGGCTACATGCTGGCGACGCTGTGCGAGGCTGTACGCATGCTCGGCCACGATGTGGAGTGCTAGCCGGCCCTCCTCTCGACGAGGCTCCGCACCGCCTCGGGAGAGCACTAGAATTCCTTGAGGACTTGAGGAGAGCCATAGGGTTCTACTACACTGTTTACAGGGTTATGCTTGAATCAGGTGCTAGGTATACCCATGTCCTAAGAATGATCAAGGAATGGAATCCTAGTGAGATTATTGAGATACCTGGTGTAGACATAGTATACCAGAGACTAGTATGCTTTGGGGACAGGGGTTTCTGTAGATATTGTAGATACTACATGGGGGTACGTGGATCAACTAAGCAGTGTAAGCGGATATACTTCTCCCATAAGACCCTGGAATTATTAGAGCAGATTACTCCTAGGAGTATAAGCAGGCATCAGCCTAGAAAATATGCTGAGAAACACGGCTTAATCCTACCAAAGTTATATGAGGAAGATTGCTTGGAGACTAATGACCAAGGCTATGAACAGGGAGGTAGCAAAATTCATACAATCAAGGTTCGGGGAGCTAAGGGTAAGCGAGGCAAGATACGAAGACCTACTAGAAGAAGCAGATCAAGCATACCCAGAATACCTAAAGCATCTGGTTAAAATAGGTCTTACCGACTACTAATGTGAGTAAATAAAGAAATGAAAGAATTGGTCTTACATCACTCCCTCATTCCTATAACCTGTCACGATGAAGTCACCAGGTCTTCTTAACTGTTGATTAAGTTTTCCAGAAGCTCAGTGATTGGTATAATTTTTCTTGAACCAAAATCTACTCCGAAAAACTCTATCTTATCCCCATATCTCTTCCTGTAGATGTTTCTGAGAGCAAGTATATCCTTAAAATATATCATTAACTGGGGGTTTGGTATTATTATCCATAACTTCAAGCCTTTCTTAAGCCTTGATTCTATTCTTCTCCTAAGCTTTAGCATTGGAAGACCTGTTCCATATAGGGTCTCTATTTCTACTGCTAATTCGCCTAATTCTGAATCTCTTACGTATACATCTAATCTCCCATCAACAAATTCATATTCGGTTCTTATATTTTCTTCCCTAACTCCTATCCTCTTAAGATATTCAACAACAAAAGCTTTTAGTGCATAATGGAGGATAGATTCACCACCAATGTTTTCCTCATCCTCACTGCTAGGTTCTACGGAAACTATTGTGGTTATTTTGCTTGCAAGTCTTTCTATTTCATCAAAGTACAAATCTTCTAATCTTACAACAGTCGCATCCAAATTGAATAATACTGGAGTCTCCTTTCTTACTATACCCCACATGACTTGAGCAAGTTTAAAAACAATATCATCCTCTTTTATATTAACCTCATAGTATTTTGGAAATGGTGAATCGATCTTAAGAATCTCCTTAACCTTACTAAGCTTCTCCTCACTACCATAAAATACTAGGAAACCAAGGTTTTGAGAATAAAGTTCCTTAAGCCTATCCTTAAGATATCTTGTCTCAACATCTACTTTGTCTAAATCTAAGACCCAAACATGTTTATCAGCTCTTATGTCTAGTTTAATTTCATCGAAATCTATAGCTTCCATGTGTGCTGGTCTTGGCAACCCTTTGCCATGTATTCTATAAATTTCTCTTAGAATTCTCTTTAATAACTCTACGTATTCGAATTTCTTGTTTTTAGGCTTTCTTGCAAGAATTATTGCTGGCCTATTAATGTTTAGCTTAAATCCCGACCCAAATATAGTTTGTATCGGATCAAGGAATTCTAATTTCTCCACTTCATCAGAAGGAATAGTAAGACCAGCTGATACCGCAGTCTTTTCAAATAATAAGTCCTTTAGATATCTTTTCACAGTAATTGTATCGATTCTACGGAAAATTATTCTAGGGACAAAGATTAGGTCATGAATTTTATCTGATAATGTTTCTAGTTTTCTGGTAAATATAGTAATAGTCTTAGCTACTTTGCAATCAGTAACGCTTTTAAACTCTACTTCTGGTATGTTATTAAGAAGATGTCTCATGATTTCATGTATCTGCGTCACCGGTATTATTGGATTCTCTTTATAAGGTTTTATTGTGATATCTGATTTCTTTTGAAATTCTAGTTTGGGGACACCAACAGTCCTTATTACAATGGACTTAGACTCTAAATGAATTCTTTTATCGCTAATTTTCTCAGTAATCTTCTTAGCAACGTGGAAGTAGGGTACTAATAAAGGCACTTTAACTCTCTTAACTTTTTTGATTACCTCTTCTTCTAAACCATGTTCTGCAGCAATTTCTAGAGGAGGTATTATGACTTCTATTGTAAATTCAGATTCTCTTTCTTTCCTCTGCCCCCTTTTCTTTTCTTTAACTTCTAATCTACTCACTACAACCACCCTGTTATGCAGAGCCAAGAAAATCTATTTTTCGTAATTGGCCTAATATAGGCTAAGCCGAGGAGCATTTGAGGAGCAAGAAAAGCTATGAACTCCGAATAACTCATTTTGTATTCCTTGTGTTCAAAGTCATGTCCAAATCCTATTCCTACCTCCCCTCCCTTTATAACTCCGTGATAACCATCATGTTTTCCATATCCTACCGAGTAGCGGAACGTAAGACCCGACCTGGGAGGTAATTGACATCTCCCCTTTTCATCAAGGCTCTCCGTAGAAGAAACAGATTCAATTTTTGATATTACATTTGAGAATAGATCTTTTACTATGCTTCCTCTAAGTAAATCTATACAGCTCCTAACGTATTTATAGAATTCGTTTTCAATGTTGAAAAAGGATGAAACTACGTCCATTGAGAATAAACTGTACACATCTAGTATAACCTCCCTAATTAAGACACCTACGCTACCGTCAGCCCATCCTATAATTTTCCTTTCCTCCCTGATTTTATTATCAGGAACATCTGGTTCTAGTAAATCTACTAATTGTAGACCATATTTTTTGAGCAAGTTAATAGTGCTTTCCTCGAATAGTTTTGGATAAGCTTCTTTAGCATAGAAGTAGGGTATTGAGTAAAGAGAGTTCACGAAGAATGATATAGGGTTATATAGAGGTAGAATAGCTTTTCCAGCATTGAGTATACTCCTTAAAGCCTCTAGTCCAAAGCTCTCATCCTTTACCTCAATTCTCTTTGGAGCTGGTTTCTCGACAACTCCTCTTAGCATCTTGAAAATAGCTTGGAGTTTTGAATATAATTCTGATAACCTTAATACAATATTTGTGCTCACTACACTACATGAGATATCTGTGATAGCAGATTCGAGAGTTAACCCATCCTTCATCCTCGCTATAATCGTTGATATCGCGTCACGATCTATTCCTATACCAAGAACCTCCCAATAGAATCTAGCAAGTGCGTTATCTACGAAAGGTTTGTCCTCCTTCCCTTGTAATCCACCGAAAAATACGCTTTTATAGAATGGTTTTTCATTGATTATTGAACTTATGGGCCTACCTTCTAGGTTAGCCTTAATTTCTTCCCTTAGATTTATAAAGCCTTCAACACTCGCATATAAGTTGGCTAGGTCGTTGTTAAAATAATGTTTCCATGAGTCTTCCTCATAATATTTTATCTTCTCGTCGAGCATGACTCCTCCCTTCTAAATAGACGACATTAATCTATAAAAAAGCTTAATGAAGTAGAGAGGCTTTTCTTTACCTATTAACTCTTAAGCTTAGCTTATTTCAACCTCTACTAGATTACTAGCTGATGCCAAATATTTTAGTTTTAAGAACTAAGATATGGTGTGGTATCCGGCTTTGGAATCTGAGAGTACGTGTTGTTTTAGATCCTTTTGATAAAACAAGGTGTTATAGGAGGGAGAAGGGCTTAGAGGTAGGTTTTGAGGTATGTCTTCTATGCCAATTACATTGGATAAGAGGCCTGCTCTACAGGCTGATAATGGATTTTGAAGCATACGCGAAAATATCGATAGATACTAGTAGAAAAGGTTTTAAGGAGAAGACTTAGCCCTGAAGAAAGAGAGCTAGTAATAAAGCTTGTAGGTGAGGGAAGAACAATAAGGGAAATAATAAAAGAACTTAAGGAAGTAAGGAAGCTCGGCCAGCAGCCGGGCCTTCTCGGCGGGCCGCGAATAGGCAAGACAGTCCCACGTTATGCGGGCAGTAGTACTAATAAGGCGACAATAATACAGCGTATACGCACAGCCCTCGAAAGCACACCACATACAATAGGCAGGTGGAGCTCATGTGCTTCGAGTATGAGTACGAGTACGACCTAATACTAGAGGAGCTGAAGAAAAAGCAGGAGAACAAGAGTCGGAAGAAGATAGCTGAGGAGAGGAGGGAGCCCCAGGTAGAGCAGCCTAGAGAGATGGTGGAGATCACGCAAGCCGTAGCCTGCGCCAACTAACCCCCCGGCCACCGGGAGCCTCTCAAGTCGCATAGCCCGTCTCTGCTCCCACCTTTTCCCCGCCTCGCCATTTATCAGCTGCCCGGGCTTCTACGCCGTTCGCCAGAGCCTGGATGCCCTGCCGAAGACGCTGGAGGCTAAGCCTCCACCTTCCCATAAGGCCAAGGTGAGGCCAAGGATTGTCAGTAACCGTGAGCCTCGTTGCCCTATCTCGCTGCCCCGGACCCCGCGCAGTAACAGCATCTCCAAAAGCCGTCATGGAGACGCCCCTAGGGGTCTGCGTGTGGTGGCGGGCCCGCGGGGACTTGAACCCCGGACTACCGGCTCCGAAGGCCGGCGCCCTATCCTGGCTAGGCTACGGGCCCGCCCCCGGGTGCCGGGGTGTATCTTACATCCTCTCTACTGCCTTTATGCCTAGCAGGTCTAGGGCGTTGGCCAGTATCTGTTTCACCGTGTATACCAGGGCTAGCTTGAACACCCTCTTGCCGGGATCAGGCTCGTTTACCGCGCTGTCGCCACTGGTATACCACTTGTTGAACGTGTCTGCCAGCCTGTTTAGGTAGGCTACTATGAGCTCTGGACGCTGCTCGTCAGCGGCCTTGGCGAATATGTAGGGGTAGATTAGCGCCTGCAGCACGAGGCTGCGGCGTAGCTGGTTCTCCTCTGCGGCTGTGTAGTCTATGCTGTCCCAGTCTAGGCTTATTCCGCGCTCTCTCGCCTTCGCCAGTATGCTTGACGCACGGGCGTGTGTGTAGAGGACGTAGGGGGCGCTGTTCCTCTCGAAGTTGAGGGCCTCCTCTATGCTGAAGGTCATGGGCTTAGAGGCTGACACTGAGACGAGGGTGTAGCGCACCGCTGCCGTACCAACCGCCTCTGCTATCCTCTTCTTCTCGTCCTCGGGGAGGTCTGGGCTTCTCTTCTCCACCTCTCTCCGCGCCATCTCGACGGCCTGGTCTAGCAGCTCGTCAAGGGTTATGTAGCGGCCCCGGCGGCCGCTCATCTTCTGCCCCGGGAGATTCACCATCTCGTACGCGTAGTGGATCATGTTTAGGCCTTCGCGGCGGTAGCCTAGGGCTATGAGTGCCAGCCTCACCTGTAGCTGTTCGAGCCTCTGCTCAGCCGCTATCACGTTGAATACCTTGCCCGCGTTGAACTCCCTGAACTTCTTTATGCTGTATGCTATGTCCCTCGTGGTGTAGAGTGTGGTGCCGTCACTCCTCTGGAGGATTAGCGGGGGCACCTCGTAGCTCTCGGGTACGCCCAGGTGCTTGCGCACCACTGGGTCCTTTAGGAGGGGCTGGAGGTCGAGTGCGAGGGCTCCCTTGTGCACTGTGGCGTAGGGGCTGCGGCGGGCCTGCTCGAGTATCTTGGAGACCATGCTTGTCCAGGCCAGCTCGCTCTCCCAGTCCCACTTG
This sequence comes from Pyrodictium occultum, assembly GCF_001462395.1. Taxonomy (NCBI): domain Archaea; kingdom Thermoproteati; phylum Thermoproteota; class Thermoprotei; order Desulfurococcales; family Pyrodictiaceae; genus Pyrodictium; species Pyrodictium occultum. Next base: position 1,085,918 of record NZ_LNTB01000001.1, read on the forward strand.
TCTATGACTATGCCGAGCCTTCCGAGTGTCTCCCGGAACCCCTGGAGGCAGAGATTCACTACTCGGCGGATCTTCTCTACCTTCTCGGGGCCTCGGCGGTACTCGTAGTCCTGCATTAGCCTCGATATCTCCTCCTCGGGGTTCCTGCCCTGTAGGGCCTTGGCTATCCTCTCAAATAGGGCTGGGTCCCGCTCCCTCAGCCTCGAGGCGTCTGCAACCAGCTCGTCGAGCTCGCGGAGGAGCTGGCGGTACTCCTCGTACCTCTCCTCCTTTCTGAGCCGCTCTAACCTCTTCTTCAGCTCCTCTATATCCGCGAGCGTATGCGTTATGGCGTAGACGAGGCCTATCCAGTGGTCTGGCTTAACCCCCTCGGGCGGCTCGCCGAGGCCTGCGGCGATGTAGCCGTAGGCCAGCACCGCCACCTGGCGGCCCATGTCGTTTATGTAGAAGCGCGTCTGCACCACGTGGCCGCGGGCGCGGAGGAGCCTGGCCAGGGTGTCCCCGAGGCTAGCGTTCCTCGCGTGGCCTATGTGGAGGGGGTGTACAGGGTTGGCGCTTGTATGCTCCACCACTATCCTCATGGGTTTATCCGTCTTGACGCGGCCGTACCCGAAGCCCTCCCGCCTAGCCGCGTCGAAGACCAGGCGGGCGGCCTCCACCGCGTTCAGGGTGATGTTCAGGTAGGCCCCGGCACGCTTGGCTTCGGACACAATCGGCTCCTCGGCGAGTATGCTTGAGGCGTCCTCAAAGAGCCTAGATATGTCGGCGCGGTAGCGTCTTGCATACCTAGCCAGCGGGATCCCGTAGTCCCCTAGCTCGGGGTTGGGCGACTCTGCCACGGTGTACTCTATCTGCCTCCTCTCCTCCTCGGAGAGGCTGGCACCCTGCCTTTCCAGCGCCTCAGCCACGGCACGGGCTAGAAGCCTCTGGGGAGCGGCCTCGTACACCCTCCTCGAGGGCTGGTCGGGCAAAACACCCCGCACCCAGGCGCGGGGCCTGACTGCATGCTAGGGTAAAGTAGGCTCTAGCGCTTCTCGCTCTCCCGGAGCGCTTCTATCAGCTTCTCAAGCACCTGGTCAGCCGTAACCCCCTTGATGCGTATCCGCTTGGTCCGGCTCCCGGCCCCATAGACTATATCCACCATCGAGCGCGAGACCCCGAAGAGCCTTGAGAAGAACCTTACGAGGCTAGCGTTGGCGCGGCCCTGCACCGGAGGCTCCTCGGTGTAGAATACCAGCTCCCCGGCCTCCATCCTCAGCCCGGTGAAGGAGGAATCAGGCTTCACGTAGAGCTGGATATCTACGTATCCATCCCCCTCCGCTATGTGGGCGCGTATGGCCTCCTCCACGGCATGGACACCCTTCCACTCCACAGCCCGGGGCCGCCTCCCCGGAGGGCTGGGCCGGAGGGTAGCGTGGGAGGGCTAAGGGAGAAAAAAGGTTCTAAGCAGCCTGCCGCGCACCTCCCAGTAGACCCGGGTGCCGTCAGCCCTGCTGCTACGCTTCTACGAGACCATTGAGCCAGACGCCACGGTTGCTAAGGCTATCCGGCTTCTCGGCACCCGTGGGATAAGCCACGCAGCCGTTGTGGATGACGAGGGCCTACTCATAGGCGTAGTATCCGTGAAGGATCTGGCACGGCACCTGCTGGACGTCTTTGAGGATGCCGGCGCTGTGGAGAGGTTCAATTTCAAGGCGGCGCTGGAGACAAGTGTCTACGAGGTGGCCAATAAGCCTCCATACGTGGCGGAGAGGATGGGCCCAAGGGAGGCGGCGGAGATCATGATACAGAGGGGGATAGGCTTTCTCCCTGTAGTCGACGAGTCCGGCCGCTTCATCTCGGCCTACACCGAGCTGGACTACGCTATGCAGCTGCTGGGGAGCAACGAGCCCGCCCGGTGCTATGCCACCCACAGCCTGGTCATGGGTGATCCAAGCGAGCCCCTAATAGAGGCTCTCGGCTATATGTACGAGAAGGGGTTTAGGAGGCTTCCGCTTAACGTGGACGAGGAGTACTATCTGGCTACCATGACGTCCATACTCATGGCTATAGCCCGGCGCCCGTCCGAGGACACGCTCCTCGAGCCCCTTGCAAGCCGTTCAGCCCCCGCGCCGGTCCTAGACTATGAGGCAGCCGTGGTGTCTGACGTAGCCGAGCTAATCCTCTCAGTCAACGAGAGGGCCCTCCTGCTGCTGGACGGCGAGAGGCTAGCTAGAGCTATAATCACGGAGCGCGACCTCCTTAGGGCCTACCTGGGCAGGGGGGAATGCTAGCCAGCCCCGAGCCCGTGCTGGCGGCCCTGGCTGCTGTGGCAGCGAGCTTCATTATCCTCGGCCGGCTGCTATGCAGCCAGGGGAGGCGTAGTGGAGCTGGAAGAGCCGAGGAAGAGGAGGTACTGCATCGAAGACATCGAGAGAGTATGGATAGAGTATGACAGACAGAGCGACATACTCTACATACACTTTGGAGACATCGACGAGGAGGCGGAGGAGGCTATACTCACCGAGAACGATATAGTGTTCCGCGTTAAAAGCGGGAAGCTCCTAACAATGAGTATAATGGACTTTTCCCGGAAGGCGGGGCTTGAGTGACATAGGCTATCCAAGGCCCGATGAGGAGCCGTGTTTCAACGAGCAGCCCTGCAATGAAGACGCCACGGCCCTGGCCGAGGCTTCTATCCTATTGCCGGTTCCGCCCAGCCCATAAACTCGGGTGTATGCCGGCAATACGCCCGGCCGAGAAGGGGGCGTAGGAGGGCCGGACAGCCGATACTGCTGCGAAGCCTAGGCACCGCAGGTTCTCTCTAGCTACCCGTGCTCCCCTGTAGCCCCGGGTATACTGCTCCGATCCGCGTAGTGCACTATGTAGTGCCTAGGCCTTAGGCTCGACACTATGTAGTTGAATGCCTTCCAGGGATCACTGTTGGCGCCGCAGGTGTAGACGTCTACAGTAGCATAGCCATAATCAGGCCACGTATGTATGGCTATATGGCTCTCGAGCACGAGAGCTATAACGGAGACGCCGCCATGGTAGCCGCTGAACTTCCAGGACTTGAGGTCGACTAGATGCATGTTAGCAACCCTGGCAGCCTCGACTACAATACGCTTTAGGCCCTCCTCGTCCCACAGTTTTTCCCGGGCTACACCGTAGAGGTTGCCATAGACGTGTTTGCCCACTATGAAGTCTTCCTGCGCGGTACCGGTCTGTCTAACCTCCCTACCGACGGCCTCCATCGCTGACACCCCTGAATTCACCTACACGGCGGAGACCCTACTTGCATCAGGGCTCTTCAAGCCCGGGGCCCTGCAGTCCGGGTTTTTCACCCTTACGCGTGAGCTTCTCGCCCGCCACGCTTATCTGCCGGCCCTAACCGGCGCGCTTCCCACAGGAGAAGCCCTCCACTATCAGGTTCAACCTCTCCACCAGCCCGCAAACCTCCTCCTCCGGGACGACAGCGACTGAGCCGTCCTCGCCGCGTAGTATCACGATACCCTCCTTTACCTCGGCGCGGAAGACTACAGGCTTCTTTGGCCTGGCGAGGAGTATGACCTCAGATGGCGATGTGGACCTCTGCCTCCTCTGAGGCAAGGCGGTAGCGCCCCAGGGTGGAGAATTTTACACATTGAGGTATAGAGGGGAGAAAAAGCTCAAGCCCCCTCAGCGCTTACCGTAGGCCGGTACTTCGAGGCTACCGCGCGGCTAGTTGGTCTGATCGGCCTGCTCATGAACGGCCTGGCCGGAGCGCCTCCTGGGCCTATCCGGCGGCCCATAGAGCCTCCACTCGAGACTCATGGCCTCGCGCAGCATTCTCCTGCGCTTCCTCTCCTCGATCTCCTCCCTGACGCCCGGCATGTCTGGTGTACCGTAGCGGCCTCCCCGCAGCTCCACTATGTCACCGCGCATCTTGAGCCTACTGAGCGCCCTCCGCAGCCTGTCCTCGCCCGCTATGCCGCTGAAGGCCTCGCGCAGCTCCTTCCATGTTACCGGCCGGCCCTTGCTCCTTATGAACTTGTAGACAAGCTCCACCAGCTCCTCGTCCGTCGGAGCCTTCATCACCACGAGCTCCTCGTCCTCGTAGAGCACCTTAAGGTCTAGACTCATATGCTCCCACCCATTAACTATTGTTCACGAAGCGTTCTTGATAAGTATTACCATATGCAGTGATCTCACAAGTTAACAATATGATGTGTAAATCGAGAACTAAATATATTTCATCATCCTAGGGATAGTCCTAGGGATAGATTATGATGCAGTAGAGCATTCAACGCAGGGTGCCAGCTAGTCTAGCCAAAACCTCTTGACAACATCCAGCACGGAGGCACTAACCCTAGCAAGCTGCGCTAGGACAACTGTGCTAACCCCCGCTATGTAGAGGTGGAGTGGTAGATAGAGGGGCATCATACTGGGCTCTTCCACATAGGACTCTATAAGGCCCAATGTACTGGCGAATGTGGTTACGAGGCTTGATGCCACCATATCCTCATTTATGGATCCTCTCACCACGCTGTAGACGAGCCGCCTCAGTGTGTAAAGAAACTCGTTGAGGGCGCCTGAAAGCTCTCTTCCAGCACTACTGAGTCTACAGAGGGTTTCCCTGCACTCGAGCATACCGTAGTAGGAGAGCATGTCTATTATCTCATTGAGCCTGGAACATTTGAAGCCGAAGCTTTCTATCCGCGCCTCCAGGTCGGCTACGCTGATCTCCTCGGAGCCCAGGAGCCGCAGGACCAGGACCACGCAGCGGGCATGCGGCGACAGGGTCTTCAGTACACGTCTATCGGCTCTTATGAGTATTTCCTCCGCTCCAGCATCTATACTCTCGCTCACAATCCTGCACCTATCCCGTAGCCCTCGGGAGCCCTGGCCTAGGGCTTCCAGGCCACAGTCCCACCCCTGGCCAGGAGGAGGGGTAGCAGCATTATCACTAGTGCCAGTATCATCAGTATTATCGCGCCTATTACTGCTATTTTTACAGCCCCGCCGCCCGAGCCAAACACTATGGGGAAGGGGCCTATGACCACTACCCCTCCGTACTCGCCTTTGCCACCGCTGCGGATGATACTATAGAAGACACCTATGAAGATGAGGAGGACGCCTATGAAGATGAGCGCTATGCCCGCCGGCACAAGCTTTGATAACGTGCCGCCGCCCTCGACGGGGGTGCTCAACCCCGGCCCCCGGGTTCCTGCCCGGCGCTATCTCGGGACTCTTCTATAATAAGGTGACGTCAGCGGGGTGCATGCTCATAGACGGATTAGGTAGGGTTCTATGCCCGGCGTCATCCAAAACCCCGCAGGATACAACCCCGAGTCTAACTCTATAATAGCCTCCGGCGCCCACGAACCAAACTATGGGAGGCTCTGGGTCATGATAGGGTTTGACTATCAGCCCTCGGTGCCCTGGGTGCCCACAAGGGACGAGGTTATTCGCAGCCTGGTTTCGATACTCAACCCCAAGGAGGGCGACGTGGTCTACGATGTAGGCTGTGGCGACGGCCGCGTAGCAGTAGCACTGGCCGAGGCTTTCCCCCATATACGTGTTAAGTGCATTGAGCTGAGGAGCGATCTTGCGGAAAGGGCTAGGCAGGCTGTGAGAGAGCGGGATCTCACAGGCCGTGTAGAGGTTATAGAGGCTGACTTCTTTAAGACTCCCCTACGCGATGCCGACATAATCTATATGTACCTTCTGACGAGCGTGAATCAGAAGCTTAGGCCGAAGCTCGAGGAGGAGCTGAAGCCCGGCGCCATAGTGGTGACGCTTGACTTCCCTATACCCGGCTGGAACCCGGTGACCACGTTCGAGCTGCAGCGTTCATGGCAGAAGACGCTATACGTCTACGTCAAGGGCGTGTCAGACCGGAGCATGGAGCCTTCTGAGAGGGAGAAGCTGCTCCAGCAAGCTATGGAGAGGATTAGAAAGATGCCGGGCGGCTAGTCTCCCATACGCTCTATACGCCACGTCGTTTTTCCGCCGGGATGGTCGTAGAGCCTTATCCCCAGCCGCGCTAGCTCCGATCTTATGGAGTCTGCCAGGTCGAATAGCCTTCTCTTCCTCAGCTCCTGGCGCACAGATACTATTATCTCGACCAGCTTCTCAGTCATCTCTGCCGCCGGCGCCCCGGCGCCCTGGAGCACGTCGTCGAGCACAGCGAATACCGTGTTAAACTCCTCGTAGACGCGGAGGGCGAGAAGCCCTGCCGTGTAGTACTCGCCGGGTATAAGGGTGCTATTGGTTATCCTGGTCAGCTTTAGGACGGCCGCTAGGGCTCTGGCTGTGTTGAAGTCATCACTCATAGCCTCGTGGAACCCGTAGTAGGCGTCAACCACCTCGCCCAGGGCCTTCAACTCCTTGTCGCTTAGCCTGCCCCTTGGCTCGGCCTCCCTCAGCATCCTGGCGAGGTCTGACACCGCGCCCCGGAGCCGGCGCAGGTTGGCCTCAGCCTGCTCGAGGGCACCCTCGCTGAAGTCGAGCTGAGTACGGTAGTGGGCGCTTAGCAGCCAGAGGCGTAGCACGCTCGGGCTCCACTTCTTCGAGGCCTCCCGGAAGGGTATGATGTTGCCAAGGCTCTTGCTCATCTTCTCCCCGCGTATGGTTAGGTAGCCCGTGTGGAGCCAGTAGCGTACCCAGGGCTTCTTCCCGAAGAAGGCCTCGCTCTGGGCCCTCTCGTTCTCGTGGTGGGGGAAGACCAAGTCCTGGCCCCCGCCGTGGATATCGAACTGCTCGCCGAGGTACTTGGAGGACATCACGCTGCACTCTATGTGCCAGCCGGGCCTTCCCCGGCCCCAGGGGGCCTCCCAGTAGGGCTCGCCGGGTTTCCAAGCCTTCCAGAGCGCGAAGTCGTAGGGATGCTTCTTCTCCCTGAGCACGTCCTCCTCCTGCCTCCACTCCTCGGGGTGGAAGCGGCCGCTCAGCTCGCCGTAGCCGGGGAAGGCGTCTACGTCGAAGTACACGCTACCGCTGGGGGCCACGTAGGCGTAGCCCTTGTCTATCAAACCCTGGATGAATTCTATGATCTCCTTTATGTGGTCTGTAACCCTTGGGTGAATGTGGACGCTTATTTTGAGCTTCTGCAGCATCTCGAAGTAATCGCGGCTGTAGGTGTCCACTATTTCACGCCAGTCCCTCCCCTCGCGCCTGGCACGGTCGATAATCTTGTCATCGATGTCCGTTATGTTCTGTACATGGATGACACTGTAGCCTCGGAGAGCCAGGTACCGTTTTATGGCGTCAAAGGCTACATAGGTGCGCGCGTGGCCGAGGTGGGTGTAGTCGTACACCGTCGGGCCGCAGACGTACATGCGGACAATGCCGGGCTCAAGGGGCTCGAAGACCTCGAGCCTCTGGCCCATAGTGTTCCTCACGCGTATTCGCGGCCTGCCACGCCACCTCAACGCCCTGAAGCCTTGAGACACAATAGTCCATCCCCCGCGGCCCTAATAGACTGGAATGGGCTCGGTGGCGTGCTAGGGGGCCTGGCGGTTGAAGAGGTTTGCGAACCTTGTAGAAAGACTGCTGGCGGAGAAGAAGAGGCTAGCGGCCAGCATAGAGTCCAGGCTCGATCCGAGGGAGGCTGAGGAGGCCCGGCGGGACCATCACGCGAGACGCCGGCCGATACCCTGCGGCATGACCATACACACGGGGGTTGGCTGCAACTTCGGCTGCCTCTACTGCTACGTTCCAGACATGGGGTTCCCGCTCAAGCCCAGGCCCTATCCGCTCAGCGGCCTCCAACTGGTCTATGCGCTGCTCAACAACCCCTACTTCGTCCCGGGGCCCCGGGGGACCCTGCTAGCATTTGGATCGGTTACCGAGCCCTTCATGCCTGAGACGGTGGATAGAGCCCTCGAGTATCTGGAGGAGACCTGGCGGCACTTACGCAACCCTCAACAGATATCGACCAAATCCGTGCTTGATGGGGAGAGGCTAGAGCGCTTCGTAAAGTCGAGCGACCCTAGGATAAACGTGCTTATAACGATAACAACCCTACGGTACGCCCATATGCTTGAGCCCGGCGCTCCTAGCCCGGATGAGAGGCTCCGCTTCGCAGCCGAGCTGGCGAGGAGAGGGGTTAGCGTGACACTCTTCCTACGCCCCATAGTACCGGGGGTGACTGACCGCGAGCTTGAGGATATAATCCGGAGGGCCCGTGAGGCGGGCATAAGGACTATGGTTCCGGGCAGCCTGCGGGTCACCCCCGGAATCCTCAGGAGGCTGGGGGCATCCGGGATAGTTGACATAAAGGTTATAGAGGAGAGGCTGCCTAGGAACCCCCGGGGCTCGAGGGACCAGGTAACGCTGAGGGAGTCGGATCTCAAGGAGCTAGCCGCCAGGATTGCGGCAAGATACGGGCTAAGAGTGCTTCCAAGCAGCTGCTCCGCCAATATAGTCTCCCATGGGCTGGGCTGCTGGGCCTGTAAGTGGGGTCCCTGCGGCCATGCCCCTCCGCGCCCCCAGGAGGGCGAGGTGGCCGAGGCCGCCGAGGTTCTTGGCTGCAGGAGGGCTAGGGCCTCGGTTAAGGGCAATACAATATACCTTGTATGTAATGGAGACAGACGCCTAGCAGATATAGCGAGAGTCTGGATAGAGACGATTACCAAGTTTAGGACTGTGGCCAGGCAGGGCCGGTGACCCCAGGGCAACCCGCTTCTAGAAAAACGGGTGCCCGCTCCTCTTTTCTATACGCCCGCGGCACCGGCAGGGCGTGTTACAGGGGAGGACCAGGTAATGGAGCACGGGGGAGTGCCCAGGTACAAGCTGTTCAACATGATAGTGGCTCACGAGCCCGGCTACTACTCTATGAGGAGGGCCCTGAGAGAGATAGAGGGCATTCTAGGACGGGTGCGAGTATTTGACGCGCCGAGGTCGCTGCTGCTCCTTAAAGTGGACGACCCTTACGATGCTGTGGCTAGGCTGGCCCGGGGGCTTAGCGAGGACAGCGTCGTGCTGAGGGCTATACCTGTTGACCTCGAGGTAGCGCCCTACGTGGACTACGTGGCCGAGGCTGCCAGGGAGCTACTCTACTCCAAGTCAAGCGGGGGCTCCGCCTTCGCGATAAGGCTTGAAGGGAGGCTCTACGACCGCAAGACGGGGAGGCTTCTACACAAGAGGGACGCCATAGAGGCTATAGCCGATGGCATAGACCTGCCCGTAAACCTCGAGGAGCCGGACCTGCTCGTGCTGGTGAAGGTTGTGAGGGTGCACCGCTCCCTCAGCTACGCGGCCATAATGGTGGCGCCTCCATGCAGTATATACTCCAGGGCGCGACGTGGCCGGAGAGTGTGCACGCCCGGCCATTAGTGCTAGCCCCTAACCCCCTTAGACCCGGGAAACGCCCCGGCTCTCAGAGGGGCGGCCTTCTCTCCCCCGGAGGCTGCAGCCGCTATGCAGGAAAGCAAGACCCTACACGAGGAGCGCGGCAGGCCGGCCCCGGGCAGGCTGCTGGGCTTCGTGGTGGACAACTCCACCCCCATCGTGGCCCGCTTTGTCTCCTCCAACCCGCCCCCCATCGGCGACTATGTCCTTATAGAGTATCCTGGCGGCGCCCTACTGGGCCTGGTTGAGCAGGTGGGCACGAGGAGTATCACCCTCAACGCGCTGCCCGGGATTTACGACCCTGCTATTGTCGAGAAGCTTAGCGGCGAGATGAGCGAGGACGACGTGTTCTTCGAGTGCACTGCCAGGCTGCTTGGAGACGTGGACACTCTCCGCATGCCCAGGCTCCCCCCACTGCCCGGGGCCCGTGTCTACCAGGCCCCCAGCGAGCTCCTTCAACGCGTGTTCGGGGGAAAGGAGCCCTACCGGCTCCGCCTGGGCGTGCTAGCCTCCCGGCCCGATGTGCCGGTCTACGTTGATGTAAACAAGCTTGTCACCAGGCATACAGCCATACTGGCTGTCACCGGCGCGGGTAAGAGCAACACTGTGGCTGTAGTAGTTGACAGGCTCGTCCGAATAGGCGGTACCGTCGTAATATTCGACTTCCACGGGGAGTACCTTGGCTCCAGCCTGGGAGGCCGCGTCAACATTATAGAGCCTGTGCTCAACCCCAGACGGCTGAGCACCTCGGAGCTTATGGTGCTACTGGGCGTCGAGCAGCGCTACTATAAGCAGGAGCGCATCCTCCGCCGCGCCCTCAAGCAGGTACAGGAGACCGGTGAAGAGGAGCGGGGAGGCTTCCTAGAAACACTGGCCCGGGCAGTTGAGCACGTGAGCCGGCGCCGTAACGAGGATACTAGCGCGGCGGCAGCTGTGGTTAACAAGATAGAGTCGCTCCAGGAGCGGTACGGCGACATTATACGCGACGATGCCGTCGACCCGGTCTCAAGGATCAGGCCTGGCTACGCCAATGTAATTGATCTAAGCCGTGTTGACCGCGACGCGGCCGACGCCGTGGCCAGCCATGTGCTCCGAATACTCCTTGCCGAGAGGAAGCGGCACCGGCTGACCGGCTCGAGCCAGGTGCCATACCCCGTGCTAGTAGTGGTCGAGGAAGCCCACATACTGGCCCCAAGGGATGAGGAGACCCTCTCCAAGTACTGGCTCACAAGGATAGCTCGCGAGGGCCGCAAGTTCGGCCTAGGCCTCATGCTTGTGAGCCAGAGGCCCAAGGGGCTTGACCCGGAGATACTGAGCCAGGCCAACAACATGATCGTGCTGCGGATCGTCGAGCCGAGCGATCAACGCTACGTGCAGGCTGCCAGCGAGAGCCTCAGCGATGATCTCGTGGCCCACCTACCTTCGCTCAACACGGGGGAGGCCGTAGTGGTAGGCCCCTTTATACGGATACCAGCCCTCGTTAGAATAGACAAGTATCCCGGCAAGCTCGGCGGATCCGATATAGATGTTGTCGCCGAGTGGAGGAGCATGTCATGGCTGGAGGCTGAAGCCGGGGGAGTGGACGAGCTGACCTCAGACTTCATGCAGTAACACGCCCGAGGGAGAAGGAGGCCGGGCGGGGCACGCATACTCTATCGGGCTCTTGCGAGCATGAGAAGGCAGGCGTGAAAGGTGCTTGGCAATGCCCGGGGATAACCTACGGGTACTACACGTGTCTGACACGCATCTCGGGTATAGACAATATGGCTTGATAGAGAGGGAGATGGATATCTACCGCGTCTTCGACGAGATTATAGATACTGCTATCCGTGAGAAGGTTGATGCAGTGGTTCACGCAGGCGACTTCTTCGACACAACACGGCCCCCGCCACAAGCCATACACCGTGCCATAAGGTCGCTGCGGAGGCTCAACACGGCAGGTATACCATTCATAGTGATACCCGGGGATCATGACCTGCCGCGGCGGAGAATGCTCCCGCCCCTCCTCATTCTCGAGGAGGTGCTCGAGGACGTTCACGTGCTGGGGCTCCGGGGCCCGGAGCACCATAGGCTTAGGACGCGGAGCGGCGAGCTGCTTGTTGCAGGGGTGCGCAACGAGAAGGGGGTTGGGGCCAGGCAGAGGCTGCTAGAGCACCTAGCTAGGCTCCCGAAGGCTCCGAGGGAGCCCTCCGTGCTGCTGCTCCACCAGTCGCTCCACGAGGTGGCGCCCGAGTATGAGCTTGAGCTGGGCGAGCTGCCCCAGGGCTACTCGTACTACGCGCTAGGCCACATACACCTCTACCGCCGGTTTGCTGTTGGAGACTCGCTGGCGGTCTATCCTGGCTCGATAGAGGCTCTCCGTGTAGACGAGGCATCCGCGCAGCCGCGGCGCTACGTATCCCTAGTGGAGCTTGCCCCCGGCCGCACCGTGTCGGTAGACAAGATTGCACTAGAGACTCCGAGGCCGCAGATAGTTGAGGAGATAGTATTTGACTCGCTTGACGCCCTCCGCTCCGCCCTGCTGAGGCTCCGTGACCGTCTAGCCCGCTACCCGGAGAGCCGGAAGCCCATCCTGCACCTGACCGTATCCAACGTGCCGAGGAGCGCTAAGGCCAACGTCTACAAGACTGTCGAGACTGTTCTGTCGGGGTACGTGCTCTCCTACCGGCTGAGGGTCGACACTGTTGAGTCTAAGCTCCCGCCCTCGGTGCAGAAAGCATCCTCCAGTATAAAGCTCGAAGGGCTTCTAAAGGACTTTCTCGGCGACGAGAAGCTGGCAGAGCTGGCCTCGAAGCTCATAGACGTTCTCGGGGCCGACCCCCAGAGCCACGCCGAGGCAGAGGCTATACGTATCATAGAAGAGGCCTTCAAGCTCAATGAGAGGCGTTGAGCCGTGATAGTGGAGCGTGTCGAGCTGGAGAACGTGCTGAGCCACAGAAGGACGAGAATAGACTTCGGCCGCGGCATTATAGCAATAGTGGGGCCCAACGGCGCCGGCAAGAGCAGCATAATAGACGCTATAACATACGCCATGTTCGGCTCACATAGCCGCGGCACACGCAGCCGTAAACACGACCTGATAAGGCTCGGCGCCCATATAGCCCGTATAGCTGTAGAGTTCAGCTCCGGAGGCAACCGGTATAGGCTCCAGAAGGTGGTACAGCGCACCGGCGCTACGCAAGCGCTCCTCTACCAGCTCGATGACGGCTCCCCAAAGCTAATCGCCCGCGGAGTGGAGAGCGTGAAGGCAGAGCTGCGGAGGATACTCGGCATAGACCCCTCGCTCGCAGACCTCCTCCTCGTGACCAGGCAGGGCGAGATAGACAGGATACTAGTGGATAAGGAGAAGCGCATAGATACAATAAACACTATACTCAGGCTAAAAGCCATCGAGAAGACCTATGACCGCCTAGCCTCCATACTACGGCTCCTCCGGACGAAGAAGACAATGCTCGAGGAGCAGTACCGGAGCGAGGAGGCCAGGCTGAGAGAGGCGGAGGAGAGCGCCAAAGAATACGACAAGGTGGCCAAGAAGCTGGAGGAGCTGCGGCCGCTCCTAGCAGCTACGGAGAAGGAGTATGAGGAGCTGAGGGAGAAGGTAGAGGAGCTGCGGGCCCGCACGCAGCGGCTGGAGGCCCTGAAAGCCAGGATGGCTGAGCTGGAACGCAGCCTCCAGAAGCTCCGCGAGGAGTACGATGAGGCTCGCTCCGAGTACACGCGGGCCAAGAACGCTAAGGAGGAGTTGGAGAGCCTCCGGTGGATTGAGAAGAGCATAGAGCTTATAGAGGAGGCGTCGAGGATCCTGGAGGAGCTTGATAAGAATAGGGAGGTACTGGAGGCACTACGCCACAATAGAGAGAAGATCGAGAAGGAGCTGGAGGGGCTGCCGGAGGCTAGGCAAGCCTGGGAGGAGTATGAGAGGCTCAGGAGACAGGTGGAGAAGCTGGAGGAGGATAACAAGCGCTACCACGAGGTTAGAACCCGGATTGAGCAGCTTGAGGCTAGGGCTAAGAGGCTGAGAAAAGAAGTTGATACCAAGATGAGGAGGCTTATGGACAGGCTTAGGTCAGACATACCCCTGGAGCTCCCCAAGGAGCCCGCTAAGATAGTGGAGAAGCTCGAGTCTATAATAGCAAGCCTCGACAAGGCCGTGGAGTCTACAAGGCTTAAGCTCGAGAGGCTGAAAGAGGAGGCTGGAGCTAAGAGCTCCGAGATACGCGACTTAGAGGAGAAGCTGATGAAGCTTACGGAGGCCCAGGGCCGCTGCCCGCTATGCGGCAGACCCCTCACCGAGGAGCATAGGATACAGCTGATATCGAGGCTTAGGCAGCAGAAGAGGAGGCTAGAGGCAGAGCTTAGGAGGATCGAGTCGCAGGCCGTGATGCTGCGCCGCGAGTACAGCGAGCTGGAGTACAAGAAGAAGCTGCTGGAGAGGCTTGCCAGGACGGTGCAGGGGGAGGCAAAGAGCATTGAGACCATGATAAAGGAGGCCGAGGAGGCGGAGAAGCAGATAGAAGAGCTGCAGAGAAAGTACCTGGAGTTATTCGCGAAGCGCCAGGAGTACGAGGAGGCCCGCCACCGGCTCCGGGAGCTGGAGCCGCTGGTAAGTAGGTACCAGAGGCTTCAGGCGCTAGCCGAGCAGTACGAGGAGCTGAAACGGCAGGAGGAGGAGATAGTGTCAAGGCTTGCCGAGCATGAGAGGAGGCTGGCGGAGATTCTAGACGAGCTGAATATGAGTATGGACGAATTGAGGGAGGCGGCAGAGAGGGTTAGCCACTACCGCGAGTACCTCGCCGGGCTAAAGAGTGAGGCTGAGAGGCTCCCCAAGGCGGAGGCCAGGCTGAAGAGGCTTGAAGCAGAGATCTCAAGGCTCGAGGCCGAGCTGGAGAAGACCAGAAAGGAGGTAGAGGAGGCTTCTAGTGTTGAGGCCGAGCTTCAAGAGGCTGAGACAAGGCTGCGCGAGCTTGAGGAGAGGCTTAAGGACCTGAGGAGCCAGGTGGCTAGGCTGGAAGGTGCAAAAGAAAAGCTCGAGGCTATAGTGTCGAAGATCGAGGTGCTACGCGGCAGGGTTGAAAGGCTGCAGGAGGAGCTGCAGCGCTACGGCAACGCCATAGCTGCTCTAGAGAAGATAAGACGCGCACTGAGCCCTAACGGCGTGCCACGCGCTATAAGGCACGCCTTGAAGAATATACTAGAGTACCATCTACGCGACACGCTCATGAGGTTCAACATAGACTTCCTCGATGTAAGGCTCGAGGACGACTACAGCGTAGTCCTTGTAACACGCGAGGGCGAGAAGACGGTGTCTATGCTAAGCGGTGGCGAGAGGATAGCGCTGGCTATAGCTTACAGGATTGCGCTCGCCCGCGTGGTGGGCGAGAAAATAGAGTCGATGATAATGGATGAGCCTACTATCCACCTCGACGAGGAGAAGAGGCGCGAGCTCGTAGACATTATAAGGTATGGGCTGGAGGCAAGCGGGCTTGCACAGCTCATAGTGGTTACCCACGACAGGGAGGTTGAGGAGGCGGCTGACAAGGTGGTGGAGGTCGTTAAGATCGACGGGGCGAGCACTGTGAGGATACGGGCGCCCGGGGAGAGCACCGCCCTGGAGGCCGGCCTGGCAGCTAGCCCTGCTGGATGAAGAAGTCCAGTGGCTCCCAGCACTGCCTGCAGGCCAGGGCTATCTCGCTATACTCCCCGCTGAGGACGGCCGGCCCCCGGCCCATCCGGAGCCCCTCTATCTTCTCGACCCCGTCTACCAGGCTCCGGAGCCATACCCTAATCCCCTCTATGCCCTCAAGCCGCAAGCCGCCTCCACTCCTGCGGGCCCAGACGGGAGTGTCTAGCCCCATGTCGTACAGCTTCCTGGCAAGCTCTGCCGGGTCGAGGAGGGAGTTGACAGCCGTGCCAGCGTAGAGCCGTGCAGCCACCGCCTCGAAGACTGGCCTCCGGGCGCGGGTGCTACGGAGCAGCTGGAGGTAGGGGGACACCCTGACTCCTCCTAGCTTGTTCACGCACTCGCCCCATACCTGGAGTCCATAGCCGCGGGCAGCCTCGCAGAGCTTTATCCCGTCTACCTGCTCGTCGCCGGATAGGACCGGGTAGAGGGTTTCCAGGGGGCCCAGCCTAGTTGATAGGCCGTGCAGCTCGTCGAGCGCCTCGTCCACCACGACCAGCTGGAGGGGTGAACGGCCCTCGAGGAGGGTGCGCTGGGTGAGCGTAACCACTGCAGACCTGCGGAAGGGGAGCCCGTAGAGCTCCAGACCCGGCCTGGAGTCAACCACGACGAATGCATCCACGACGCTGAAGGGAGGGTAGGGCTGGGGCAGTGCCGGCCTTGACGGGATGGTTTCTGGGAGGCTGCGGTACTCCAGCCGCAGGCTCATTCTCCCTCCCCTGTTCCTGGCCACAAAGCACCCGGTGTCCCCTAGCACCTCCACCTCAGCACTCTCAGCGGGCTCTACCCGCACCTCGCCGCAGACGTAGAGGATGCTGCACGTGGCCTCGTAGGAGGCTATAGGCGCAGGCCCTGTAGCGTCTACATATACGTTAACGCTGCACACCACCAGCAATCGCCCGGGCAGCACCCGGAGGAGGCCACAAGATTTAACTACACTACTAGCGGCTAGGCCAGGGGAGGCCTCCAAGAGCACGTTCTCCTTTCATAACTACAGATTAGATGTAACTCTTGAACAGCGTTCACACTTCATGGTGGAAATACTTAGTTACATGTTCGGGGATTCCGCCGGCTCGGTGAACGCTTGTGCAGTCCGCAGGAGAGCAGCTCAAGAAGGTACGCTGGGTGGAGCTCCACTTCGTGGACGTGGCCGGCCACCTCCGCAGCGTAGCAGTGCCCTCCAGGGAGGTTGACGATAAGGCGTTCAAGCAGGGGCTCAACCTGCTCGACGGGAGCAGTGTAGAGGGCTTCGCCGGCATACATGAGAGTGATTACCGTCTCCGCCCCGATCCGTCGACGTTCGCCGTGATCCCCTGGGCCAAGGACACCGGTAGGATGATATCCGACGTCTACTCCACCGAGGGCAGATTCCCCAAGGACCCCCGCTACATAGCTGACCGTGCTATGGAGTACCTCGCCTCCCAGGGTCTTGAAGCCTACTTCGGCCCAGAGGTAGAGTTCATGCTAGTGGACGGCCTCTTCCTCGACGTTGAGACGCCTACAAAGGGGCTGGGCTACCGTGTTGTATCCCGCGAGTACATGGACTATGAGGAGGAGCTAGGTTTCCAGAGGACTAAGAAGGCCTACCACACCCCGTCCCCCATAGACAAGGTGGCTGCTGTAAGGTATGAGATAGCCAGCGTGCTGGAGGACTACTTTGGCTTTAGGGTCGAGTCCCACCACCACGAGGTTGCTGCACTAGGCCAGGTGGAGATAGACTTTAGGTTCGGCGATCTAAAGACAACCGCCGACCGCGTGGTCACCCTAAAGTACGTTGCCCGCAACGTGGCGGCAAAGCACGGCATGGCCGCTACTTTCATGCCCAAGCTGGTAGCCGGCGACAACGGTAACGGCATGCACGTCCACGTAAGCCTCTGGGATAGGAGTAGCGGTAGGAACCTCTTCTACGACCCCAGCGACGAGTACGCAGAGCTGAGCCAGACAGCCAGGTACTTCATAGGCGGGATACTGGAGCACGGGAGGGCGCTGGCGGCCATCGTTGCCCCCACAGTGAATAGTTACCGTAGGCTGGTACCCGGCTACGAGGCGCCGGTCTACCTGGTCTGGGGTAAGGCAAACCGCAGCGCTGCGATACGTATACCATTCTACGAGAAGGGTGTAGAGAAGGCTAAGAGGATAGAGTTCCGGAGCCCGGATCCAACCGCCAACCCGTATCTGGCGTTCGCGGCCATACTGGCCGCCGGCCTTGACGGGATTAAGAAGAAGATCGAGCCAGGCGACCCCGTGGACCGCAACGTCTACGAGATGGGTGAGGAGGAGAGGCGGAGGCTTGGTATAAAGCAGCTGCCGCGTAGCCTCGACGAGGCCCTGGACGAGCTGGAGAGCGATAACGAGTTCCTAAAGCCGATATTCACGAGGGATATCCTAGAGGCCTACATTGATGTGAAGCGCCGCGAGGCTATGGAGCTACGCCAGTACCCCAACCCGGTGGAGGTCTACATGTACTTCAACCTCTAGCGCGCCCTGCAACGCTCTTTTCTCCCCTGTGCCCTCTCTCCCCCCGCTCCCGGCCCGTGAGGAGGGCTCCGGGCTTTTCCGAGGAGCCGAGTGAGGAAAAGGGGATGCCGGCCCGAGGCCCGCTAGAAGCCCTTGAGTCCAGGGAGGCGAGGGAGGCGGCCAGGCGGATAGCGTGCCTCGGTCTCTCCTTCCACGTCCTCTCCTACTACGTCGAGGACACCGGCGTCGATGCGGGCGTGGAGCCCCTCTGCAGCGGGGAGCCGCGCATAGTCATCCATGCTGCCAGCTGCGTGGATGACACGCTCGAAGCGCTGAAGAGGTCTCTTCCAAGGATACTCGGCGCCCCCATCATGGGCTACACCTTGGAGTGTGTTGAGGGCTTCGGGGGAGAGTACCCGGGGTTCTCACAAGTAACAAGCATGATTGTAAGGCTCTTCAGCAACACGTTCTATAAGCCGCTCTCGGAGGCCTCTGTAACCGGCAGAGAGTACTTCGTCGTCATAGGCTGGAACGGCGAGATAGCCTATGGCCGTGGGGGCGAGTACGAGATACGCCTCCCCCTCATCCCTGCTGTGGCGTTCGCCCACACTCATCCGGGTCTCTCCTGCTACCCTTCTGCGCAGGACCTTAGCTCCGCCGCCGACTTCCTGGCAGCCGGAGGCCTGGCAGAGTTCCTGGTATCGCGTAGCTGCACGTCCTCGCTGAGGCTCCTGGCCCCGCTCAGCGAGGAAGACTATTGGACGCTGAGGCGCGTATCGGGCTGCGTTAAGGGGTCCAGGGAGAGCGAGGACTACCTGGAGTGCCTGGCTGCCCTCAACGGGCTGCGCACCGTGGCCTTTGAGGTGCTCTAGTACTCGGGAGGCGTGAGGGCTCCGCTAGGAAGGCCTAGGCCATCGGCTCGGGGGCGGGGCCTCCCCTATCTTCGGGTTCTTCACGGCCCCTAGAGCCCCTGGAGGGCTAGGAGGGTTTCCAGACGGGAAGCCTAAATCCTCCCTGGGTGTATACGTGGCTACCCCCCGGGGCCGTGCTGAGGTGGACCGGAGCTGATTCCTCGGAGCCCCAGACACGCGGAGAGGGGCTCCTCTAAGTGATGATGCTTCGGGCGCTACTGAGCCCTCCTGATTGTGTCGACCACGTATGGCAGCAGGAGCCAGCCATGCTCTAAGGTCTTGGAGCCGCGCTTCCCACAGACGATCTCGTTGAACTCGCCGGGGCCCCCGGGGAGTCTGCGCCAGGATAGCATCCAGGGTACCGGGTCGCCGCTGTGGCTCCGGAGGCTCCAGGGCGTCGCGTGGTCCGAAGTCACTAGCACCGCTACATCGTCTAGGTCTATCCTCTCTATCAAGGGCCTTACAAAGTACTCGTCTATAAGCTCTATAGCATTCTTCTTTCTCTCGAAGTCGCCGTCGTGGCCTGGCTCGTCGGGGCCTTTTAGATGGACGTAGAGGAATTGGCTGCCCTCCTCGAGAGCCTTTACCGCAGCCTCCAGGCGCTCCGGCAGGTCGCGGGCAAGGTCACCGGAGGGGGGAGACACCCTGTAAGCCCTCATCCCAGCGGCTCTAGCTATGCCTATCTCTACCGGCATCTCGGCTACGGAGGCCGCACTGGAGAAGCCGAACCTGCTGGTAATAGGGGGCATCTCGGGTATCCTGTCGCCGGCATCACGCAGGAGCATTGCATTAGCCTTTAGCAGGCCCCTTCTAGCCCTCTCGGCGTTGACAGGGTGGTTCTCGAGAATCTCTATAGACTTGTCGACGAACTCGTCTACCAGCCTGCAGGTGCGACGAGCTTCCTCCGTGTCCTCTAGAGGCTTGCACCTGGGGAGAATCATCTCTGGGCTGCTCACAGCCTCCGAGATGAGGCCCTTCCTCACGTAGGCGGGATCTATATTGGAGACGGCGGCGCTGAGACGGCTTTCCCTGCTCCCTATGACCACTACTGCGCGGTGCCCCACGGTGGCCCTGACCAGGGCGTAGCCGTTCTCGCCTAGCTCCATGCCGTCGAGGGCTGCTGCAAGACTTCTCGCCTCCTCGCTTCCAAGGCTCCTGCCGACCCTGCGGTCGATTATCCTCCTAGTGGCAGGATCTATTGTCGCGAAGTTCGCTCTAAAGGCAACCTCGTAGCCGGCCTTTATGCTGAGACCTATCCCCAGGGCCTCGAGCGGCCCCCTCCCAGTATAGTACTTCTCGGGCTCGTAGCCGAGCAGGGATAGAGTTGCGAGATCGCTTTCCGGCGCTATTCCAGGAGCTACGGGATAGTGGAAGCCGCAGACAGCATGCTCGGCCAGAGCATCTAGGCCCGGAGTCCTCGCCTCGGAGAGAGGAGTCACACCATCCACCGGCCTATCGGCCGCACCATCGAGTATGAGCAGTATGAGCCTCGGCGCCACGCCGCATTCACCATGCCGCCTCCTGTGCCCGGGCCCTAGCCCGGTTGGGATGCACCGCTGGGCTTCTGACCCGCGGTGGAGGGAAAAGACTTATCCACGGCTCCAAGTGCCTCGGTGCAACGCTTATTCTCTAGCAGCAGCTTACACGACACCCAGGAGCACCGATGAGGTATTCCGGCGGAGCTGAGGCCCTACCAGGGGCCTCTCCTAGACCCGCCCGCGTTGATGACCTCTTCGCTGTCCCGAGGCCCCTGCCCACTGCCCTCCTACCTGACTAGCGATACCAGGGTGAAGAACGCCACTGCGGCGAGGCCTATCAGAGCCAGCCTGGCGCCGCTTACCAATACATTCTCGCCGCTCACCTTCCCCAGGTACACGCCCAGCATGAATAGCTCAGCCACCATTATAGCTGCAGACGCGTAGACAAGCATAGGTATGGGGGCCTTTACACCCGCGAACGCTGCAACAATGAAGGGAGAAATACCTATTGTTGGGAGGGCTATTGCACCAATACCGCTCCAGAGCGCCACGTACAGCGGCACCATTTTCGCAGCCTTCTCGTACACGCTCCCACGCAGCGGGTGAGCCATTACCCTCTCGGTCTTGCGGAGCTCTCGAAGCCTCTCAGCACGCTCGGAGAGGTATGTGGCTACGAACCCGCTGAAGAACCCCATAGAGAATGAAGCTCCCACTACACTACCAACATAACTGATAGGGTTTGTAACGCCTCCAATAAAGCTTCCCAACACAACACCAAGTGCTGAGAGCAGTCCATCAAAGCTATTGGTGACAAACATCCTCCTGGCAATGCTCTTTGCATCCAGGATCCTAACATACCCTTTTATATCGCGATAAAGCCTGGCGATTCGACCGAGGAGCCTGCCCAACAAGGCCGCTGCACAGGCCCCCATCACCGGGATGAAGGCTGAGTAGGTAGATTCAACTCCTCCGTAGAGAGGGGCCCAGCAACCGAGAGGGCCCGCCTAGGCCGTATAGGCTTAAAAACGGGCCGCCGCCTTCAGCCCCTAGCCGCTCTCGCCTCCACTCTGCTAGCAGCCAGCCTCCTCTCCCTATACTCCTCGGTCTCGATTACCATACCCCCATTACTGCCGGGCCTGACTATTATAGTCATGTCCGGGAGGCGGTAGCCGCACCTGGGGCATCGGTAGTAGTATCTTATCCTCTTGGCGCCGTCGCTGCCGAACTCTATCTCAACGCGATACTCCATGCGCGTACGACACCTTGGACATGTCCTCTCGCGAGAGGGCTCCAAGGCCGGGATACCTCCGCATCGTGATCGCGTTTAGCTGCCAGCATCGAGCCTGTGCATAATAGTCTCCATCTAGTCCCGAGGATGGTGGGTTACCGGCCTCCCGGGGTAATAATTTAAGCTCGCGCACTGAGGGGTATCTAGATGTTGGGGATAGTGGCCGACGCCACAGTATAATACCTGCCAGGTACTATAGGGCACGTAGTGACGGGTGACCTCACTACGCCACTCATAGATCGTTACGGTAGGCCTCTCACAAACCTCCGTATCATGGTTACGGGCCGATGTAACTTTTCCTGCTTCTTCTGCCACATGGAGGGCTATAGGGAGCAGGAGCTGGAGGAGAAGGAGCTAAGGCTTGACGAGATAGAGCTCATAGCCGAGGCCGCCCGCAGGCTCGATATTAGGGCCTTCAAGCTCACCGGAGGCGAGCCAACACTCCGGAGGGACCTCGCTAGGATAGTATCAATACTGAAGAGCAGGGGCAAGGCATACGTCTCTATAACGACTAACGGGTCGCTTATACACCACCATATGCCCGGCCTAGCAGACGCTGGAGTAGATCATGTGAACGTGAGCCTCCACTCCCTCTCAGCTAGCAAGTTCAAAGCCATAACCGGCTCCAACATGCTTGAGAGAGTTCTCAGCAACCTCAAACTGCTCCACGACTATGGTATACCGGTTAAAATAAACTTCGTGATACTCCGAGGGCTAAACGAGAACGACATAACAGGGGTGATAGACCTAGCCGCCAAGATGGGTGCAAGCGTACAGTTCATAGAGCTTCACCCGGTAGGCAAGGCAGCAAGGAGGTTCAATGAACACTATCTGCCAAGGTGGCGTGTGCTGGAGAAGCTTGAGGGAAGGGTGGTCGAGATAAAATACCGTATAGGCCTGCACAACCGACCGGTACTAATACTGGACAATGGGGTCAAGGTAGAGCTGGTGGGGCCTGTCGGTAACTTCATCTTCTGTGCTGGCTGTACGAGAATCAGAGTAACCTATGACTTCAAGCTCCTTCCATGCCTTAACTGGCGGGGTAAGCCGGTAGAGGTGAGGCCCAGGCTCCAGGGCCTAAAGGGCTTCGAGGAGAAGGTTGAGGCCGTTATATCTGCCATAAAGGAGGCTAACATGCTGCGGGCCCCCTATGTCCTCTATCCTCTGGGCTCAAAGCTTGTCCCGCCCCGGAGGCGCTGGCGGACCGCTAGGATAGGGCTGCCCAAGAGGGGTGGCTCACTGCACTTCACGGGGCCGCGTAGCGATCAGCTGCTTAGAAAAATGCTGGCGGAGTGGGGAGACTACACAGCCTTGAAATAACTGCCGGCTACGAGCCGTCTTCCCCTCTGCCAGCGTTAATGGAGGACCAGCTTTTCCAGTATCATTACTAGGTAGAGCATGCCCAGGTGCATGTTGGTCACCTTGAAGGCCCTCTTGGCGTAGATCTCGTCACCGCTCATTATGCTGTACTTGACTGCCATAGAGAATACGTGTATTGAGGCCAACAGCCCGTAGGCTAGCGAGGCTAAGCCTATTGCACCGTTGAGCCATAGGCCCACAACCACGTAGCCCATAACGATAGCCCCAAAGCCTATCCCCATGGCCGTCACGTTGGGATCCGCTATGACGGGCAGCATTGGAACGTTAGCCTTCCTATAGTCCTCGCGGTAGAAGGTTGCCAGGAACCATATGTGGGCCGGCACCCAGGCTACCACGAGCAGCGATAGTAGAAGACCGTTTACATCTATGACCCCGGTTGCGGCCGCCCATCCGCCTAGGGCGGGGGCGCCGCCGGCAATGGCTCCGGCTATAATGCTTAGCGGGGTCTTACGCTTTAACAGGATAGTGTAGGCCACTATGTCGAAGAGGAAGCCGATCAATATTGCAACGCTATAATACACGTTTATGTGTAGAGCTGCTATTACTAGGGATGCTGCGAGTAGTATGCTTGAACCGGCAAGTACACTGCGGGGGTTCATCCTGCCAGCGGCCAGGGGCCTATCCTTGGTCCTAGGCATTGCAGCGTCTATGTCGCGGTCGAAGTACATGTTTAGCGCTGTGACTGCCGCTATAGAGATGTAGCCAAGCACTACTACTAACAAGTGAAACAGCAGAGGCTTATGGAACCCCCCGCCAAGGATAAAGGCTGTATACATGGAGAACGCTAGAAGCGTCGTCTGGCGCAGCTTTATGAGCGCAGCTATGTCCGCTACCAGCTTGCTGAGTCCGCCTGAACGCCCAGCGTATTGGGCCCTAAGTCCTGGACCGCGTTCCGCCATCCCGTATCATTCCCCGATAGCCGTTCTAGCCGCGGATGAGCCTGGGCATGATAGACCGTGTAGGTCACTGTTTAGAGTGTTCAACCCGAGTATTCTAGCCCAGCGGCGCTCGGGAATATAAGATGCCCCCGCCGGGACCGGCTGACGGCACACTCGGGCCGCGGCGGGCTACAGCCTTTCGGGAGGGCGCGGGGCGTCTATGCCGGGGTATTGTGTACACAGGGTTGACCTTAGGCTGGTGTCCCCGGATGCCTCACTGCTTTTCGAGTGCCTCCTACGGGCCGGCGAGAAGCTGTGCAAGGAGTCCAACTGCGCACCGGGATCCAAGGCGGGCTGGCTCGTAGCAAGCAGGAAGACATGCCTCGTCACTATGAAGCCCCCGAAACCGGTTAGTGCCGGGCTTCACGCTATACCCGCCTCCTATGAAGCCGGCGTGGTCGTTGAATGCAGCGAGCCATCTGATGTTGTGGAGTCTGTGATGCTTCTGGAAAGCCTGGCCTCAGAGTGCCGGGGTGTTGGGCTGATGCTCACCTAGGAGGACGGTGATGTGGACTAGCGGTCTCAGACCCCCCGGGGGGATGAAGACACTCCCATGGGCTGAGCGTGCTAGAAGCCCTGGCGTTCCCCGCCTCTACGACAAGGGAACCCTATTATCCCTGGCTTTTGTCATGGGGTAGGCCAGGGTGTATATGTTTTGCCGGGCACTCTCCAGGGGAGGGATCTCCTATCCATACGCGACCTCTCGCGCGAGGAGATCCGCCTAATACTAGACACGGCTAAGCAGCTCAAGCAGCGCTACTATGCCGGCGAGCGTGTGATACCCGTACTCAAGGGTAAGACTATAGCGCTCCTCTTCGAGAAGCCCAGTACGCGAACCCGGGTCAGCATGGAGGTTGCGGCGGTCCAGCTCGGCGCCTACCCGCTGGTGCTCCGGAAGGGCGAGACCCAACTCAGCAGGGGAGAGCCCATCAAGGATACTGCTAGGGTTCTTTCGCGCTATGTTGACGCTATAGCGGCTAGGGTGTATAGCCACAAGAGCCTAGAGGAGCTGGCAGCATACTCCACAGTCCCAGTGATAAACATGCTGAGTGATCTGGAGCACCCTCTGCAGGCGCTGGCCGACGCGCTCACAATCGAGGAGCGCTTCGGCAGCGTCAAGGGCGTGAAGGTTGCCTATGTGGGTGATGGGCGCAACAACGTTGCCCACAGCCTGCTGCTCGTAGTAGCGAAGCTGGGAGGCCACATAGCTATAGCGTCCCCGCCCGGGCTGCAGCCCCGCAGCGACGTGGTGGAGGCTGCACAGGCCGCCGCGGAGGAGAGCGGGGCAACTATAGAGATCCTCGAGGACCCCAGGGAGGCCGTGCGAGGGGCTGATGTAGTATACACGGACGTATGGGTAAGCATGGGGGAGGAGGGAGAGGCCGAGCAGAGACGCAGGATGCTGAGAGGCTACCAGGTCAACGAGCAGCTCATGTCTCTAGCGTCGAGCAGGGCAGTGTTCATGCACTGCTTGCCAGCCCACCGTGGGGAGGAGGTAACGGAGGAGGTAATAGAGGGCCCCTGGAGCATTGTATGGGACCAGGCTGAGAATAGGCTGCATGTACAAAAAGCCGTGCTAGCCCTGCTACTCTCCCCCTAGCGCCCTCAAGGCCTAACCCGGCGGACTGACACGCCCAGCTCCTGAGCCGCCTTTTTAGCCTCCTCGGAGAGCCTCGGCCCAGACCCGTAGAGCACAAGCACCGGCGAGGCGTTTATCGACCTAGCCTTCTCCGAGAGAGCCTCCACAGCCTCGCGCCCGAGGATCTTGGACTCCGCCACCACGTCGACCGCCAGCACGCGGCCCTCCTTCCTGGCAACGAAGGACAGCCTGCCCTTAGCAGTGTTAAACCACATCCTGACACTGTAGCCTGCCTCAACGTACAGGCCGGCAACCCTGCCCTCTATGCCGTACTTCTCCTCGAGCTTCCTCTTCTGGAACACTATCTCCGCCAGGGTCAAGGCGTCCCTGCACCCCGGAGGAGCCGGCGCCGCGACCAGCCTTTTTATTGCTTCACAGAGAAGCGGGCCCTCCAAGGATGCCCTGGTGGCCGGCGCGGAGGCCGCCATAGGCATAGCAGGCATGCTATTCATAATAGCCGGGTGGGCTGCCTCACTCCAGGCTACACCCCCGCTACGGCTGAGCGTCCTCTACTTCATAGGAAGCCTCCTGCTCACGATCTACGCCTTTGTAATACGCGACCCTATATTCACCCTACTCAACGCCCTCGCCTCCGCACTTGCATTAGCGAATATAGCTAGAGCCTTGAAGCTGAGGGCGGAGGCAAGCCAGAGGCCGGGGGTGAAGTAGAGACATTGGCCAAAGCAGTCAGGGGCGCCGGAAAGGCCGAGAGGAGAGAGCCGCTACTCTCAAGGCTGTTCGGGAACCGGGTGTTCCTCGCGGTAGCAGCAGCGTCTATCGTGGCGCTGCTCACCATACTAGCGTTCTACATCAGGGCGCTGCCATACCAGAACTACAATCTCATCTACCATAGGGCGCTCAGCCTGGGCCCAGGCGACAAGGCCAAGTTCGCGTTTATAGACGCCAACGACCCCTGGATAGAGTACTGGCTGGCATCATACCTTAGGAGCCACGGCATAGGGTCCTGGACGAGGCTTACGACGGATAACCCGGATACGCACATATTCTGGTATCCATGGGGCAGGGACTTCAGCCACGATGAGTTCCCCTTCATCCCAGTAGTAGGGGCCTTAGCGCCCGGGGGGCTTGACACGGCAAGATGGATCTCGCTAATCCCCCCGATCTTCGGCGCGCTAATGGTACCTATAGCGTATATCTACATCAGAAGGTTCTACGGCGAGCTCGCCGGGCTTACAGCCGCGCTTCTCCTAGCAATACTCCCCGCATCATGCAGCAGGACGTTCGCCGGTTTCGTGGAGAAGACTGGTATAGCTATGCCATTCTTCATAGCCGGGCTAGCGCTCTACAGCGAGGCTCTACGCCGGCGTAGCCTGCCGGTAGCATTCGCCGCCGGCATAGCTATGGGTTTCATAGGCTTCATCTGGGGAGGCTACGCGATAGCGGCAATACTCATAGCTATTACCTCGCTCCTTGCCCCCACAGCAGTAGAGTGGAGGCATGCACCGGCTATAGCAAGAGCCGGGGTGGCGGTGGGCATAGGCTTTCTAGCAATCCTCGCAGTAGCATCAAGGTATGGGCCCGCGTCAATAAAGTATGGTGAAGCCGTACTCCTGGGCACCCTGATACCCTACATAGTGGTTGAGCTACTTGAAATAGCCGGGCGAAGAAAAGTACATGGAGTAGCATGGAGGAGGCCCGAGGCTATATACAGGATTGTAGCCATTGCACTCCTAGTGCTGGGAATTGCTGCAGCACCCGCATTAGGGGTGAGAGGTAGAGCCCTATTCGCCATGGCATGGCCTCTCCGTCTCGCCGGCGAGATCCACCTATCAAGGCTGGCGGAAACCGTGGCAGAGCACTCCTCGCCGCTCATGAGCAGGGGGCTTTTCCTCACATTCGTCCGGGAGGGCAACATAGCAGCCCTACTAGCCCCCGTGGCTTCACTCTACCTACTCTACCGGTCACTGCGGAGAAGGGAGCCAGAACACCTTCCACTCTCACTGGCAGCGCTAGGGCTCTACTACGCGGTACTGGGCATGCTCTACTTCCTCCAAGCCTCCTCGGTGGTAGGTATACTCTCGGTGGCAGCGCTTGTGGGCATGCTGGCGCCGTCAGGCCGCAGTGTCCCCAAGCGCCTGGCGCGCTCCAAGCGCTTGGAGAGGAGTAGTTACGAGCTAAGGCTAGCAGCCACGATTATACTTGTGATCATAGTTCTCGCAGCAGCCGTGGTAGGCGCCAAGACCGCCTATGCAATGATGAGAAGCCATATAGCAAGCATTACGGGGTACAGCGTCAACGTCCAGCAGTATGACTGGCTCCACATGCTCAAGGAGATAGAGAACGCTACTTCCAAGGACACCGTGATAGTGGCCTGGTGGGATTACGGGTACTGGATTAGCGTGGGTGCTCACCGTCCAACGCTGGCAGACGGAGCCACTACAAACGCCACACAGATAAGACTGCTAGCCGAGTTCTTCACCTCAACGAGTGAAGACGAGGCAGTCAATATACTCAAGGCGCTCCACCTCAAGCCCGGCAAGACCCTGATATTCGTGCACGACAACGCGCTGTACGATCCTGCAACAGGGTCCCTGGTATACAGTATTGATGCAAGGCTGCCCTCCATAGATATAGCAAAGTCGTGGGCCATGCTTCATATAGCTGGGAAGGATGAACAAGGCTTCGAAGTAGGCAATAGCAAGTATAGACAGACGCTCATATATAAAATGTTCGCTAGTGCACCCTACCATTTCGATAAGGTGGGCGAGATATACCCACAAAACCTCATACATGTGAAGGGCAAGCGCATAACTAGCGTAGAGCTGTTTGGAGAGAAAACCAGCCCCTACAGCTTCAAGCACTTCAAACCCTACCGAGTAATACTCGGCTTATACATGGATAGCCGGGGGAGGCCGCTAGCCTTCGCTGCAGGCGGCCACACGTACTACTTTGTACAAGTGCTGATACTCTACGAGTGGGCCGGCTAGTGCCCCAGGGCTTTTCTTTCCCACACATACGCCTTCAACCCACGCGATGGAGGCGCTGGGCTAAGAAGCCCGGAAGGGGCCCGAAGAGTGCACTTAGGGCTGCCTGGGGGCTCGAAGCATCATGCTGTTCAGGCGGCGTAAATCCTCCTCTCCGAGGATAAAGCTTCTCGAGCTCGCTGTCGCCACGCGCTACGCAGTATCCAGGCTTGGGCTGCTAGCCGCCAGGCTCAGGAGTAGCTATGAGAGGACCCACGACAGGTCCCTCCTTACTATGCTGCGTAGCATTCTCCGCCTGCAGGCGGTGCTGGAGGTTCTCTCAGTCCGGCTGGAGACTATGGCTGATATAGGTGCTTTCAGCGCAGAAGATCTCTCCATAATACGGCGGGTTATCGGCGAGGCTAGGCAAGCCTACGGGATGGTGGCCCCCGGGGTTGCTAGCATGCTTAGCGACCTCGAGAACATGGTGTCCTCGATAGCCTCTATTACTGGCATGGAGCTCCCGCTAGCGGAGAGCCCCACTGTAAATGAGCATGTGAAGAGGATAATGGAGGAGGCCGCGGTAGTCGCCGAACAGAGGCTCTCCGAGATTGTCGAGAAGCCGGCGTAACTCCCCAGGGACTGGAGCCTGTTATTAGGGTTGTAGTGCATGCTCCCGGTACTGGGATAGCCCACGCCTTGTACGTAGAGGACACGGTCAGGAAGCGTATTATAAGGCTGCTCATGGAGAGCCGTGGGCCTCTCA
The DNA here is from genome assembly GCF_001462395.1 of Pyrodictium occultum. Lineage (NCBI taxonomy): Archaea > Thermoproteati > Thermoproteota > Thermoprotei > Desulfurococcales > Pyrodictiaceae > Pyrodictium > Pyrodictium occultum. The sequence continues at coordinate 1,114,691 of NZ_LNTB01000001.1, forward strand.
CCGCCAGGGAGATAGCGGAGCTTGTAGGCCTGGACCCAGTCACGGGGGAGCGTGAGGTATACGAGCATCTAAGGCATATCGCCAAGACCCTCCGCCGCGCCTATGGCGGCAGGGCTGTGCTCTACATGATTCCTCCTAGGTGCAGGGACTGCGGCTACGTGTTCCGGGACCTGAGAGAGCCCAGGAAGCCTAGCCGCTGTCCTAGGTGCAGGAGCCAGCGCATAGAGCCGCCAAGGTTCTATATAGAGGTGGACTGATGGCTGTGAATCCCCCGGGGGCCCTGCCGTGGCAGTGACCGTGGTCTTCCATCTACGCGCTGAGAGGAAGGTTAAACGCGTGGTCTACGATGATCACGGTAGAAGGGTGTCCGAAGACGTGTTTGACGGCATTAAGACAGTTGTCATAGACGGTTCCAGGGCTAGGCTGCCCGCGGGAATCCACGGAGGCATAGCAGTGTACGTGATCGATGGCGAGACAAAGGCTTCTAAGCAGGGAGCACTGCTTGTAATAGCCCCGGCTTACAGGGGATGAAACCTTGCTTAATGTCAGGATGGAGAGGAGCAAGAGCCGTAGCGGTAAGCATGCTGCTAGGAGCCTCGCCCTCCTGGTATCAGAGGACGGCCAGATAGTAGAGCCGAGGCCCCGCATGGTGAGGGAGGAGAGGCCGCTCTACAGTAGGGGCTCGGCCTACATAGCCTCGGTGGCTGTGCCGCCTGGCTGGTACCTCGTCTACATCTACCTCGTGAAGAACCTAAGGGGCCACGTGAAGGGCTACATAGAGGTCTACTCCCATGACGCCCAGCTCTTATACCGCGCGGTGTACCGCCGGCTCAAACTCCGGTACAGCCGGGGCGACCCACGCTACGCCTGGATAGTGCAGGGGGTGGTCGACTACCTACGGCTTCCCGTCAAGAACATGAATCTAGGCGGCGAGGCATCTTAACGCCCCTGGAACCCTGTAGATGACGCGCGGCCGATGACCGGGGCCTCAGGCTAACCCCAGATAGGGCTCTAGGGGGATGTAGACTTCACGGACCGGGGGAGGCCGCTCCTTGGCTTACGTGCGTAGAAGGCTTGTGGAGAGGAAGCTTAAGGAGATGCTTCTGCGCAGGGCCCGCGAGGCGGGCATGGAGCCAGCACAGCTTGCCAGCTGGCTCTACGAGGCAGCCGGCATACGCGCCCAGCCCAGCTGGAGGGATCTCGAACGGAAGATCCTCTACAACGACGATGTAACAGCTCAGGAGCTTGCAGCGTACCTACTCTCCGAGGGCATTAAGGTAGATGAGAAGGAGTGGATAAGAGTAGTTAAGAGCCATAGCGTCGGCATCGAGGTTCCAAGGCTCCCCTCAGGGGAGGAGGATGTGTAGAGAGGCTAGGGAGCTGTCCGCGAGCCTAAGCAGCTGGGACCCACAGACACTCCTGGATGCGCTGTCGGCGCTCCTCCTTATAGCTGACGAGGAGCCCATAGGGAGGCCTAGTATATCACGTATACTAGGTATCGGCGACAAACGCGCTAGAAACATTGTAGCGAAGCTGAGAGAAGCTGGGCTCGTCGATGTGAGCCGGGCTGGGGCTCGGCTGACGGGGGAGGCCTGGAGGCTGCTCCGGGGCATCCGGTGTCTATGGAGGAATGGCTTCACCATAGCTGTAGTCCCCTGTAGCGACGTTAGCCGCGAGCATGTAGAGAGGTCTGTAATCCCCTTAAGGGATGCAATAGTGATAACGCTCTCCGAGCCCCGCATCCTCGACGTCGTAGGCTGGGTGGACGAGAAGGGCCTCCTACTGCCAAGGCTTGAGGGGGAGTTGGCTGAACACTACCGGAGGCTAATAGGGGGGCTCCGGTGCGGCGAGGCCCCGCGCTGCCTCATAGGGGTTTTTCACGGCAGCGCCGCTCCCTGCTACCGCTGCTGCGCGAGCCTGCTGCACGCGGCCTCGACGCTGTAGAGGTTGTCGCGTACTATATCCTGCAGCCTACTAACACCGTCAATACTGTCTATGATATCCGGGACGGGCTCGGGTACAAGCCTCCTCCACGACTCGTCGCCCCGAAGCATTAGGCAGCGGATGTATTCTCCGCACCAGACATGCCGGTTCACAAGAGGCGGAGCTATAGCCTTCACGCCCGCGTCGCGAAACGCCCTATTAACAGCCGGGTTAGCCGTAGCCACCGCGTCCACAGGCGGCACGTATCCTAAGACGAAGCCGGCGTTACCACTATACACTGTTAGCGTCTGTATAGTGGCGGTGATTATCCTGCCTAGGTCCACCCCGGCTCTACGCAGCGCCTCCCGTATCATAAGCAGCCTCTCCCCCGCCGTGAAGGGGTTGCGCCAGGTATGACTCTCATCAGCCATGCCCACAAGCACGACCACCTCGTCGTAGCGTTCAAGCAGCCAGTTTACCGCGGCCAGGTGGCCGCGGTGGAATGGCTGGAATCTCCCGAAGAACAGCACGCGCCTACCCTTCCCGATAACGTCGCCACCGGCCATAAACAGCCCCCTATGAGTATCTCTGGCCCCGCAAGAAAGCATGGGGCGCCAAGCTCCAGGGTGGCGGCCGGTGAGGCGTAAGCTGTGCTTTGTAGTTAACCCCCTGGCAGGCATAGGCGGGCCACTAGCCCTCAAGGGCAGCGACGGCGAGGCCGGTATAGCCGCCCTGAAGCGCGGAGCCCAGCTGGTCTCCCCCGGGAAGGCTGTAAGGTTCCTCTCCAGGCTACGCTTCCTCGGGCTCAGCGAGAGGCTCGAGATTATCACCGCCGGAGGCCTCATGGGGGAGGAGGAGGCCAGGGAAGCCGGCGTAAAGGCTAGAACGGTTTACCAGCCGGGAGACTGGCCCACGAGCCGCAGGGACACCGTGGAGACTGTGAAGCGGTGCCTGAGGGAGGGTGCGGAGATAGTAGTGTTCACCGGGGGAGACGGGACTGCGAGAGACGTGCTGGACGCTCTAGGCGACGCCGTGGAGAGGGTTCCTGTTCTCGGCGTACCAGCGGGAGTCAAGATGTACAGCTCGGTGTACGCCGAGAACCCTGAAGCCGCCGCGGATGTGCTCCGGGACTGGCTGGCGAGAAGGAGCCTCTGCGACGCCGAGGTGCTCGACATAGACGAGGATGCCTTCCGCCGCGGCGAGCTGAGGACCAGGCTCTACGGCATAGCGAAGACCCCCTGCAGCCCCAGGATGGTGGGGGCCAGTAAGCAGCCCTCCCAGAGCACACCCGAGGAGGAGGAGAACAAGAGGGCCATAGCCAGGTACCTGGCCGAGAGCATGGAGCCCTGCACGCTCTACATACTCGGCCCCGGCTCCACGGTCAAGGCGCTGGCCGACGAGATAGGTGTAGAGAAGACTCTCCTGGGGGTGGACGTGGTGCACAACCAGAGGCTCCTCGCCCGCGACGTCGACGAGGAAGCCCTCTACCGGCTGGTGGAGAAGCATATCGAGAAGGGGGGCAGGGTGAAGCTCATAGTTACGCCGATAGGCGGGCAGGGCTACATACTTGGCAGGGGGAACCAGCAGATATCGCCCCGGATACTGAGGCTGGTAGGCAAGGACGGGTTGATCGTTGTAGCTACGAGGGGCAAGATGCAGAGGCTGAGAAAGCTTAGAGTGGACACCGGGGACCCCGAGGTTGATGCCGCGCTGCGTGGATACGTCAGAGTAGTTATAGACTACGGAGAGGAGCTTGTGGCACGCGTAGAGTGAGAAGTGTTCCCCGGGCGCACTCCCCGGCGGGGTGTAGGTTGGATGGCGCTAACCGTGAGGGATAGGCCCATATATACTGATGAGTGGAAGGCCCTGCTTGTGGCAGTGTTCTCAGTAGCCTTCGGGTTCGCGGGGATAGGGCTGCTCAACGTAGCGTACCACCCCCTGGGCTTCAGCGGCGGAGTGCTGGCCGGGGCGCTAGTAGGCTTCCTAGCCCATGAGCTCGCTCACCGGGAGACCGCGCGCCGGCAGGGCTGCATAGCCGGCTTCGTGCTGTCCCAGTTCGGGCTAGCGCTTACGCTCGCCTCCGGCGTGCTTAGAAGCATAGGGGTGCCCTTCGCGATACTCTCTCCAGGCTACGTGTCGATATACTGTAGCGGCTTCGCGCGCGACGACTACGTGGCCGCTGCAGGCCCCGCCGCGAACGTGGCCCTCGCCGCTGCCGCCTGGATCGCGGCAAGGCTGGCCGGCTACACCTGGGCCTACCCCTTCCTCGTAGGCTTTGCTGCTATGAACGCGTGGCTGGCGTTCTTCAACCTGCTACCCTTCAGCCCGCTTGATGGCTCAAAGATCGTGCAGAGGAGCCCGCTGGCCTGGCTAGTACTCATAGCTCTGGCAAGCGTGTTCGCGTTCACAAATCCCTAGCTCTCCGCCAGCGTGTAGTAGGCTCTCTTCCTCCTCCTGCCCCTGCTCTGCAGCTTAACCACTCTTATCCCGGGTATCTCGCACGTGTTTCTCACGTGGGGCCCGCCGTCAGCCTGTATGTCTATGCCCGGGATCTCGACTATTCTAAGCTTCTCTACGTCCGGCGGCATCTTATCAGCCAGCTTCACTATACCGGGTATCCTCATCGCCTCCTCGCGGGGGAGCCAGTAGATCTTCACCTCTATACAGCGCTTCAGAATCCTGTTAGTCTCCTCCACGGCCTCCATTATAGCATTCTTCCAGTCGTCAACGGCTATCTCGAAATCGTCGCGGGCCATATCCGGGGCTATATGGCCCCCGGTCACCCGGGCACCATACCGCTCGTAGAGCACAGCCGCCAGTACATGGCTAGCCGTGTGGAGCTGCATCATCCTGTAGCGCCGCTCCCAGTCGATAACGCCGTGCACCCTCATCCCGGGCTGCAGCCTCTCCGCACCCTCCTCCACTATGTGCGCCACTTCATCGCCCTCAGCAAGGGTGTCCACCACACGGAGCGTGGTGCCGTCTGGGAGCACTAGCTTGCCCGTATCAGCGTCGAGGCCGCCGCTTGGCCTGGGGTGGAAGGCTGTAGCGTCGAGGTACACCCTGTTCCCGTCGACACGGGTAACCGTGGCGTCGAACTCCTTTAGGTAGCTATCCTCCTGGAAGAGCAGCCTGGTCGCCATAGAGCCGGCACCTCCCGGGCGCGCTCTCTGCACAGGGCCTGGGGTGGGGGAGAGCGCCCCAGCCCCCGCCCTAATAGAGTGCCCCTGCACCCGGGGGTGCTACGGAGCCAGGATCTCGGCCAGCTGGCCGATGTGCGTGGAGAGGTCCGCAGGGCTCTCCACTATAGGGGTCTCAAGGGCTAGCAGGGGCTTTGAGAGCAGGGGGAGCAGGGAGTCCACCCGCGTGGCGCCCCCCAGGGCCTCATAGACCAGCCTCAGCTTGTCGCCGCTGTAGAGTAGAAGCCTCGAGGGCGCAGCGACAATGAAGAAGTCTACATGGCTTACCAGGCTCCTGTAGGGCGTAGCAGCGTTGTTGAACGACTCCACCAGTAGTATGTCGCTCCGGCCTCAAGCCTGGCCCTGCACTCCTCCAGCAGTTCCTCAGCCTTAGGGCCTGCTAGCCAGTCTAGCAGCCAGCCAGGCTCAGAGGGCTCCGCCCCGAGGCGAGCTGCCAGCCTCTCAACCTCGCTCCGGAGAGTGCCGGTGAGCCTCGCCAGGCTATTGGGGAAGACATAGTGTCGTGCAGCGCCCCGCCCGCAGTCCTGGACCCGCGCCAACACCAGCATAGACCTTGTATCGGAGATTGCTGCGAGATACTGCGAGGGCCCCTTGAAGGCCAGGGGGTCAGGATAGGCCAGGGCCAGCGCCACAGGGTTTGAGACGCCGGGGTCGACGCCTTCGAGGTACCTCAGGTAGGTGTAGACATCGTTCCCCAGGAGAAGCCCGCGATCATAGCTCGATCTAAGCGCGTGGGGCGAGCCCCAGAGGTTGTGGCCCGCCACGGGCTTGAATATTGCCACGCGGGGCCCCTTCTCAGCCAGAGCCCTGGCCAGGGCTACCACTGTCCAGGTCTTGCCGGAGTCGTGCTCAAGGAGCCCTGATACTAGCACCCTCAACACCATAGCCCTTCAGCCCCGCCAGGGCTCTTGGAAGCCCCATGGTATTACTAGCCCGGGAGCTAGGCTTCATACCAGTTACCCACACATCCCTAAAGGGGCGGTACGCGGCATGGATGAGCGCGGGCGAGAGCAACTGGAGTGGGTCAAAGAAGCTGCGAAGAGGCTGGCCCAGAGGCAGAGGGGAGGAGGGGGCCCGCGGAGCAAGCTCGTGGAGGCGATAGCTGTACTACTGCTAGCGAGGCCTATGAGGGCCGCCGAGATAGCCCAGGTGGTGGGCAAGCCTACCAGGTATGTTAGCAGCTACCTGAGCTACTGGAGGACGCGGGGCCTCTTCGACTACGAAAACGGGTTCTGGGTGCTCACCCCGCAGGGGGAGGATTACGCCAAGAGCATACTAGAGAGGGAGATGAACAGCCGCATAGCCCAGTACGCCGCACTAGCAAGACAGATACTATCGGGTAGCAATACACAGGTTAGTCAGGCAGCAAACAACAATGGAGCGGGCGGCGCGGGCGAGCAGTCAGGCAGAGTCCAGCCGTTCATTGCCACTCATACCATTAATCTCGACAAGAAACAGCAGGAGAGGATCCTCGCAGCCTGCATACGGGCACTGCTCGAGGAGCTCGAGATAGGGGAGGATGAGCGCCAGGTACTGGAGACCCTGCTAGACCACTACCGCAGATGGGGGATGACCTACATGTACCTAGACCAGCTGGAGAAGGAGCTAGAGGCTGACAGGGTATGGCTTGTCGGAGTGCTCCGCGGCCTCCAGACGAAGGGCCTCGTGTACCTCTACAGCGACCGGAGACTCGGCATGAGGATAGGGCTATCAAAGAGGGTTAAGGGCGCCATTGCGGCCTGCACGCGCACAGCCCTGGGGAGGGTATAGTCTCCACCCCTACGCTCCCCCTGGAACATGGGTATTCTTGCGCCAGGGATTACCGCCCCGGGACCGTGCGGTATACATGAATAATGGTAGAGGAGGACATCATGCTTTGATATACTCCTGGTTTATGTTACCCAGCATTACCTCTAATAGATGCCAATACATGGTTTATACAAACCAGCAAAACTCTACAAGATAAAATAGAGGCACCATAGATGCTAGGAGCAGGCTAGGCGCGGTCAACAGAGTTTACAGCATACATGAGTAGATTGCAGGAGCCAAGGCCGCTATTGATAAGATATGAGCCGATGCTCCGAGCGCCGCCCTGGCGCTCTCTACAGGCTCGCTATAGCAGGGAGTAGGGAGCCCCCCGGGGCAGGGTGCTCTGCCACCCCTGAGGCCTGGCCTGGTTGTAGTCGTGGTTAGTAGGGTCCCAGGCGTGCCGGCAGGCCTTGGAGCATTGCCGCCTGTTAGAGGCCGAACGCCCCCTCCGGTTGCGGAGCTTCATGCCCAGGCAGCTGAGGCAGCCGCCGCCCACTTCAAGCCACTTACACCCCACCTCTGTATGCCCGCTGACTTCGAGGGCGTGCTCTACATACTCGTAGATGAGGCTGGATACAGCCCTCTCACCCACCCGCAACTCAGCAGGGTCACGAGGGCGGGGAGGCCGGGGTCGAGGGTGGAGCGCTACCACATCTGGCTCTCAACGCATCTCAACAGCCTGTGGAGGAGGCTGAACTGGGGGTCAAAGTATACGTCTACATAGAGATCCCCGAGGAAGCTGCAACGGGGAGGAGGGGGAGGCCTGTTGAGAGGGCTGGGCAGGAGGGTTAACAGGCGTTTGCCATCACCGGCGCCGCGGGTGATTCGTACCGACTGGGTCGGTTAATCTTACTGACGGTGTCGGCACGATTCACCGGCACGGTCGGTGAATGCCCGTCAGACAAACGTGCGACACCCGTCGCATAGGCGTCAGACGCCCGTAAGACGCCGTCTTACGCCCGTTATACGGTCGGAGTGTTGGGGTGGGCAAAAATGCCCACCGCCTTTCAATTCTATCTGTTAGATCCTTTTGAGCAGTTATGGGCAATTTTGCCCGCCCTGACCCCTGTAGGTGGTTCTGAATCGAGGCTTGACTGCTTCCGCCCTGACGCCCCCGGGCCCTCGCCACCACGTCTACCAGCCTTGAGACGTCCCTCGAGGAGACCCCTCCCCCCTCTTTCACCACAGTTTCAGTGTCTTTTGGATTCTTCGCTCTCCATTGCATAGAATTGAAAGTTTAGCGCTAAACTTAGCGTGCTAAGGAATGCTAAGGAATGTTGCAGAACCAGCGCCCTCCATGGCCTCCCACCGCCCCTAGGGGCTAGGGGGGCTTGTAGCTCCAGCAACTCCTCCTCGAGCGGCCGCTCGAGAGGCCTGCCTGGGGGCAGCGCTGGGCCTGGCCTGCGGGACTTGAAATTTAACATGAAATTTAACATCCCTGAAATTTAACATTATTAAATCAACAAGAATATCTTTTAGATACTCAAGAATCTCTTCATTGAGAATGAGCATCATGCCAAGGTATCTATTAGAAATCCTCTCGGCTATCACGGTCTGAGGGGGTCTGAGGGGCTGGGCCGGGGCTCGGGGGCGCCGCGCTATAGTGTACGCCCCGGAGCATCTGGGAGCATCTGGGAGGAGTCCGGGACTCCGGTGTTTGTTAGCGTGTTTGCCTGTGCTTCTCTGTTTAACGTCCATGTTTATTGACTATCGTTCTAGGGTATGCGTCCGCCAGCCTCCCACATGTTAAGCGTGCGCAGCCGCCACCCGGGCCCGCCCACAGAAATTTCAGGGGGCAGAGAGCGGGCCTGCGACTCTACCCTAATAATATACAGTATACTGCTAGCTACGGGATCCCTCAAGGAGCTCCTCCAGCTCCCTAAGGCTTTCAGCGATACGCCTGGGCAACCCCCTTAACCGTTCAACACCACCCCGAGCGTTCAAAAACGCGGAGAGCGCGGGGCCCCATGCCTGCAGGAAGCTAGGGGGCTCCTGCTTCCAGCAACTTCTCCCGGCTAAACAACGCGTTAAACTATTAAACAAGGATGGGGGGTGGGGCGGGGGAGGCTCTGCGGGACGCGTCCCGGGGTCAGGGCGGGCAAAATTGCCCAAACTGCTCAAAAGCCTCGATTCAGAACCACCTACACGATCGAAATCACCGGTGAGTGCGGCCCGGGCGGTCAGCCGCCTGAGCGCCGAGGCGGGGCCCGGGGTCTTGCCGACCAGTTATGCCTGCTTTTTGCTTCTGTCTTCAAAATAGTAGCTACATATATCTCTGACCGGGCATTCTGAGCATTTGGGGCTTCTTGCCGTGCACACCTTTCTCGCAAAGTCCAGCACTCCGTAGTTGAAGTCTCTGGCGCTCTCAGGGTCTTTGGGCACGAGCATTTTTGCGAAGGCCCAGAGCTTGGGGTCTGTGTGAGGCCTCTTCTTGGCCGACTTCACGCTGAAAACCCTCTCTATGACCCTTATCATGTTCCTGTCGAGGAGGGGTTCGGGCCTGTCACAGGCCCCCAGGAGCACCTCCGAGGCTATGTAGTCGCCCACTCCGGGTAGCTTCTTGAGCTTCTCCTTGTCGCATGGGATCCTCCCTCCAAGCTTCTCCTCGACGAGCCTGGCCAGCTCTATGAGGTGCCGAGTCCTCTGGTGCTCTATGCCCAGCGGGCGTATGACCTCCTTCACCTCATTCTCTTCAGCGTTCAGGAGCGCCTTGGGCGACGGGTACCTCTTAATGAACTCCTCGTAAACCTTGATCACCTGCTTTGTGGTTGTCTTTCTCAGGAGGAGCGCCGCGACGAGGATGGCCCATGCATTGCTAGTATTCCTCCAAGGCAGGCCCCTGTCCCCATGCACCCTGTACCACTCTATTATCCTGCGCCTGAACTCCCTGATCTTCCCGCTGTCGGCCAGGAGCAAGGAGGCCCCCTTTGGCTCCCGCCTTGAGGCACTTATGCTCGGTGAATATATATGCTTTATATATGTTTTTTAATATGCTTCATTGGGGGGTGCGTGCTGATGCAACGCTTCACAGTGTCTCTGTGCAGGCGCGCGGTCAAGAAGGCTGTGAGGAGGGGCGCCCTCCCAGACGAGTACCTGCTCTACGATGACCCTCGCCGCAAGGTCACACACGCAGACCTGCTGTGTGAGGGCACCGTGAGGGGGCGTGATTGGGAGTCCTTCTCCAGCGTAGATGAGTGGATTGAGTGGCTGGGTTGGAGTACTGTTCTGCTGGATGAAAGGGACTACCTCACAGCCGCCGTTCACGCCCTCGATCTGGCCCCGAGGATCCCGGCGACGGATTACGGGACGACGAGGCAGAGGGATCTGGGACAGCTCTTGACAGACGCGATAAGGGGCTTCCTGGGCGAGATAGCCCTCGCCAAGTGGCTAGGCGAGAGGTTCGAAGTCAGAGTCGTGCTCGACTACAGGAAGGGCCCCCTGCCAGAATTCCTGCCCTCAGACATAAGGCTGGTGAACGGTAGGCCTCCCAGGCTCAATGTGAGCATAAAGACAACTAAGCTGAGAGGCATATGGCTGGACATACCTTACAGCCAGATAGAGAACAGCCACGTCTTCGTCCTGGTCAGGGTCGGGGTGTCGAGGGAGCACTTCCTCGCATTCCTCAAGGAGATAAGCGCCATTAAAGACAAGATCCTGTCGAAGGCGAGGGAGCTGGGGATAATATCTGAGGATGATCTGGCCAGCATTTGGGATGCAATCCCAGAGTTTACCAAGATACCGGCCTGCATCGCCGGTTTCTTCGACAAGAGAGAGTATGAGGATGCAGTTAAGGAGAGGACGAGCATACTCCTGGCTGACGGGGAGGAGAAGAAGAGGTTTGTTGTCAACAAGTTTGTGGGCTACTGGCACCCCGAGCAGGACAAGTAGGATAGGCGAAGCCCTGGCCGAGATACTGGACGAAACAGATTAAAGGTCTCGAATGAGCCCCTCCCAGTCCTCCCTCCTGCGCCTGAGAGCCCCCGAACTCACGATGAAGTGGAGAGTCCTCGAGAAGTTCCCAATGCCCTCAAACTCTATTTTGACGTCATTCGAGACTTTGAAGCCCTGACTCCTGAGGGTCTCGATGAGCCTCTCCCTGTTCGCCCCTGCCGCCATGGAAGAGGAATGTGTCTGGGAATGTCTGCAACCTCGCCCTTTCTCTCAGCGTTAGCATTGCTCTGTCTCGATCATAGTGGTAGCCGTGGGTCCCCCCGCCGCCGTAGGCGACCACAGTGTAGGCTGGCTTCAGCGGGTGGATCCTCCTGTAGACCAGGCTTATGCCCCTCCCCTCAACCTCCCACCGCGTCCCCCTGACGAACTCGTGGTTCTCACCCGGGGGATTCTCTTCATCCTCTCAACCACCACGGGATCCTCCCTCGGGGGCTCTGTGGTGGAGTCGGGGAGCATGAGCCTGTCCACAGGCCTGCCCAGGTAGCCCAGCTCCCTCAGAACGGCCTCATGTTGCCTCAGGGCCTCCTCGATCTCCTCCGGGCTGGCCCTCTCCACTCCGTTGACTCTCAGGTAGTCCTCTACTGCGCTGAAAGTGAGCCTGTCCCACACTCTCCTCTTCCACTCCAGGGCGCGCTGAGTGCCCAGCTCGCGCCAGAGGCCCTCCCACTTCCGCATCACCTCCCTGTACTTGTCGTCGAGCCTGTCCAGCCGGTCGCCTTCGAAGACCTCGATGGGTGTGAGAGGGTACTTGCGGAAGAGCCAGCCTCTCCCGCGCAGGGCGGCCTCCAGCCTGCCCCTCAGCCTCCAAAGCGCGGCTGTGCTCCCCCGGAGCAGGTCTTTCCTCACGCCCACTATGATCAGCCGCTCCCTCTTCTGGGGGACTCCGAGGCTGGAGAAGTGGACGATGCCGCTGAAGATTATCTCGTAGCCCTCAGCTCCGTCCGCGCCGTCCGCCTTTATGAGCCTCCTCACCTCATCCCAGCGGAGCTTCAGGTTGGCGAAGTCGTCCAGGATGACCTTGTAGGCGAGCCCCTTATTGGCGCTGACGAGGCCGGGCACGTTCTCGAACACGAAGGCCTTGGGCTGGAGGGTGGCGAGAGCCCTCACGAAGTGGGCGTACAGCCTCCCCCTCCTGACCTCTATCCCCCTCCTGTCCCAGTCGGGGCCGCGGACAATGGAGAAGTCCTGGCATGGGGGGCCACCCGCCACCACGTCAACCCCCGCATCAGAGAGCCCGGCAAAGTCCACCCGGGCCACGTCGCAGGCCAGGATGACGCCCGGCCGAGCCTGGACTTCCAGCTCCCCACCGCACAGCTCCAGCTTGAGCCCCAGGTTCCTCGCGTACGTCATCGCCGCGGGGACCCGCAACTCGTTAGCGAACACAATCCTGAACCTCCCCGTCTGGACGAGGCCCAGGTCAAGCCCCCCAGCACCCGAGAATAGCGATGCGACCCTGTACACCTTCACACTTCACCACCTCCCATCTCCCTCTTAACCTTAGACGCCACAATCGACTTCTCCGACAGCCACGACAGCACTATATTCCTGACAAGCTCAGCATCGTCGCTACCCATCACGCCACGAAGCATCTCTATAAGCTCCCACTGCTCCCGCGTAAAGGTGACCTGAACCCTCTTAACCCTCCCCCTCCTCTGCTCGCTCATAGCACACCAAACTCCACAGAAACACACTACGCACACACGGCTAATAAAGGTTCATTCACCCCGCCCAGGCCAGCCCTCTTAAATTCCTCGGGGCCGTGAATCTGAGTCATGTCGCGGACTGGCACGAGATATTATTTTGAGCGCGATCCTCTGACTCTTTTCCTGCCGTGCTTCTATCAGGTATAATGTTGAAAAGCCCTAAAAAGACGCTTTGCTCTCTGTTATTGGCTCAAAAACGGTGTTGCACCCGCGGAAAATGGTGTCAAAGACTGCAAGAAGCTCCAATGCAGGCCATTGCTTAGTTTTGCACGGTAAGTGGAATATGCTTAGTAGCTTCTGAGGGTTTAGCGTGAAGAAATCCGCGAGAGGAGGAGTAATGTAGGACTGTTATCGGCGTTGCTTGGAGCTCTGCTAGCTCCTGCTGTCTGAGCGAGATCTCCGCCTGAATCCATATAGTGACCAGCTGGAAGTATATGAGCGTGGCGATGAGTCCGTCATGTAAGCCTAGGCTGTATAATATTAGGGAGGGTATCAGTGCCAGCAGGAGAATTGCGAAGCCCAAGTCCTTTAAGGGCACGCGCGGCACGGGCAAGACAGGCCCCCACAGCGTTCCCGATGTTGCCAGGCGGTTAAGTGAGGCCCACCTCAGCCAGGTGCTCCAGGTATTTGGGGTATGCCTGGTCTGCCTCCCCTAGGAGGTCTTCGTACCTCGCCTCGCTCACCCTCAGCTCCCCAAACCTGCTCTGCATGAACCTCGCGGCCTCCCTCCCCACAGTTTTAACCATGAGCCTCCATGCAACCTTCCTCATGTACTTGGGCAGTACTAGGCCGTGCCTCACCGCGTACCTTCTGGGCTGGTGCCTGCCAACCCTCCTAGGGGCTACCCGCATCAGCAGCTCAAGGGTCTCCCTAGAGAAGTATATCCACTCGCACTGCTTGGCCGAGCCCCTGAGGCCCATGTAGTACCTGCAGAACCCTTTATCGCCGGGGCACACCAGCCTCTCGGTTGTGACCCCAACTCCCGGTATCTCCACGGTCCCGCCAGGATCCCAGGACTCAATCATCCTCAGCACGTGCGTGTACCTGGCCCCTGACTCGATCATGACCCTGTAGACGGTGTAGTAGACCGGGTGGTTCTCCCCCAGGAGTTCTAGGGTCCTCCTAACGTCCTCGAGGCTTATGGGGTACGGCTTGACGTCCAGCCTGTACCCCCGGGAGGGCACCGCCTCCGTTAGCCACCCGAATGCTTCGGGGCTGATCCTCCTCCTGTAGTAGAGGTATTGGACGTAGTGCCTGAATACGTTCCGGAGCCACCTATTCGGGTGGCTCACAACATAGTCGACCAGGTCCTCTGAGAGCTCCCTGCCCTCCAGGTATTTCGTGAACAGGCTCCTGTAGTACTTGAGTGTGGCGGGATCCCTGACCCTCCTGCGCCCCTTACGCTCCCTCAGGATGCTCTCGAAGTCGCGTCCCACCTCAATGTGACGCCGGAGAAGCTGAGGCCGGGCATCCTCCTCAAGCCGTCCCTGAACTCCCTGACAGCGAAGCTGAGAATGGCCCTCTTCAGGTACTCATCCCTTGAGGCCGGGGCCGTGATTTTGAGTGCGAGTCCGTAGTCAACGCTACCATCCTCCCCGACAAGCCCCAGGGGCTTATCCATGCCCGGGGATCCACCGTATAGGCTGTTGGAGGGGGTATTACAGTCATATAAAAGGTGCTCTCTGGCCCCTGTCCTGGAGCGGTGTAGCCCTCGGCGGTGATGAGGCTGATTTGAGCCGAGTAGTGTGGATGTGGAGTGGAGACCTCGCTGAGCCGAGGGACGCTATATTATCTCCTCCATCTTTTCCTTGATTACCTTCTCTGCATCCCCTCTCGAGACCTCTGTGAAGCCCATGCTCCGGATTGCCTCTACTATCTTCTCCGGCTGCTTTTCCAGGTCGCTGACGGGCATGTCTACTGTGGTTTCGGCACGGTAGGCTTTCCTGCCCGGGACGAGGATTACTAGGATGCGTGTTCGCCCGTCATCCTCCTTCATAACAGCTAGGCCTACGTTCTCTCCGGCAGGGTCCTTCAGTATGGCCAGGTGCTCTCCGCTCCTAGTGCTCCCGTATACTACTGCCTCGCTAACCTGTACCGGCGGCTGGGCTGCGGGCCTGGCGGCGCGCCTAGCGGCTTCCCGTATCTGGCGCTCCACCTCCGCCTCCGTTGTAGTTGTCCAGGCTCTCTCCTCCTCGGTCTCTGGCCTGGCTAGTACGTGCTCAGCCTTCTCTATCACCTCTAGCACGGCTTTCCGTACCTCCTCGTCGGGTATCCTCCTGAAGGCCTCCATCTGGAGCGTGTCGAGCTTCCACTCTATGTCTCCATCCCTTACCTCGTACTCTACGCGTATCCGCACAGCATCACCCTTGTCTATATGGAGCTTGTTGACGAGTATCTCGAAGAGGAGGCGGTTCAGCTCGCCGGCGCGGCGGGCCACCTGCTTTGAGTCTATCTTGCCGCTCTTGATATCGTTCCTAAGCTGGGCGAACAACACCCTGCGCAGCTTGTCGGCGTAGGCACCGGCTATGACAAGGCCTGTTGAGAGCTGGGGCATACGTTCTACCCCCCTCTTACTCGTCACTGTAGGCCATGAGGAGGGGTTAAGTAGTGGCTTCCTCTTAAACGGTGGCTAGGCTGGCTATTTCTTTAGGAAAGCGTCCAGTGCTGCCGAGCTCCTAAGCTTTCCCGCCAGTTTTGAGCGCCTGACCTCCTCAGCAGCCTCCAGGGATTTCGCCAGCCGGGCAGCCTCTTCCAGTGCATGGCCTAGGTCGCTGTAGACGGCTACGGGCTTCGAGGCCAGTATGCGCCTCACCGTCTCCCGTATGTGCCAGTTGCCTATGGGGGCGTAGTAGTCGCGCGTTATCTCCCTTAGTATGATGGCTTTGGCTTGTCTCCTCCTGCGGTACAGGTGCTCCGCCACGGCAAGCCTGGCCGCTATGTACCCTCCGTCAAGGGGCTCCATTCTGAGGCTCGGGTGCTCGACTATGCGGTAGACCACGGGGCTCCTTGCCGCCTGGGTCCAGGGGGTCAAGGGGTGCCATACCTCTATCATCTCTGCCTCGTAACTCCCCGGCACCAGTATGACTGTGAAGTAGTTGCCCAGGTATCCGCCGTGGTAGACTTCCACCTGCCCTATGGTGTCGTAGCTCCTAACCGCATGGAGTAGGTTGTTTGATATAGTCTGGTCCACCGCTGTTATAGCCCAGCGGGTTGGGACAAGCCTCCTGCTGCGAATCCTTCCAAGCAGCCCTAGGGAGAGGGCGCGCGTGAGCAGGTACACATCAATGCCGCTACGGTATAGCTCTATTATAGCGTCTGTGCTCCTCGCGTCGTCCCAGACAAGTTTCTCGAGCTTCCTTGGCGGCCTTGGAGACTCTTCAACCTCTATCTTCTCGGCCGGCGCGCTCGGCCCCTGCGGTGCCAGCATGCCGTCAAAGCGGAGGCCCGGCAGCGGGGGCTTCGAGAGCATGGCCCGGCTGTCGACGGGTCTCTCCGATACCGCTGCTATTGATATCTCCTTCTCGTAGAGCCTCCAGGGGGCCCGAGCGTCCACACGCGTTATGGTAGATACCAGGCTCGAGCGGAGCTGGAGGAGCTCGCGGAGGCTTGGAAGCTTCTCCCTCCAGAGATCGGGAGCATCATAGAGCTGGGCCTCCTCCCCGCGGACCCCGGGCGGGATGTTGTAGAGGAGCGGGACTCTCGGGTACCCGGCCTCGCCGACCACTATGCTGGGGGGAGTGCTGCCCTCTATCTCCCTCCCACCCCTTATCCTCGCCACCGCCTCCGCCTGGAACCTGAACTTCTCCAGGATGGGGCATACTGGGAGCCCGCAGAGCTTCTTATAGCCCTTACACCTGGTGCATAGCTGCGGAGGTATACGTCGCCCCATCGATGCTCCTCTCCACGCGCCCCGGGAAGGGGGGGCAAACAGTCCCTGAGGAGCTATGGGTGGGAAGCCTTGCAAAAGGGGGTTAAGGCTCTGTGGGCGCTAGGGCCCTAAGCTATCTTGAACCTTAGCACCCCTACCAGGCCCTTGAACGTCTTCTTTATCCACTCTGCCTCCGGTACACCGTCCGAGAGGAAGTAAACCTCTGTACCGTACTTCTTAGCCTCCTCGGCCAGCGCCTCGGCGTCCTCCCGGTCCTCATCGAGTATTATGAACTTAAGGGCTCCCATCTCTAGGGCTTGCCTAACCATCTTGTCTCCGTAGACAGCAAGTCCATCATCCCTTACAAGGTGGCGCTTGAACTCCTCTATAGCCTTCACAAGCTCAGCGTACTTGTTCTTAGCTATTATATCTGAGGCCTTTATTGAAAGCTCTCTGAGCCCTGCAGGACCCTGATAGGCGACGTCTATCAGCTCGCTGGCTATCTTCTGCCTAATCCTGTAGTCTAGGAACTCCTTAGCCTCTTCTAGGAAGTCCTGCTTAGCATAGCCCGGGCCGCCTACGATTATGGCCTTCAACGCGTTCTTCTCTATGAGCGGGAGGAAGTGCTTATTCATAGCCTCGGCGACCTCCTTATAGAAGCCCTTTACGAACTGCTCTATCTGGCGGTCAAATCGCCTCTGGCTCTGCCCGCCCTTATGGTGTTTGCCGGGTACGTAGCCCTCCAGTTCCTCCAGCACCTGGATCCTACTACCCTTGAGCAGGCCTATGGTAGCCTGGTCCCTCTCCACTATGACTAGGCCAAACGTCTCCTCATGCTCTACCATCTCCTCTAGGAACTCCGTGTGGAACCACTTGTCGGTGCGGTAGAAGAACACTGGCACCGGCTCGGGCGGCGAGAACATTAGGCAGATGAAGTCGTGGGTCTCCATGTCCTCGCCGCAGAAGAGTACCAGGCCGTTGGGAGGCACCTTCTGCATCCTGCTCAGCCTATCCATGGCTGATGATAGCGCGCGTTGGACGGCGTCCCTGGTCCTCTTCAGCTTTATGTTGTCTGTTATAGAGTACTCCGTCCTCAACAGGCTAGCTACGTCACTTATCGGCCTACCCGGGGGTATGTATAGGCTCAGCAGCACCGTTGCCGGCGCCTTCCACTTTTTAAGCTCGCGTATTATGCGTTTGAGCGTCCTCTTGTCCACCGTGAGCTTCTCTAGGCTGCTCATCGGCACAACACCCTATTGGAGGTTTTTTAGACCGGCACAGTTTATATGGAGTATCACACCAGCACAGCGTGGCTAGTCTTATATGTATTACTTGGGCCTCAGCCTAACCAGCGCTCCCAGTCTGTGTAGCTTGAGCCGCGGGGTCTGCACTTGTACCAGGTGCTCGAAATAGCTGTGATACACGGCTTCGGCCCGGTTAGTAAGGGGGTGCGCGACAACGCTAGGCTAGCGGTGGAGGCCCTCCGCGAGCTGGGCCTCGCGGTCGACTATGTAGAGGTCCCGGTGCCGGTACTCGACTCCGAGGGGCTCTTCGAGCCGGTAGTGCTAGCCAACAATGTTGAGGTGTACATACCCTCCATAAAGGCTGACCCGGAGAAACTGGCGGACTACATACTGGCCGTGGCCGGTGCGGCTGGAGTCGGGGTTGCCGGGTTCCCCCTCCCTCCTGTAACCCTGGCTGACTAGGCTTCAGCAGCCTTCTGCTGAACACCAACCTTGTAGAAGGGGCACGACTGCCAGTATTTCTCGCACTTCTCGGCCTCGCTCCTCGTCAGTAGCCTATTGAGTACGCGGCACTGGGCCAGGTAGCCCCCACTGTACTCGTAGACCCTCATGAAGGGGCAGCGCTGCTGCGGCCTCGAGGTAAGCAGGTGTATGGGCGGGTACGGCTTCAGCTGATCAGCTATGGCGGGTCTTAACCCGGCCTCCAGGCCGGTGCGCCTCCTCTGTCCCTTGTCCGGGTCGACATAGAACTGGCATGCCCTGTACTCAGCCTCGCTCCCCTGGCACCTTGAGGGAGAGGTGACAGCGGCAGTGGGCCTCGACAGCTTAGGTGATGTACACATGCCGTTGCGGTACCAGGGACACGGCACGCCAGGCCCCCTCCCCGCGGTAGTAGGCCTTCACCCTGCTCTGCAGAGGAGCTTGCGCGCCTCCTCGAGTAGGCTGGCCTGCCCCCTACACCTCTCCAGCTCTTTCTCCATTTCCCTCTTCTCGCCCTCGAGTTCCTCGAGCCGGCTCCTTATCTCCTCGAGCTGCCTCCTGACCTCGTCCACCTCGCTGCACTTCTCCAGCTCCCTCCGCAGCTTCTCGTTCTCCTCCTTGAGCCGCTTCAGCTCCTCCTCGGCCTCGCTGCAGGCCGGCAGCGTGAAGGGTATCACGAGCTCTAGCTGCCCCCTGGCGAGAATCTCATAGGTCTCCCTGACTATCTTGCCGGCCTTGGTCTTCCCGCTCAGGTGGGCTCTTATCGTGGTCTCACTCCTCCCAAGCTCCTCGGCTATCTGGCTCACAGTGTATCCAGCCTTCTCGCGGGCTAGAGCGGCCGCCGCCACAGCGAGGCTGTCAAGCCATGTCGCCCTCTCTAGGGGGTCTCTTATCAGCTCCATTATGTCGGGGCGGTAGAGCGTACCGACGATCAGGCCGGTCTCCAGGAGCAGTATCTCCCTTCTCGAGGCCGGCCTTAGAGGCACATTAGCCAGGTCAAGCCTCTCCGGCAAGCGTCTCCTCGCCCAGGCTCCACCTGGTGGAAAGCCCGAGGGTTAACGTTCTAGAGGGCCCTTGCCCATGCCAGCAGGGCTGCGGTGCTACAGTATGTTGCAGCACTTGGGGTTCTTGCAGCATGGATCGCTGCCTGCCCCGCATTTAGCCCTGACCCACTCGCGTAGCATTGAGGCAGCCCTCTCGTCAAGCGCCATCAGGCCGCCTATGAGGTAGCTGTTGGCGTGGCAGTAGCCCTCTCTTCTAAGCATCTTGGTTAGTGGTGACACTATGGACTTTACGAGTATGAGCCAGAGATTCCAGTCCGGCAGCTCGTACATCTCCTTGGTGTTCTTTACACCGTATGTCTCCAGGGCTTCT
This sequence comes from Pyrodictium occultum, assembly GCF_001462395.1. NCBI lineage: Archaea > Thermoproteati > Thermoproteota > Thermoprotei > Desulfurococcales > Pyrodictiaceae > Pyrodictium > Pyrodictium occultum. The sequence continues at coordinate 1,134,243 of NZ_LNTB01000001.1, forward strand.
TCGACAATAGCTATGGCTTTAGCAGCTACTTGGCCGGGGACCTTGGCCGCCCTCAGGCTGGTGCGCACAGCCTCAATCAACTGCAATGCCTTGTCCCCGTCTTTTGCCCGCTGGAGACCGCTGAAACCTATATAATCAAGCTTACTCCAGGGCTTAGCCCTCACCGGGGGATGATAGGTAAAGGCCTCTACGGACTTGGAGGGCGATGGCGACGCTTTAGGCCGTTGACCCCGCGCCGGCTAGAGCGCTATACTCTTCAGGGTTCTATAAATCTCGTAGAACGCCGACCTTATGCTGGCAGGTACGGAGGCACCGTGCCCGGCCACCATCTTGTAGTAGGCTTGGTCTGCTATGTGGTAGGCGCGCACAAGTGTCTGGAGCCCTGGCTCGCCGCTGCACGCTAGCGATCTGATTCTATTGACCACGTCTGCCACGGCTTCCAGCTCATCCAGGACACGGGATAAAGTAGCCTTCATCCCCTCCGTGCCGGGCCTCTCCTTAAGCTCAGAGAGCTTGGCCGAGTAGCTGGCGCGGTAGCGCTCAAGGCTGTTAGAGAGCGCTTCCAGCTGCGCGCATAGGCCTAGCAGCTCAGCCCTAAGCCTAAATCCCATGAAGCCTCCAGCCCCTAGGTGCAAGCTATCCCGGAGTTAATATGGTGGAGAGGAGTTAGGGGCGATAATAACGCGGGGCATCTATCAGTCATACGCGTCTTGAGTAATTCTAGATGCTCAAAGACTAACCCCTATATAAGGGTGTGGGCTCCTGGTTATAAGCCCCGGAGGAGTGGAGCCGTGCCGGCCAGCCCCAAGCAGAACAACTTCAACGACAGCTCTAGTGGTAGAGAGACCTATGTGTACAACAAGGACATAGTTCTCCATAAGCTCTACGAGGACGATGAGGTGGTTGTAGTTGTCGCTCCCAACGAGGATCAGTTGAGAGACATTATCCTCCGGCTCCTACGTGAAAGGCCTATGACCGTACGTGAGCTGCACTCAATCCTCTCTGGCCTGGCTAGCGAGGACAAGATACGCTACGCGTTAAACAGGCTCGCGGAGGAGGGTATAGTAGAAAGCGACGAGGAGGGTAGGTACTACGCATACTACGTATAGGCTTATGTTTTCCCAGGAGAAGTTTCACCCATCTTATCCATCTATGGCTCCATGTGGTCTGGCAAAACTTTCATGGTAACTCTTTTGAGAAGAGGTGGTTGTAGTAGAGCAGCCTAACCCGGGGCCTCCGATGCAGCCGCTGGTAGCCGGCTACCTAAGCCTAGCCTTCTGGGCGGCAGCCTACATGACCATGCACGAGCTGCTCCACTACGCGGCGGCCAGGTTACTAGGCTACAGCGCACGCTTCAGCATAGATACTGATGGAATGTTGCCATCGCCCTCAGTGTTCATAGAGGACGAGATCCAGGGGGTTAGGAGGATGGCTGTGCTATATGCTCCCTACATATTTAACATGGCTGCGATAGTTGCGCCGGCCCCTCTGCCGCTCAGACTCATAGCCCTACTCACGCTGCCCAATGCAGTCCTCGAGGAGAGGAGGAGCAGGTCATCGGCGATGCTTGCCACAAGCATCACGGCGGCAACGGCTTTGCTAGCTGCTACGTATTTTGCAGGGCTATATTCATAAGCTAAAAATTTAGATGGTTCAAGGCTCGTGAACAGCTATAGACCGTATTTAGACGGATAAAGTGAGGTCTAGGAAGTCCATGGGCAGGGGCCTGCCCTTGGCCTTTAGCTCGTCGTACTTCCGGGACAGCCATTCTATGAACACCGGGCAGCCGTCGAACTTGCCGTCACGCTCACACTTCTCGCCGAGCTTGAGGAAGCACTTGCCTGTACGCTTATCATAGTAGGGGCACATTTTATGATACTGTTTGGCGCTGCGTATCATACGTGCTATCCATCTCTTCTTAGGGTCCTTGCGCTCCTTCTCCTCCGCCTGGCTGAGAATCTTATCGAGCTCCTCGTTGGATATGCGTGTGCCCGCCAAGGCTATGCACCCCGCTACTGGCCCGGCGCCACGGCGCCGGGGGCGGCACCAATGTTAAAAATGGCTCACACCTCGCCTAATTGTGCCATGCCGTATCTGCATCATTTTAAATCCCTACCCACGGCGGCTTAATTATGTTGCGGAGGAGACACATGTTATTCTAGCCTGCGCAGCCGGTTGCTGCGCGGGGCACAGGGGCTGCAGTCCTTTGCAGAGGCCTAGGGGAGAAGTGGCGGTAGTAGGGGCCGGTGTTGCAGGCTCAGTGCTGGCTACGCTACTCCAGGCTAAGGGCATAAGCACCGTAGTCTATGACATTACTCCTTCCTACCGGAAGCCATGCGGTGAAGCAGTGCCTGCGGGACTGCTCGACCAGGACTGGCCCGAGGCGGTTGAAAAGCCTAGGATCCTCAATGTCATCAAGAGGTTTATATTCATGGTTGATGCTGAGGTTGTGAGAGTATACGAGTCTAAGAGGCCAGTATGGTACACGATAGATAAGAGCCGCTGGATAGATGGCCTACGTAGCCGGCTCAACGTGGTGAGCAAGCCTGTGGATCCCGAGAGCCTCCTGGATAGCCACAGCCTCGTAGCCGATGCACGGGGCCCATTCTCCTCCAAGGGGGTGAAGATACCCGTTTGGAGAGCCTATGCAGACAATCCGGGCATCGATGGCGAGTCTGTATACCTCATCTTCCTGCCGGGGAGACTTGGCCTCGCGTGGGTGTTCCCTCACGGCCATATGCTCAACATAGGCGGAGGCTTTATGGACGTGAAAAACCCGAGAGAAGTATCGGTGAAGCTCGTATCCAAGGCTCTCGGCCAGCTGCCGAAGCTACGTGGAGAGGCCTACTCGCTGGTGACAGTCTTTCCACGCATAGAGCTCCTCACGAGAAGCGGTGTAGTGAAGACGGGTGAGGCGGCGGGCCTAGTGATGAGTCTTGGAGGGGAGGGAATACGCCCGGCAGTCCTCTCGGCAAGAGCTCTTGCCGATGCGGTATCGCTAGACGATGATGGCAGGCCGTTTCTGGACGCGAGGAGGTACAGGGAGGGGGTAAGAAGCCTTTCAATAGAGTCTAGGACCCACTCGCTCATGCTGCTCGCGGCCTCCGCGCTGGGTAAAATGGGCGTGGAGAGAATTCTCAGCAAGGCGCCCGAAGACTTGATAAAGACATGGCTTGAAGGCAGGCTCCGCGGGCCACACTACCTGGTAAAAGGCATTACAGCGCTGCTATGATTTTGAGAAGCGGCTGGAAAGCTCTACCCGGAGCCTATAGTCTCCATAACCCTCTTTAGATGTGCGTGTACCTCGCTTGGAGTTAAGAACTCTGCACTCTCCTTCACTACCAGCTCCAGCCTGTACGTGTTCATCTTCTCGTCATAGCTTATGGTTGCACTTAGCTTATCGCCGGGGAGCTTTACAAGCAGCTTCCTCCCCTTCTCATCCTTCTCGATTTTAGCACCAAGCTTTTCGAGATCCTTCAGAATGGAGTAGAGCGTGTCCAGTTTGTCCTCCCCCTTCTTCCCTCCAGCCTCTAGCTCCCTGAGCCTTGCATCAATAGCATCGACGACCTCTGGTATGTCACTGTAGACTTTCCGCGCCTCCTCCAGTATCCGCCGGAGCAGCTCTAGCCCCTGGCCGCTGCGGTCGGAGCGTGCAATGGTTATCAAATCGTCGAAGTCGCGGCTGCGCAGGTAGTCTGCGAGTCTCTTCACATCGCCCCCAAACGCGTTGAACTTGTACTTGTCCTCGGCGCTACCTACTGCTCGACGTATATCATCCAACAGCTGCCTGGGAGCATTAGACTCGGCTAGTATCCTATTCACTATGTGTCGGAGGAAGTCCAGCCGCCTACGCTGCTGCAGAGCCATACGCGTTCCCCAGAATACCGTTGGTTATAGAACTCGTAAGTACTCTAAATAATCTACTCTTCGGCATTCGGAGCGGCTTCATACCCTCCTTCCTGGCCAGGGGCCATTATAGCTCTTCAAGCCGCTCCTTACTGGATAGGGTATCGGGGGTGCGGCATCCCCCTTGCCTGCTACCGGCGAGAGCCCCCGGATACATGTCGTGGACATACCTGTGCCGGAGGGGACCAATGTAATAGTGGGCCAGGCCCACTTCATAAAGACCGTTGAGGACTTGTACGAGGCCCTTGTAACCAGTGCCCCCGGGATAAAGTTTGGGCTGGCATTCTGCGAGGCCAGCCAGAAGAGGCTAATACGCTACGAAGGCAACGATGAGGGGCTTGAGAAGCTGGCGATAGAGGCCGCTAGGAGAATAGCTGCAGGCCACGTGTTCGTCATATACATTAAGGACGCGTGGCCCATAAACGTGCTTAATGCCATAAAGAACGTGCAGGAGGTAGTCACGATATTCGCCGCCACTGCTAACCCACTCCAGGTCCTCGTCGCGGAGACGAGCCAAGGAAGGGGGGTCATAGGGGTAGTGGATGGCTATACCCCGGTAGGGGTTGAAACAGAGGAGGATCGTGCAGAGAGAAGAGCCTTCCTGAGAAAGATAGGCTACAAGAAGTAGGCGGCGGCCCTCAAGGCCCGGCTGATTCTTCACCGGGAAGGCACCTTTTCTTCAGACCCGCCGTAGGTTGGCATGGAGGTTCGTCTTCACGGGGCCGCCGGTGTAGCCGGTGGCAGGCCGCCCCTATAGATACTAGCCTGAGGCTCCAGGGCATCTATTACCAGAGGCTGTGATATGCCGTACTCCGACCCGGGGGGCTGACATGGGTAGAGCAGGTACTGTGGCCCGGCTATACCATGCGTTTGACGCCAGTATAGCTGGTGTACGGCTAACACTGCTTAGGCTAGAGAAGGAGATAGAGCTTGGTAGCGCTGAGGTTCTCGACGCGGTAAGCGATCTACGCGAAAGATACGCTAACACGCCAGGCTACGTAGTGGAGGTGGTGAGGTATAACAAGCGTGGAGAGGAAGTCGAGGCGTCAGTGTTCGCCACTGTTGTGGGAACGGTGTTGTTCCCGCGTCCAGCCCGCCTCATAGTGGTGCGCGTTATAGAGGAGGAGCTCAGGGGGAGCCGGCCGCTCCAGCCCCTCCCCGCCGTGAAGCCTCCCGGGGAGCTCTACATATCTCTAGGGAGGATTGAGCTCCCGGAGGGAGTGTGGGGAGTTATACTAGAGACCGATCGCGGCGTAAGACTTGTGTCTAGAGACATGCTGGCGGGGGTGAAGAAAGACTCCAGTGGCGAGCCCGGATCCTCTGGAGCCTAGGAGGCGATGAGCGGGCTCCACCCCTACAGACCCTTCCACATGTCCTCCCTAGGTGTTCTTCAGCCTCCAGAGATAGGCTTCCAGCTCGCTTCTAACCATGTCGTATATGCTGTCCAGGTGAACCCTCCTTATGTGGAGGTAGAGGCCCTTCCGGGTAAATGGCCCTCTGCCGCATATCCTGCAGCGGAGAGTCTCCCCATCGTCGATTATGAGTTGCTCGGCCACCCTCTCCACTATCTCCTTGCCCACCTCCTGGAGGCTTGAAGGCACATCGCTGAGACTATAACTAAGCCCTGTGGCCCTTCTTATAGCTGCCTCGGCGAGCTTGCTGACTACGTAGACGAGGTCCAGCCTGGCATACCCCACGGCCTAGCCCCTCGGCGGCACTATTAGTGCTGTAAGGATTAACCCGCGCAGCTCCCTGCAGCCGGCCCTAGCGGCTCTGCCCCTAAGCTCTTCGGCGGCCTCTCTACTGAATTCCAGCGCCTCCAGTATATCTTCAAACATCTCTCTAAGCATCTCCACGTCACATGTGTCCGAGGCTAGGTACTCCAGTGCTGCCGCGAAGTGCTCCTCCCCCCAGGCGTCCACGAGATGTGCAGCATCCCTCTTCTTCATCGATGCCAGTACCGCGGTGTTCTCGGTATACTCGGCGTCGACGTGCCGGGAATAATTGGCAATCAGCGTGTAGAAATGGTCCCTGCACTCGGTGCAGGGTATGCCAAGCCCGTCGAGGGCTGAGCTTATGGAGGCCACCACGGCTATGTCCCGCGCCAGGCTCGTAGCTTCCTGGCTTGTGTCTATACTCCTGGGCAGCTGCCCGAGCGATGTGGCTTGGAGATCCGTTCCAGCTGTGGACACGAGGCCCTCCCCGAGGATAAATGGCTGAGGTAATGCCGTAGGGATAGCTCTACGGGGCTGGTAACACTCGGCCCCAGGGTCCTGCTCCATGGGAAGGGGTCCGCTGGACTAGGATTCTTCACCGCCCCAGGAGGCAGCGGCCCCCCGGGCCTCAAACCGGGTTTATCTCGTCATCCCCTGGCCTAGAGGGGTGGTGGCCGAGGCAGATTAGGGGGCTTGTCTTCTCCGTTAACCCGGGGAGAGGAAGCCACTATGCAGCTAGTGTGTATAAGATGCGGCAGGCCGCTAGTTGAGGGAGGGAGTGTAGGCCCCCTCTGCCTGGAGTGCTTCATCGAAACCCATAGGATCCTATGCGTCCCCGAGCGGCTAGAATTCGACTACTGCAGGTACTGCGGGTCTATCAGGATTGGGTATAAATGGGTCGAGGGGGGAGAGCTAGGTGAGGCCTCGGCAAAATTTCTTGAACGCCACCTCAGCGAGCATGTAGAGCCCTGCGTTAAGGAGGTTGAGAGCTTCCGCCTCGAGTCCGTGGAGCCTCTCACAGCTCCCTCTTGGCGTACAATGTACAGGGTGGTCTTCTCCGCCAGGCTACGGGGTGTCGATAGAGCGGTAAGGGTGAGCTACACCGTTGAGGTGAGGGCTAAGCCAACCATATGCCCGGCTTGTAAGGACGCGCGCGGAGGCGATTACAACGTCCTCCTCCAGGTGAGGGGTGAGAAGCCTGCAAAGCTGGCAAAGGTTTTATCACCACTGTTGGAGTCTAGCAGGCAGCTCGCCAACTCTATAGTAGATATAGTGGAGTATGGTGATGGTGTAGACTTCCTGCTTCTAGACCGTGGCAGTGCATCTAAGATAGTACGGCAGCTTAGGAAGTACTATCGCGTCCGCCTCGGCGCCACTGGCGAGGATGTTGGCATAACCTCCCGAGGCAGGCTAAGGAGGCGCCTCGTATTATCTCTCCACCTGCTCGAGGAGAGGCGGAGATGAGCGACGAGCTGGACTACGTGCCCGAGGATGTACTTAAGGAGGTGCTGGAGGCTGAGCGGGAGATACTTCCTAGGCGTAGAAGGAGGATGAAGCCCTACCCGAGCTCACGCGACTTGGTGGAGGCTGTGATAGAGGCGGTTAGGAGCTTCAGCGGCCATCCTGACGGGCTCCCCGAGTACGTGCTGCGGATACTTGAGGAGAAGGGGTTCGAAACCAGGCATGTCACTATAAAGCGCATATGGCGCACTTACGAGGCTCTCGTCCGAAGGGGCGTGATAGGCGACCGCCTGGGAGTTCTTGAGCCGGAGTAGCTGCGTTATTCGGGTGGCACTCATAATCCTTGGTGGGCATCCTTAATACTATAGGTCAAGCTACAACTAAAGGTGGGGGGCGATTTGAGGGTGCTGATAAGGCATGGCGACGTCTGGCTACTACTCAAGGAGGTATACACTATCCAGCGGGGGAGGCGTAGAAGAGGCAGGCAGAGGACGCGCAGCGCAGCGCCTTACGGGATGGTTGCTGAGAGCGTTGAGAAGCCTCCAGTGAATGGTATGAAGTATAGCGGCTACGTAGAAGTGCCTGCTACTAAGGTTAGCAGGTTCGCTACAAAGATGCATATGGCTGAGGGCAATGCGGTCATAGCTATAGAGCCGGATGGTCTGGACAGCTACAAGGCAGTCATCTATGCTAGTACGAAGAGCGAACTTGAGAGGGTTAAGAGGCTGGCCGAGTCCGTGATAGCCTCGCTCCAGGTACGCCGTGGCCGGAGCATAGGGGAGGAGGCTAGGGGCGAGGAGGAAGAGGAGGTGGAGGAAGCTGATGAGGAGCAAGAGGGAGAGGAGTAGCAGCGGGTCTGCGGGAACCCTCTGCGAGGTCTGCGGCGAGGCGCCGGCGGCCCACGTATGCCCCATGTGCGGCCGCAGGGTATGCGATGAAGACTGGGCCGGCGACCGCTGCATAGTCTGCAGGGAGACGTCGTGCAGCATATGCGGAGCCAGGCTGGCGGTTGCGAGCTGCAGCATCTGCGGCCGCCCTGTCTGCGATGAGTGCTCTGTCCAGGTGACACCGGTAGCAAGGGTGTGCAGGGAGTGCCTGGCCAGGCTCGGCGGCTTGCCGAGGGAGTGGCCGCCGCGGAGCCTCGTTCTAGCTGAGCTCCGCAGGCTTAGCGCTGGCCTCTCCAGCCTGTTGCGGGGATAGCCACTCGTCCAGCCTGCCGGACCGCGGCGGCTCCCGGGGCCTTATCCTAAGGGGTATCAGGTGGGAGCCGTCGCATGTCGGCGCGGTGTGGAGGTGCTGCATGCCCTCTCTGCACGTGGCGAACTCCATTCCTAGGCGGAGGGCTATCCTCCTCACTCTTTCAACGATTCTAGCCCTCACCTCTAGCGGCGCGTACCAGTAGCCGTTTATCCACCTGCGCCCGGCAGGGTAGAGCCTCCGGTACTCCTCTTCCAGCTCCGGGAAGGCCTCCAGCATCCTACGTAGGTTGTCGGGCCTAGCCTTGTAGATCGATGTAACCACGAACCTTGCCTCAGCGGCCCTGGCAGCCTCCAAGACCTCTTGTATCATTTCCTCGCTGTCGGTGAGGCCTGGGAAAACCGGGTCGAGCCGGATCCCTAGCGGCACCCCGGCCTCGTTCAGCTTCTCGAGCGCCCTTACCCTATCCCTCGGCGGCGGCGCGCCCGGCTCCAGTCTAGCGGCGAGCCTGCGGTCCATAGTGGTTATGGTCATGGTGACCGCGGCGTTCCCCTGGGAGAGTATGTTGGCGTCCCTGGCCACGAGCGCACCCTTGGTTATTATGAGTACACGGAACCCGCGGGGCAACAGCTGCTCCAGCGTCCACCTGGTCAGCCGGTACCTCTCCTCCTCCGGGGGGTATGGGTCGCTGCTCGTCGAGATGTCTATGTGGTACCTGGGGTCTATCCTTACTAGATCCCTCAGGAGCCTCTCCCTGTAGTCCTTTTTCGGGGTACTCCTCCTAACCCCTATGTATGCGGTCGCATAGCAATAGAGGCAGAAGTGGCTGCATCCGGTATATGGGTTTAAAGAATACTTAACCGGGCATGTGCAGAGACTGCTCCCCCAGGGGTCAAAGGTCTTTATAAGCCTGCCTTCGGGCAGTAGAGGCCTCCGCCCCCTTCCCGGCATATTACCCAAGGGCTTCTCCCGCTATGCGTCCCTTCTGGAACCCCGCGGCGGCTATAGCTCGATATTCGCGTGCTTAGCGCGGAGATCATCTTCGCTCTTGCCCAGGCGGTGCATCAGCTCCACTACAACGCCGTCGAGGAACACCAGTGCAGTATCCTCGAACAGCGTGCCAAGCGGTGCTAAGGGTTCATGTATGCCTAGTATCTGGCGTGCGAAGTAGTCTATATCAGGTGCCATCTTGGTGCGGCCAGGTATCTCGACCACGACGTCTGCTAGCTGCCCCAGAGGGCTGTCAGGGTAACTGGTTACAGCTACTATGACTGCACCCACCTTCTTGGCTGCCTCGGCCGCCGTGACTATTAGCTTCGTCCTACCCGAGCCGGATATAGCTACAACCGCATCGTTCTCTCCTATACTGGGGGTTATACTCTCTCCAAGCACGTACACGTTGAAGCCCATATGCATGAGCCTCATAGCGAATGCGCGTCCCACTAGGCCGCTCCGGCCGGCACCCATTACCAGTACCTTGTGCCCGTCGCGGTACACTCTCTCTAGTACCTCAAGCATACTGTTTACCTGCTCCGGCTTCAGCCTGTCTATAACCTTGTCTATGAACACTACAATCTCCTTCATCGTCTTCTTGACATACTCCAAGAGGGGGCCAGCCTCCGGCCAGCGCTCCATAATCCCTGGGAAGGCCTACACAGCTCCCACCTTATCCCTTACCCTGCTCCAGGCTACATGTGGAGACCCCTGCACGGGCCCCTTAGGGCTTCAAAGCCAGCCGAGCTGCGCTAGGTGAAGCCTTATTTGCGGGCCCGGGTATGGCCGCAGCCCGGCTCGCCCCAGCTCCAGGCCCACTGGGCCCTCCGGGTAGCCGGCGAGGACGACAAGTTGCGGGGAGGGGGTCAGCTATTGCTTCGAGGATAATCTCCAGGAGGGAGCCTATAAACGAGTTCGCTGAGAAGCTCTACAAGATAGCGCGTAAGTGGCAGGAAAGATGGCTGAGGTCCCGCATATTCGAGGCCGACCCGGATGAGAGCAAGCCAAAGTTCTTCATAACCGCGGCCTTCCCCTATCCCAATAGCCCGCTGCATCTGGGGCATAGCAGAACATACACCATAACGGATGCGTACGCGCGCTTCATGCGGATGAGAGGTTACAACGTGCTGTTCCCGATGGGCTTCCACTTCACCGGCACACCGATCCTAACCATGGCAGAAGCTATAGCCAATGGCGACAAGGACCTCATAGACCTAATGATAAACGTGTACGACGTGCCGCCAGAGGATATAGACAAGCTTAAGGACCCCCTCTCGCTCGCAAGATACTTCAGCCGCGACGCAAAGCAGGCGATGATAGAGTCCGGCTACAGTATTGACTGGAGAAGAGAGTTCACAACAATAGACGAGGAGTTCAAAAAGTTCATTGTATGGCAGTTCACAAGGCTGAAGGAGAAAGGGCTGCTGAAGAAGGGCACTCACCCCGTCGGCTGGTGCCCAGTACACAACATGCCCGTCGGCATGCACGATACCAAGGGTGACGTGGAGCCGGAGATAGGGGAATTCACACTAATACTCTTCGAGCTGGAGGACGGCCTCTACCTTCCTGCCGCAACGCTTAGACCAGAGACAGTGTTCGGCGTCACCAATGTATGGGTAAACCCTGCTGCAGACTACGTAATAGTAGCCATTGATGGTAGACGCTATGTAGTGAGCGAGAGGGCCGCCTTCAAGCTAAGGTTCCAGCGCGATAACGTGGTGGTTGAGAGGAAGCTCCGCGGCGAGGAGCTTCTGGGAAGACGCGTACGCAACCCCGCAACGGGCAGGGCGGTGCCCATACTCCCCGCGGACTTCGTCGATCCTAACACGGCCACTGGAGTAGTAATGAGCGTGCCAGCCCACGCCCCTTACGACTACGTAGCCTTAGAGGAGCTGAAGAGGGAGAAGCTGGACACTCTAAAGAAGCTCGGAGTCGACCCCGCCGAGCTAGAGCCAATACCCCTCATAAGGGTTAAGGGATACGGTGAGATACCGGCGAGGGATATAGTAGAGAAGATGGGAATTAAGAGCCAGCTTCAGAGGAAGCTGCTTGATGAAGCCACCAGGAAGCTCTACAGCGATGAGTATCATAGCGGCATAGTCAGGGAGGATATACTAAATTACATTTACCCGGATATGCCGGAGCCCTACCGCAGTTTTGCCATAGCACCGGTGAAGGCCTGGATCGCTGGGAGAAGTGTTCCGGAGGCCCGCGACGCGGCTGCCAGATGGCTCGCAGCGCTAGGCTACGGCGACAGGATGTACGAGATAATGAACCGCCCCGTCTACTGCAGATGTGGAAACGAGATAGTGGTCAAAGTCCTGAAGGACCAGTGGTTTATAGATTATGGGAACCCCGAGTGGAAGAAGCTTGCCTACGAGCTACTTAACTCTATGAGGGTAGTCCCTGACGAGGTTAGGGAGGAGTTCGTCAAGACTATAGAATGGCTCCACGAGAGAGCGGCTGCCCGCACCCGCGGCCTCGGCACAGAGCTGCCGTGGAGCAAGGGCTGGATCATAGAAAGTCTAAGCGACTCTACAATATACATGGCGTTCTACACTGTTATACACAAGATAAGGAGATACGGCCTGAAGCCGGAGCAGCTAACCACAGGGTTTTGGGACTATGTACTGCTGGGCAAGGGTGACCCCGACAAGGTTTCCGAGAAGACGGGCATTGGTAGGGATGTGCTTGAAGATCTCCGTAGGGAGTTTAACTACTGGTATCCGCTGGACTCGCGGCATAGCGGTAGGGACCTGGTGCCGAACCATCTAACGTTCTTCATATTCAACCATGCTGCCATCTTCCCGAGGGAGAAGTGGCCTAGACAGATAGTGGTGAATGGCTTCGTCCTGCTGGAAGGAAAGAAGATGAGTAAGAGCCTCCGCAACATAATACCGCTGCGAAGAGCGCTGCGCGTCTATGGAGCCGACACGGTGCGGGCTACGCTGCTCGCGGCTGCAGAGCTGCTGCAGGATGCAAACTTCTCTGACGAGCTGGCCAGGAGCGTCATGGATAGGCTTCGCAGGTTCGAGAGCTATGCCCAGCGGGCCCGTGAGGCCGGCGGCGAGGAGACGGTTGCCGACCGGTGGCTCCGCAGTATACTCCAGCGCCGCGTGGAGGAGGTGACCAAGGCCTTTGAGGAGTTGAGGACCAGGGCGGCGACGGTTACAGTGCTCTACGAGATGAGCAATGATGTGGTCAAGTATCTTGAAATCCGCGGCGGCGAGCCCGGGCCCGCACTACGCGAGTACATAGAGGCCTGGACCAAGATGCTGTCGCCAATAGCGCCTCACATAGCAGAGGAGGTCTGGCACGAGATCCTTGGCAAGGAGAGCTTCGTCTCATTGGAGAAGTGGCCCTCTCCGGACCCCAGTAGACGCGACCTCCAGGCAGAGCTCATGGTAGCCTATGTGGACCGTCTAGTCGAGGATGTAAAGTCAATTCTTAGGGTCTACAAGGGCGAGCCTAGGAGGCTAGTCGTAGCGGTCGCCAGTCCCAGCAGCTGGAGAATAGCCAGGATAGTAGCAGCCCACGTCGCAAGAAGAAGCCAGCTTCGCGACGCGATACACGCCGCCATAGAGGCGGGGGCTCCGGGCAAGGAGGCTGCTAGGCTGGTCCGCAGGCTCTACGAGCTGTTACAGAGCGTAGACGAGGAGCTGCTCTCGCTCATAGAGGGTGTCGACGTGTTCGACGAGAAGTACGCCATAGAGGCTATGAGAGATTATATATCGGCTAAGACCAGGATAAGGGAGATCAGCGTCTACTATGTGGAGGAGGCCGCAGGCCGTCTCCCCGAGAGCAAGCTGAACCAGGTTACTCCGCTGAGGCCTGCAATCCTCATAGAATAGCGCTCCTATATAGGCCTCTTTTACCCCCGCCTATAGAGGCCCCCTCACCTTAACCATGCCCTCTCTGGTTATCTCTATACAGCCCTTCTCCGCTAGATCGTGGAGCATCCTCCTTGCCTCCTCCCGCTTCACCCCCATGGCGTGGGAGACCACGTCGACAGCGTCTCTAATAGGGGCGGGCGCCCCGCCGAACACCGATGCCAGCGCCTCTAGAGGGTCTCGCATGCATGGTGGCTTCGTAGGCACGGGGAGATGGCCCCTAATCTCGATATACTCCTTAAGCCCCGTCCCCGGCAGCTCTAGCAGATAGATGTTTGGAGATATCCGCTTCACCACCAGCCTCCTCAATCCATAGCTGGAGGGGCGCCGCAGCTCATAGCCGGCAACGAGTACAGGGCTGCTGCCGGGAGCACACCAGAGGAAGACGCCTCCGGGCCCGCCGCCCTCACTGCAGCCTCTCACCTCGACCCCGAGCCCTGCGGCCTCTGCAGCAGCGGATACGACAGGAGCCAGCGACTCCTCCGTATAGAGTATTGTGCCTGCGTTGTAGGCGGCCACGAGGCCAAGGCTTATCGACACACGCCGTAGCGGCGGCGTTATGTAAACTCTCAGTCCCCGCCCGAGGATGGAAACTATCCCTCCCGGGCTCATTGCCTGCTCCGCCTCCCCTGCAGCGTGTATGCCACTCTTCCAGCAGGGTTCAGCGTAGCTCAGCCTCCTCACAGCCCCCTTCCAGGGGCTCAGCCCTCAGCTCCTCATCCTCCCAGCACTCCCAGGGAGAATAACACGAGCTAGGAGACTTTTATGAAGGCTGGACGGTCCTCCTTGCCGCACGGCTGCCCGTGGACCGTGATGTGTAAGAGGGTCGCTGACGCCCCGCCGTGATGAGTGCCGGAACCCTGGCTGACCCTCCTCCCTGCACCATCCTCTAGAGCAGGCGCAATGTCTTTACACCCGCCGGGTGCTCTTCCCGGTAATCTGGCCCTGCAACAGCTCCGCCCTTGGAGCCTCTCTGGGATGAGCAGGGCCGGGACGTATTCACCGCGCCCTTTCTCTGGCCCCTCTCCTCCCGCTCTCCTGGGGAAGGAGGAGGTGCAGCAGGAGCCTTGATCATTGTGGCAGCCGGCGATGTGCATAGTCCAAGGTACCTGCTACAGTACATGGCCGCACTTGCAAAGCACCGCGATGAGTGCAGCAGAGCAGGCATTCTCATATGGGCAGGTGACATGGTGGACCGTGGCAGGGTTAGCGCGCTCGAGGCCGTGGTGGAGGCCTCGAGGAGGAGCTGCCCCTCCGCGAGAATAGTGGCTGTCTTCGGTAACGAGGAATACATGGACAGGGAGGAGGAGTTTATTAGACGCTACCCCTCCGTAGTATGGCTCAACGACACCTACATAGTGGTCGAGGAGGACATAAAGCTGGCCATATATGGTAGCAGGGGTGTTCTAGACAGGCCCACCAGGTGGCAGCGCAGGCACATACCAGGCATAGAGGCGATCTACCGCCATAGAGCTGAGAGAGCTGCAGCCGCGCTCCGAGAGCTGCGTGGCAAGGCGGACAAGGTTATACTCGTGACGCATTATGCGCCGACCCGCCTAACACTCGAAGGAGAGGATCCAAGAATATGGCCCGAGCTAGGGAGCACGATAATGGAGAGGGTGGTGCTTGAAACAGCACCCGACCTGGCTATCCACGGCCACGCTCACCGCTCAAAGAGGCTGGAGGCTGTATTGGGCAGAACCCGTGTAATCAACGTGGCCCTCCCAGCACGTGGAGATGTGGCGGTTATCGATCTCTAGCCCGGTGATGCTTGTGGCCGCCTATGCTGAGTAGGTGATGACTCTTTTACGGGCTGAGGGGCTCAGTCAGCCGCCACATAATCATCGGCGGGGCCTCCTGGTTCGGGATGCTCCTCATCGCCCCACGAGAGCACTCCCACCCCCGTCGTGGCACATCCCCCTATATTAGCCCCAAGCCAGCTGTTCAAGGGCTGCAGAGAAGGCCTCACACCCCGGGAGGCTGGGGCCCATGCAGGCTAGTAGGCCGCTTGTAGACGCGCACTGCCACCTATACGAGTTCGGCAACGAGGAGCTGGAGTCCATACTATCACGTGGGATGACCATCGTGGCTGTGGGGGAAGATATAGAGACTAGCAGGAGGGTACTTGAAATAGCTAGAGCAAAGCCGAACGTGATTCCCTGCATAGGCCTTCACCCATGGAATGTGAAGAGCCGTGAGGAGGGCGTAGAGAAGGCTAGGAAAATAGTAGAGATCGCATTGAGCAGCGGGGTTAGATGCATAGGCGAGGTAGGCTTAGACACCAAGTTCGTCCCAGAAACCATTGAGCTTCAACGTGAGGTCTTCAAAGTATTCCTAGAGGCTGCAAGGGATTACAAGCTAGTGCTCAACCTGCATACTGCCGGCACATGGGAGGAAGTCTACCAACTTCTCGTAAAATATGATATAGAAAAGGCTATGTTCCACTGGTACACAGGCCCAATATATCTCATAAGGGACATAGAGGCGTCGGGCTATATGATATCAATAAACCCCGCCGTGAAGATCCAGCGTAAGCATCGTGCCGTCGTAGAGAATGCCCCACTCTCGATAATGTTGACCGAGAGCGACGGCCCCTACGAGTATAAGGGCATGCGGCTGAACCCGTTGATGGTGGAGGAGGTTCTCGAAGTAATAGCAGCTGTAAAGAACATGGATGCTTCAACAGTGGCGCAGCAGATTAGACTCAACCTGAAAAAACTGCATGGAGTCTAGACCAGGCTCCGCCTCTAGTTCTTCTTCTTGCCGAAGAGTATTTCGTCGGGCACTATGCCCCTGTAGGCCTCATAGTATATCGGGTTACTCTTCAGCAGCTTTATGTTGCGTACATACTTCACGTCGGGGCCTACCTTGTCCTTACCATACTTCTTTACGTACTCCTCTATAGGTATCCTGAACTTCTTGAGTATATGGTCGCGGTATATGTCGTTGAGCACATTGTAGGTGCAGAATGGTATCACCCTGCCGTCGGGCGAGAGGTAGTGGATGTTGCACCTCATAACTCTCTCCACATCGTAGTTGTACTGGTCCATGAAGTGCATGTTGCCTAGGAATAGCATCTTGTAGTGTAGCTCCCCCAGCGCCTCATAGCTCCTCTTAAGGAACACGTTGGTTAGCAGCTTTGTTATGTTAAGGTTCTTAGGTAGTTTCTCGCGGTCAACGAACTTCGGCAGATCCTTGACTATGGATGCTATTCGTAGAGCGCGTCTAAACTTGCTGAAGCTTGACTCGGCATCCTTCCGCAGCTCTCCAGTCTTCTGCTCCATATACTCGATGAAGCCTTCGACGTCGAAGAACTCTGTTATCGGTACAAAGCGCTTGGGCAGCCCATCACCGCCCCTCTCAACGAACACGTATGTCGCGGAGCCGCAGGCGGGGTGGTTGCCCATGCATACCTTTAGCTCGCCGCTGAGAGCCTCTATGAAGTAGGCGAACTTTGCCGCAACCGGTATGGGGAACCAGGCGTCGGCAGGTATCTGGCCGTCGGTCTGCTCCTCCACCCATTTCAGCACGTCGGCTATGGTTACCCTATAGCGGCGCCTCGCCTCCTTCTTCATGCGGCCGGTGAGGCTCACGGGCTGGAAGTTGACGCCGCGTACAACGTCTATATGCTTTGCCGCGAACTTGACTATGGCGCCCAACTCCTGGTCGTTAATCGTCCTTATGACTGTCGGCACGAGCACCACGCTTGTCATGCCAGCCTTGCGGAACACCTCGAGGGTGTAGGGGACCTCCCAGTGGTTCTTCGGGTTAGCCCTGGGCGTTACACCGTCAAAGCTCATGTATACGGTGTTTACACCAGCCTCACGTAGCTCCCTCGTATACTTAACAGCCGCGTCGAGGCCCTTCTCGAACCAGAGCCTAGCGAACGTTATGCCGTGAGTGTTTAGCTGTATGTGGGTTACACCCTCCTCCTTGAGCAGCTTTACTATATCCACCAGGTCCTCGCGCAGCGTCGGCTCGCCGCCGGTTATCTGAACGGCCATTGATACACCCTCCTTCTTATACTGGCGTATCATGTGGCGTATCTGTTCAAGCGTTGGCTCGTAGACGTAGCCCATCTTCTCCGCATAGAAGAAGCAGTACCAGCATGACAGGTCGCAGCGGTTTGTCACTACCAGGTTGGCGAGAGCGGTGTGGTTCTTGTGCCTAGAGCAGAGGCCGCAGTTATAGGGGCAGGGAGCTGTCAGCTTCACGTGGGGAGTTACGCCGACACCCTCCTCCTCATACTTCATGAACTTGCGGTAGATCCTGGCGTCGCTGAAGTACAGCTCATCAATGGTGCCATGTGTCGGGCAGGTCTTACGCATGTATATCTTGCCCTCCTTCTCATAGATCACCGCAGGCAGCAGCCTCGAGCAGTACGGGCAGATACTAGTGGTGTAGGCAACGAACTTCTCGCCCTCCTTGAGCTTCGGGATAGGGCCGCCTATCGGGATCCGCTTACCAGCCACCACAACTACCTTGCTCCTAGCATCGTAGATCGCAGGAGACTCCAGGATATCAGGCTTATTAGACCCAGCTGCGTTGTTCCGAGGGATCTTGGTTGAGAGAGCCATAGCACCTTCCCCCTGGCATCTCCACATCCTGAGCTGGGTAGCCATTAGCCCTTGTATAAAAAGGGCTAGCCGTGTGAGCATAGTGCCAGGTACTGACCGTCTATTGTCCTATTCGCATTAGCATGCAAAGCCGGATACGGAGAGAAGATGCATCTGGCCCCCAAGCAGCCTGCCAAGCTCATGGTCTCCCCGGAAGGGGCGACGCCTCGCAACCTCCGCCGCTTTGGCCCTCCCGATGAGCTTGGAGAGGAGCGTTAAGCTAGCCCTATTGGCGTCGAGGGGCACTGGGAGGCCTCGGACGCTCCTGGCGGAGTAACCGTATACAGCTATATCGATAACTTTCCTGCCCTCTATTCTGCAAGGTATCTCCACTACTACGGGGTAGCTGCCAGCCTGCCTAGCGAAGGTGACCCCGCGGTGCGAGTCGTAGCGCTCTATATAGACTTCTCTCAGCACCGAGCCTCGGGGAAGCAGCCTCTCCAGGAAGAGCCTCGAGTATATGTTAGCTATATGCTGGAACCTCTTAGCTAGACTGCGGTGCCTCTCAACAAGCCTCGTCCCAACACTAGCCATGGACGTGCCTGGAAGCACGAGCACTTTCCTAACATTTATACGGCGTACCAGCAGTCCCCGCTCGTATACAGTCTTGAGAAACTCCTCGTTCAGCCTATACGTCTCAGCCGTCTCCCCCCGGAGGCCGAGCACGAAGTTGAGCCCGGGCAGTAGCTCGGGGAGCCCGTTGTAGCCCCTAGCCGAGCCATACTTGTTTATAATCTCTATAGCCTTGAGCGACTCATCCGGCATCGTCTTGAGGTTGTTCTCCTTCACGACTTTGGGGTCGGCTGTCTCTATTCCCAGCGCTGCTACGTCGCCAGGTGTGTGGTACCTTATTATGGTCTTGAGCGCCTCTATACTCTCCTTCTCATGCCTCACTATGGTGCCTGGGTTCACGTTGTCTATGTGGAGGGTCTTTAGCCCGGGTGCGGCAGCCCTTATCCCGTGGAGCAGCCTCTCAAGCGCCTCTGGGCTGGGCTTAGGCCACTCCTCCTGGTCTAGCTCAGGGCTCCCGTAGACTAGTATGTCGGCCTGCCTGCCCAGCCTGAAGTGCCTCACACCTGCCCGGTAGAGCGCCTCCACCTCCCGGACTACGTCTCTGGGCTCCCTCTGCCTCGGCCTACCGTAGAGCTTTGTAACACAGAAGCTACAGCCGCCGCTTATCCACCTGCTGCAGCTCCGGTACGTCTCTATCTCTGCAACCAGGTTGTAGCCGTGGTTCGGGTGTTGTTCGGCTATCCGGGCACCCTTTACAGCTATCTCACCAACAAGCTTCATATCAGTCATTATGCGCCAGGGCTCAGCCCTCTCTGGGCCGTAGCGGGCGTAGTCTATCATGTAGGCCTCCGGGTCGCCGGTGACTATCACGTCAAACGCGTCTCTAACCTCTCTAGGCAGGGCCGCTACTGTGCCGCCCTCGTTCCCTATGCCCCAGCGCGCAGCCGCTCCTGCGAGGATCTTGAAGGGCTTCTCCACTAGCCGGAACCACTGCTTCAGCTCCTCCAGCCTTATCGGCTCCCCGCCCAGGTACTTGCCAGGCACGACAGCACCCGCTATGACAACCACCGTGTCGTAGGTGTTGGCCCTCCTTATGAACCCGGCTACATCCCTCCTAGCCTCGTCCACGGTTATGTAGTGTATGACTGTCGTCTTGTCTGCAAGCCAGAAGGCCCCGGCTATATAGCGTGGGTAAACGTCTATGTAAGGCGGCACGCCGAAGCCTGCCGGCTCATCGGTATAGCCGTCTAGGATCAGCACCCTACGGGGCTTAGCCATAGCCCCACCCGACTCTATTCAGGTAGCGAGGAGCCCCTCAGCTGACAGGCTCGAAGACGAGGCCGAGCCTCCTGGCATACTCGTAGACCCTCTCAATCTCCTCCCTCGTGGGGGTCCTGGCTATCTCGGGCCAGCGTCGAGGATACCGGGCCACCAGGTGCTCAGGCCGGTACTGGTCCATTATATTGACGAGCACCCGGTCCCGGGGCAGGTTCTCGGCTATCCACCTAAGCACTGGTATGCTGCAGCACTCGACATGCGAGGGCAGCACCAGGTGCCTTATTATCATGTCAGCCCACTCCACCGCGGCCCGTAGGTTGCGGGTAACCACCTCAAAGTAGCGCGGGACGGCCGAGAGCCTCATAGCGCAGCGGTCATTGCCGTACTTGAAGTCGGGGAGCCAGAGATCCACTATATCCACGAGTATATCCAGAGCCTCCGGAGTCATGTACATGTTGGAGTTCCATATCTGCGGCACGTTTACATCCAGGTGGAGTAGAGACTCTACAATAACCGGCAGGCTGGGCGTAGGCTCGCCCCCAACATGGTTTATATTCCTAGCGCCGTGTACTCTTAGCATCTTCTGGATCCAGGCTAGTTTCCTAGCGTTTATAGCCTCGCCCCTGCGGGCGGCAGTCTGGCTAACATCGTGGTTCTGGCAGTAGACGCAGGTAAAGTTGCAGCCTCCATAGAATATGGTGCCGCTGGGGACGAGGGGTGCCTCCTCCCCTAGATGGTGGAACCAGCTATGCACATAGACCCTCGAGTCGAGCCTGCAGGCTCCGATCCTCCTGCTCCTGTCTATCATGCATCTCCTCTCGCAGAGCCTACAGGGGTTCGCAAGCCTCCAGGCCAGGACAGCGTCAACGTGTAGCAGTGTATACCTGGGCTTGCTGCGGAACTCCTTCCTAAGTGCCTCGAGGGTTAGCTCCCCTCTCCGAGCCTCGCGGAGAAGGCTCTCGAAGACCCTCCTCGCGGATTTTTTCAGATCCTGGAGCCCCTCATAGTCGAGGCGCCAGGGGTCCTCATCAACCTCTACACTCCTGGCTATCATGAACTTGGCCGGCGCCTCATCCCTCATCACGCGGTAGTACCATGAGAGCCTCCTCCTTACCTCAGGGTCGCTCCATACCGCCACCGCGTCGGGCCTAAGCCTTCTCCAGAGCCTCTCCGGCACGAAGCGCTCAAATAGAAGCAAGGAGAGTCTACACCCCACCAACTCTATAGTCCCTGCGCCTCGGCCCACCGGGCCCCCCTTAGTCTCTGCCACTCCTCTGCCCTACCGCCTCCCCACGCCTCTCCATGAATATACGGTAGGCCTTCCACTCGGGGAGGGATGCATAGTACTCAGCAAGCTCGTAGAGCCTCATAAGCTCCTCCCTAGTGGCGAAGTCTATGGGCTCTCCTCTATGGCCTGCTCTACTCCACCGCCGGTGGAGCTCCTCCACTAGGGCTGACACGTAGGGGTCGCTGTAGAAAGCCGCCTGGTTAGCCCGCGGGGCCCCCTCTACGAGGCTTAATATGCGGCTCTTCAAGTCCATTAGGAGGCCCTAATACGTATGAAAGGGTTCGGGCACGCACTATTATGCTGTCGGGCGGCTACTCCCGCTTCCCGGCAGGGTATATTGCTTCCTTGGGTGCCTTGGAGAACGGCTCTAGGTATTTGCGCAGCACCTTCGGTATGACAACAGTGCCGTCGGGCTCCTGGAAGTTCTCCAGTATTGCCGTTATAGTCCTCGTTGACGCTATAGCTGTGGAGTTTAGGGTGTGGACATACTCCCTAACCATGCCCTTTCTCCTCACAAGCCTTATGTTGAGCCTATAGCTCTGCCAGTCGGTAGTGTTGCTTGCGCTGACCATCTCCCGGTACCTGCCCTGAGCAGGCATCCAAGCCTCGAGATCATACTTCTTCGCCGCGGGCGCTCCGAGCTCGCCGGAGGCCGCGTTGACTACCCGGTAGGGTATTCCGAGACCCTGGAATAGCTCCTCGGCATTGCGTATGAGTTCCTCGAGTATATCCCAGCTCTCCTCGGGCTTCGCGTAGACGAACTGCTCCACCTTGTGGAACTGGTGTACCCGGAATATACCCTTGAGGTCCCTATTGCCGGCGCCAGCCTCCTTGCGGAAGCATGGGCTTACCCCGACCAGTTTTATTGGCAGCTCGTCCTCCATTATCTCCTCGTTTGAGTAGAGGCCCGCCAGCGGGTGCTCGGCCGTAGCTATGAGGTAGAGATCCTCGCCCTCAACCTTGTATATGGCGTCCCTAAACGTCTCCATGTCTATTACCCCCATGAGTATCCGGTGTCTTATCATGTAGGGCGGGAGCACCAGCCGATAGCCCTTTGAGGTAAGCTTGTCTATCGCGTACATGAGCAGGGCAAAGTCCAGCCAGACGAGGTCGTCAAAGAGGTAGTAGAACCTGGAGCCAGCCACCTCGGCGGCCTTTGCAGTGTTGCCTAGCTTAAGTACTCTTTCCAGCATATCCGCGTGGCCTACCGGCTTCCAGTCAATAACCTCGTAGTCTACCTTGAAGCCCCACTTTTCTGTCTGCTCGCGGAACCTGTCAAGGAAGCCGCGGTAGACCTTGGGCCTCCCCCAGAACCTTATGGGCATATTGTACTCATCCGACTCGCCCACAGGCACGGATTCATGGACTATGTTGGGGAGCGAGAGAAGCAGTCTCTCCCGCTCCTCCTCTACCCGCTTAAGCTCTGCCTCGAGCCTCTCCCTCTCTTTTAGCAGTCTTTTAGCCTCTTCTATCAGCTTCCTCCTCTCCTCTGGATCCTTAGTCCTGGCTATGCTATGTGTAATCACGTTATGCTTATGCCTAATCTCGTCGACGGTACGCTTGAGCCTACGCCATTGCTCGTCCAGGCCGCGGAGCCTATCAACCATAGAGGGATCCATGAAGCGCTTCCGCAGGCTCTCCCGGAGCACATCCGGGCTCTCTCGGAGGTAGCGGAGCAGGCTCCACGTCAAGCCTGATAGGCACCCATTGTAGACAGCACCACCCCCATCTCTATAAAGGCTAAGGCAGGGTCCATTGGCGTTGCCCCGCGTCTTTCAGAGGGGAAATGTTGGGCCGAGAGGGAGGGGCCGGGTCAGCTCTGGTGGTCCCCTCCCCACCGAAGGTGTCGGATGCCAGCCTTTGCTCTTTTGTTCTGTCACACCCGGCCCCTGGGGATGCCCACCCAGGGAGCCTGGCGGAATAAATGAGCCGGGATAAATCATGATATCAGTGCCGGCGGCTTCCAATCCCCTATACGGCGTTAGGGGGGACGCGCTCCCCTGGGCGGTGGCTCAGCTATCCTCGTTCTTCCCGCCTTCCTCCTGGGAGCCGCCATACATTTCGTCGTAACGCTTGATCCACTCTTCCACCACGTCATAGCCGAAGAGCTCCTGCAGAAGCTTGCGACCCTCCGGTGTCACCCTTCGCGGGTCCCAGGGCGTCTCTATATCAAGCTCGACCTCGACGTCCTTAACCTCGGGCACGTTCTGGCGAATGGCCTCCTCAGCCATGAGTGCTATCTGGCCTGTAACCGGGCACCCAGGGGCGGTTACGCCGAGCCTAACCTTCACCTTGCCACCCTCGAACTTAATGTCATACACTAGCCCTAGATCGTAGACATTTACAGGTATTTCCGGGTCGTACACCGTTCTAAGTGCCTCTATGACCTTCTTCTTTATCTCCTCGGCATTCGCCTCATTCTGTCCACTCTGCTTAACTGCCTGCGCCTGTGTGCCTGCCAAGGCACTCTATACCCCCAAGCTTTTATCCACACTAACTTGAAGCGGGTAGCTTGAAGTATATCTTTAGCGCTAGAGGCTACACGGCATATCTAGCCGCCCCGTAGGCTTCTCTAAAAGAGTCTCCGGAGCAGGGTAGCGCGTGCAGCCAGGTAGGCTATGAAGGGGGATGCAAGGGTCAGCGTTATACCCGCTACGAGTAGAGCTGTACTCTGCCTAGTGGCGCCGAGGTATGCTATGTAGATTGCAGCAGCAGCCAGGGGGATAAGCAGGGCGTTAATGATGGCGGCACCCCTCTTAAAGGCCTCGCTTTCCTGGGCTATGTGTAGCATTAAGGAGGGCCTCCAGTTTACCCAGCATATTCCGCACTCTAGATTTTGCTGTTTCGCAGTTGGGCGCTGACGCTAGCACCTTAACCTCTACTACCGGCTCCCTTACTTCGTGGCCCTTAGGGTGGCTCTTCACGTAACAGTCGCTGCAGCTCTTCGCGGCCCGTCGGAGCAGCGGAGCCAGGGTGGACTCGGGCACACCTCTTATGGTGATTCCCTCCTCGACCACGCAGAGTCTTGGGAGGAAGGGTTTAAGCTTCTTTAGAGCCTCCTGGAGCATTGCCTCCATCTCCGCGGGGACGCCTGGCAGCATTATGATATGGGATCCAGAGTAGATTATGTAGGCGCCAGGAGCCGCGCCCACCGGGTTGGGGAGCGGCTCTGCCCCCCTAGGCAGATAGGCCATTTTTATCCTCTCCCTGGTTAGGGGTAGCCCCTTCTCCCCATAAAACTTCTTAACCATCTCCAGGGCCTCCGGGTTTAGGACTAGCGGCTCGTCTATGGCGGCTGCAACAGCCTCCATAGTCATGTCATCATCCGTCGGCCCGAGGCCCCCCGTGGTCACGACTATGTCAGCGCTCCCCAGGGCCTCTCTTACAGCTGTAGCTATCTCGTCGATGCTATCCCCTACGACTACTATACGCTTCACGAGCACGCCGCGTAGGGTAAGCTCCCTGGCTATTGTGGCTGCATTAGTGTTCACAGTCCTGCCTATAAGGAGCTCATTGCCGATAGTTATTATCCAGGCGCGCGGCCTGTACAAGGGGCGCTACCCTAAAACTCGGGCGTAACGGCTAGTATTCAACCGGCGCGCCGCCCCCCGGACAGCCCCGCGGCACGGGGCCTGGATGAGGGTAAGGGGACTTGCCTCCCGCAATCTTCGTTGCTCACCGCCTCAGCGCTGCCGAGACCCGTGGCCTAGTATAGCAGGTAGAGCTTCCCATCCTCTATGGTGTCCACGTCGAAGCAGTAATGAACCCTCGTATACTCCTTTCTGTACTCCTTAACCTCCTCAGCCACCTTCCTTGGGTCCTCCCTGTCTATTAGAACTCTCCTCATAAACCTTGCTATATCCTTCATATTGTCTTCCTTCATACCGAATCTGGTCATCTCCTGGACGCCAAGCCGGAGCCCGCTCGGATCCTTTATCGCGTCAGGTGGGTCATAGGGCAGCAGGTTTTTGTTAACTATTATGTTGGCGTCCTCTAGCAGCTTGGCCGCCTTAGCGCCACCTCCCTGAGGCCTGACGTCGAGCACAACCTGGTGGCTCTTCGTGTACCCCAGATGCTCCCCCAGCACTTTGAAGCCCTCAGCAGCCAGAGCCTCAGCCAGCGCCCTGGCGTTTCTGACGACTTGATCCGCGTAGGCCTCGCCGAAGTACTTCATCTCTACAGCTGTAACAGCTAGGGCTGGAAGGCGGTGAAGGTGGTGATTACTGACGAAGTAGGGGAAAACGGCGCGGGATACGCGCTTGTAGATCTCCTCATCCCTTGTAGCTATTATGCCTCCCTGCGGCCCTGGAAACGTCTTGTGGGTCGAGGCAGTCATCACGTCTGCACCATGGTCTAGGGGATTGCGCCACCTCTTGCCAGCTATGAGGCCGAGCACGTGGGCGGCATCATAGACTAGCTTTGCGCCCACGGAGTGGGCTGCTTCAGCTACCTCTTTCACGGGGTGCGGGAAGAGGTAGACGCTAGCCCCGAGGACGACGAAGCTGGGCTTAACCTCCTCTATCAACTTGACGGCCTTGTCCACGTCAACATTCATACGCTCCGGATCGTAGGGCATCTCTATGTGCTCTATACAGAGCGCGCCTAGAGTGCCGAACTTCGTGTGGCTCACATGCGCGCCTGCCTGGACCGGGGCTATTACCGCCTTGGAGCCGCAAGCGCCGAGGACGCGGAAAACGGAGGCGTTGGCAGTGGTGCCGCTGATAGGCCTCGGGTCCACATAGCCGGCGTTAAGCAGCTCCCCCATGAGCCTCATAACTCTAACCTCTACCTCGTCTACATAGCGGGTCCCCTGGTAGTAGCGCTTGAAGGGCTTCCCTTCAGCGTAGCGGTGCATCATATCGCTCATGTAGGCGGAGTCTGCCAGAGGGCTCATTACGTTCTCGCTTGCTATCAGGTTTATGGTCTCGAATCTCCTCCACCGGTTGTGCATCCTTGTGAACTCGAGAACCTCGCGCAGCTCCTTGGGCAGCGTGGAGAGCCGGCTACTCCCAGAGTCCTGCATTATGCTGGGCACCAGTTAACACGGTAAAAACGGGGGGTAATAGTGGAAACCCTCCTAAGCCTGAGCTCTGGCGTGCTGAGCGGCAGGGTGCCTGGCAGACTCTATGATTCTACGCGCCTTCTCCACAGCCTGCTCAACTATATCGTAGGTGACCGGGACGCCCACCTCATGCTCGAGCCTCCGAAGCAGCCAGTAAGCGTCTATCGGGTCTTTCCACTCGTCCATGTGCTCTACCAGCACCTCTGCCGCGCGGTCAGCGGCCGAGAGCATCCTCTCATCAATATAGTCGCCCGTCTTAGCCCTACTCCTACCAGTCAACGTCGGGCCCCAGGCCCTCTGTCGGGGGTCTCTCCTCTATTTGGTGTTACTCTCGGCTAAACGTACTACTGGATTAGAATGTAGCTGTATCCGCGGTCTAGGGCGCCGGCACCTATAGGCGCTTCCGTCAGCAGGTGGGTGGCTGTTCCCCGGGTTACCTGGCTGTAGTAGCTTAAGCCGCAGCGCGTTGTCCCGAATACTTGCACCGGGGTCTCTCCGTGTCTGCAGCAGAGGCCGGAGCGGCGGTCCCCGTATACGAGGCAGGCATCGCCCTCGAGGCGGAGGCGGCATTTGCAGCTGACATAGAGATCCATGTTTGCGGCGCTCTAGACCCCGCAACAGAGGAGCTTATAGCCAATGCGCGTAAAGCGGCCAAGATACTGAAGGAGGAGTATGGGATCGAGGCGCTGATAATACCCAGCACGGTGTACTGGGATATAGCTCATATAGGGACGATTACCCCCTACAACCTACCCGTACTCGTCATAAACGGGATGGAGGTCTCCGAGGGCCGGGTGCCTGGGGTCGAGGAGATAGTTGATACGGCCCTATCTCTCCTCGGCTACAAGGGAGATAAGCCGCATGGCCTACCCTTGTTCAAAGGCCATGACGATGCAGTCAGCGCTGCTGCATCCGCCTGGTAGCTTCTCCACGCTTACACCGCGCCTCCCCATGAAGCTCGCCTTACAAGCTCCTTCCTCTACTCTCCCCCTGCGGCTTCTCTCCAGGAGTATGCACGCGACGGCAGCCGCAGCCCCGGCCACCGCGTCCTCCAGGTCCCAGCCCTTCCAGAGCCCATAGAGCGTCAGTACTGATAACATGTCGCCCGCTCCGGTGGAGACGGCCTCCACCCGGCGAGGCCTCACGGCCAGGGCGCTGCCGTCCCCTAGCACGGCGAGCGCCCCCCTCGGCCCAGCGGTGACAAGGAGGGCTGAGTAGGGGGCGTGACGGTGTAGCCGAACCGCCTCTGCGGCCCACGCCGCCCCCGCCACATCCTCTAGGCTGAGCTTAACCGCAGCGAAGCCTCCAGGCTCCGCGGGCTGCTCGAGGAATGCGAGTACGCCTCTGCTGAAAGCCTCGACCTCGCCGCCGCCGTTAACCCTGCCAAACCCCTGCACGTCGACTATGGCCAGCCGGTAGTGGGTGAGCAGTCTCGCCGCCTCCGCGGGCTCCAGCTCGCCTAGAACCGGGGACACGAGTGCCGCGTCTCCGCGGGGATCCGGCTCCAGGGGGTCGGGCTCTCGCAGCACTCGCAGCCTTCTCCCCCCGTGGCCCTCCTTTACAGCAAACACTGTGGCGCACTCGTAGCCCTCCGCGTGGACTGAGCCGGGGCACCAGTCGGCGTCAAGGTACCATTCTGCGTCAATGCATGTAGGGAGTGCAAGCCTGACACGTGCATCAGCAGCCCCTATAGCATGGAGTGCGAGCTGGGCGTAGTAGGCCGGCCCGCCTCTGCAGAGCCTATCCTCTATAACGTCTAGCGTTGGGGAGGAGTAGACGTCGATAACCAGCATTGTAGTCTACTCCTCTCTGTCCTGCTCCTCGGCCGGAGCAGCCACAACCCGGATCCCGGAAGCCCTACTGGTGTGGGAGAACAGGTGGTTCACCAGGTCCCTTGGGCTAAAGAAGTAGGAGGCCTTGTCGCCCGTGCCGCATATGGGGCAGGCGAGCAGCATTGTAACCCGGTCTCTGAGAGCCTTGACCCTCACACCGTCGACTTCCACGACCACTTCCTCCCACTTGGGGTCCCACTGTAGAGACACTGCCCTCGGCCCCCTACCCGCTTATCCTGGCCTCGTACTCCTCGATAAGCATGTTAACCTTTTTAATCCAGCTAGGCAGCCCGCTGGGCTCCTCCGGGTACTCCGTGTAGAGCTGTCTTATGCGCTTCATATAGTCAGCCACTGTCTTCAGCTTGGCCAGTAGGCTCGGCCTTCTCAAGCCGCGGAGCACTATCATAGCTTTCTCTACTACGGGTATTCTTAGCTCGCCGCTGCTACTCGTATAGTACACGTCCTGCTCCGGCACAAGCCTCTTCTCCATGCCGAATCTTATCTCATCGTTGCTCAGCCTCTGGAGGAACCTGCGGAATATGTCTAGGGCAGCCTGCTTAGCCCCCAGGTCCCTCATGTACCTTCTATTTATACCCCAGAGCCCCCGCTCGCTGAAGTCGTTAGCGTTGTAGGCCTCCTCGTAGGCCAGCGCTGCATAGTAGGCAGCGCGGAACGCGTACCCCATCCCACCCCCGTGCACCGGGTTAACAGTGTAGCCGGCATCGCCCACAACGAGTATCCCAGGGCCGGCCAGCGTGTTAGATGGCCGCCGGGTGGGCAGTGGGGCTCCAGCACTCTTCACTACCCTGAACCGATGCCTCATTAGAGGATGGTTCAGCAGCTTCTCGCGGTAAAGAGTCATGGGGTTAGGGTGGCCCATACCGCCCTGGACGCCGAGCCCCACGTTGACGCCGTGGCTGGATTCGGGGAAGTACCACCAGTAGCCCCCAGGCGCAATATTCTGGTCAATGTATATCCTTATTACGTCCGGCTCCTCTATCGTGTAGTCCTCGTATTCTATTATCTCCCGGTACGCTATATTAGTGTCCTTGGGGTCTATATCCTCGTATATGGGCCAGTCTCGAGGCAGCCGGGATCTGACTGCCCTCGAGAACCCGGTAGCCTCCACCACCACGTTTGCATATACTTCCCTAACGCCGTTCTCCGTCTTCACGCGGAGCCCAGTAACCATGCCATTGCTGATTATGGGGCCTAGGACTCTTGCATTAAAGTACACCTCAGCCCCCTTGTTGGAGGCCTCGTCTAGGAGCCACTTCCCGAACCTGGCGCGGTCTATTATATAGCCCTCTCCATATATACGGTATCTCGTGGTCTCGCCGGGAGAGTAGATGTCGATAGCTCTAACCTTGTTCTTAACCACGTGGCTCGGCGGCTCCGGGAGACCGGCCTCCCTAGGGTGATGAGCCCCGATGGCGTCGCCGCACGGCTTACCCCACACGTCGCTGGGATCCCTCATGTCGAACCCTGCAACCCGGAACCCCATCCTGGCGAGATGCCATAATGCAACACTGCCCGCAGGACCGAGCCCGGCTATGACAGCGTCGTATCTGGCTTGCATCAGTGACGCCCCGCTGCGGCAGCCACGAGATGAGCCCCGAAAGGGGCCTTTTTATGCAGCACTATAGTCCTACCAAGAGCCTTAATAGGACCCTTGCGGCCCTTCTTAATGTAGTATGGAGGGATAGGGCATGTCCTTCATATGGAGGCGCAGGTTCAGTGATATATTCGATGAGATAGAGGACATGATAAGGGAGATGGAAAGGCTAGCGATGAGTATGATGGAGAATATAGGGGCCAGAGCCCTCGGATACCCCGGCGAAGAAGTGAGGGGGCCACTGATCTACGGCGTGAGGATAACAATAGGGCCTGATGGCAGGCCGATAATAGAGGAGTTTGGCAACGTGAAGAGGCGTGGCCGCAGAGCGATAGTCGAAGAGCGCCGAGAACCGCTCGTCGACGTGATAGATGAGAAGGATAGGGTAGTGGTTGTAGCTGAGATGCCAGGCGTGGACAAGGACAAGATAGACGTCCGGGTTAAGGACGGGAAGCTAATAATAAAGGCGGAGGATAAGGATAGGAAGTACTACAAGGAGATAGAGCTACCCCCCGACATAAAGCCCGAGACCGCCAAGGCCAAGTATAAGAACGGCGTCCTTGAGGTAGTCATCGAGAAAGAGAGGAAAGAAGAGGAGGAGGAAAAGGGCGGTATAAAGATAAGGGTTGAGTAAAGCTAGTTTTTACCACTCTCACTGCTCTCTTCGCCTGGAGCATTCGTCACTATGTAGCCAAGCTCCTCAAGTTCCTTCTTGCTGACGGGCTCGACCCTAGCCTTGCTAGACACTATGGTGCTCACACCCTCCGGGTCTACGAGTACGAGAGTGAACTTCAGCTTCCCCTCCTTAGCGTCCTCTATCAGCCTCTTAGCTTTCTCGCAGGCCTCTTTATCAGCGTCGGGGCTCGAGCATGCAGCCGTGAGGGCCTCTAGGAAACGCTCTAGCACACCCTCAACAGTCGTTATGAACCCCTCCGACGCGGGGCCCGGAGTCATGCTCATCCCGAGCTCCGGTATCAGTATTGAGGCGGAGGAGGCCCTTACAACAAGCGCATTAAGGTCTTCTGCCTTCTCCACGTTAAGGAGTATCTTTCTAGGCTCTTGGGCCTCGGCTAGCCGCACGTCATTAAATCGATAGCCGCAGTTGCTACACTTCCCTGTGGTGAGTATAACCTTGCCAATCATAGGTATCTCGTATAAATAATCCTCTACGCGGAGAGTATGCTTCCCACACACTGGGCACTGGATAACAGCTTCATTCACCTTTACCGGCTCCCTGCTCTCCGGTTTTTCCGGTTTGCTATCCATGGCAGCGCCCTCTCTACTGGAGGCTATCCGGGGGAGGGGGTACTTGAGCTGGCTGGGCACAGGGTTGAAGAGCAGCGTATACCTCCGTTCCAGCCCCTCTCCGGTACTACTAGGCACCTTGTTAAGTTGAGTTAATTAAGCACATAGGCGGGTATACCATGGCATGTTATGTAGTATAATCGAAAACACTCTGTTATTAGTGTAGCCAAGCTTCCTTCACAGACGCGTGGAGAGCTGTAGGACCCTGGTGCTGCTGTGATGGCTTCTAAACAGAGAATTGAACAGAGAATTGAGACCGGCAACGTGTTTGAGGTACCAGTATCACCGCCAAAGAAAGTGGTCTCAGTAAAACTTGAGGTGGATATAATTGAGGAGATGGATAGGCTTTGGCGCTCTCTAGGCTACACAAGCAGGAGCGAATTCATAAGAGAGGCGATACTCTACTACATGCAAGTCGTGGCGTCAAGCCAGACCCTTAAATCATCGGTGTCAACGGCTATAGTTGGAAACAAAGATATGAATGAACCCATTTTGAGCGATGAGGCAGATAGCGACTAGACCTGCTTAGCCGGCATTTTATTTTATCTTTATCGACGTATTGTCGCGAGGATGTACTATGCCGGGGTACCCCTGGCACCCTCACCCTCTTCTCGGCTATTCGACTACTTCTGGCCTCTCTGGGCTCTTATAGATCTAAGCAACTCGGTTAGGGCTTCCCTGAAGGATTGAGAACACTTGTCAAAGTCGTCAATTATCTTATTTATTACTTTCTCGGGGTCTTCTATGTAGTATTTGTATCGGGGTCTCCCTACGCCTGCACGCTTTTCCCGGGATCTCGAGACGAAGCCAGCCTCCATAAGCTTGGCTAGGCTCCTATTGACGGTAGCCTTACTAAGTCCAAGCTTCTTGGTAAGGTCATCTACAGTGTACTGACCGCCCTTCAGCAGCTCGAAGAGAATCAGCGCATCGGTCTCGCTGAGATCATAGCAGAAGCGTAGACCCTCTACGAGAGCAGCTTCACGCCCAGTAGGCAGCTTGAGCTTCATCTCAATAAGGTTTGCCATGGCCCAGAGCCCCACAGCCCTACTACACTATTGCGTAGAGAGTAAGTACATGAAAGATATATTTATTCTTTTTTCAAAGTTTTAGGGTAATAGACGTGCCAGGCATCCTAGCCATAGTGTGAAGCCAGGTAAGGTGTTAGGGTAACTTCTACTGCAGCGGCAATGAGGAGCAGATAGACTACAATGGCTAGGCTAGCCAGTGCTCTCCGCAGGCTGTCCCGGCTAAGGCCGCCGGAGAGGTACGTAGCGGCGAGGCTCAACCCTATGGAGGATGCATAGAGCATGGCTGTAAGCTCGAATATGCCATGGGGCAGTATACTTATGAGAAAGCCTTCTACTGGCTGGCCGCTCTCCACCCAGACCCTGGCCAAGGCACCTATTATGTAGCCGTTATACGCCAGTAGCGCTAGTCCAGGCAGTACTGCTATGGATGCGGCAGCCAGAAGTAGGGCCAACACTATGTTGTTTAGAGCTATCGCGACATATTTATGAAATAGTGGGAGTGCTTCTATGCTCTGGAAGCTCTTCTCAATGTCCTGTAGCATGGATGTACTGGGGAACCTGAAGCCCAGTGCTATGCTCCCGTTGAACACTAGCAATGTGAAGAGAAACGCTGATTTAATAGTCGAGCTCCAGGAGTCTCTTGCCAATCTCTTGCCCCCGGAAGCGCGGCCTCGAGCCTAGTCGGAGAAAGGCTCAGCCTTAGATTATATTCTGCCCAATGCTCTTCCAGTGCTCCTGGAAGAGGCTACGTGATGAACGATTCCGGCCTGAGGCTCCCGCGTCTCTGCGGGCCCGGTGAGGAGCCGTGTGAGGGCTGACATTCCACCGTTTATACCCGCCCGGTATGCTTCTTCGGGGATGAGGACGCCCCTACCCCGGAGCCCCGGGGGTCTAAGTTCCGGGGGATGATAGAGTGGTCCTACACCGACCCTTGGGCTTGCGTAGCCCTCTCTATAACTCCGGGGCGCCCCTGCTGCAATGCTCTAGGAGGTGCCCGGTATGGTGAAGCTCTTGTTCGCGGATGCTCACGCCCATAGTAGTCCCACTGGCCTGGGAGCAGCTGAGATAGCCAGGAGATTCCGGGAGAAGGGCGGCTGGTTCATGGCCCTTGTAATGCTCCCTCCCTGGCACTACGGGGTAGACGCCCCTCCAGGAATAGAGATGTACTTCAAGGCTCTCGAGAGGTTCCTGACCGAATGTAGGAGGGCTCGTGAGGCGGGTCTGCGGGTTGCATGCCTGGCGGGGTTCCATCCGGCCGAGGTAGACCGGCTGGTATCAGCGGGTATGAAGCCGGAGGAGGTTCTCAGCCTGGGCCTGCGCGTTGTGGACCACATGGCCCAGCTGTGTAGAAGCGGTATGCTCGATGGGATAGGCGAGGTCGGGAGGCAGCACTACAAGACGATGCCGGAGAGACTGGCTATAGCAGCCACGGTAACTACTAGAGCATTGGAGCACGCCCGTGACTATGACTGCCTGGTCCACCTGCACCTCGAGAATGCAGGCCCCGTGACCGTGGACACGACGGAGAAGCTTGTCGAGCTGGCGTCGGCTCCTAGGAGTAGGGTCCTCTTCCACCACGCCTCAACCCGCGTTGCTAAGCGCGCCGGTGAGAAGGGCTTCTGGGCTACAATACCGGGCAAGAAGGAGGCCATGAGAAGGGCGTTTACCGAGGCCAACACAGACTATATAATGATAGAGTCAGACTATATAGATGACCCGAAGAGGCCCTGCGTATCCTCATGCCCCTGGGAGATCATTGATAGGCAGCTGGAGCTGCTGAGAGAGGGAGTTGTGGACGAGGAGAAACTCTACAGGGTAAACGTGGATAACGTGGTGAAATTCTATAGGGCGGAGCCGCCCTAGCTCCCCGCCATAACCACCTTGAGGGCCTCTTCCTTATCCAGCTTAGTGGCTATCATGTAGCTGTCGGAGAGCGCCCTGAGATCAGGGTTATTGCCGTATATCATCACGGTGTGTAGCCTGGCATTAGCTCTAGCCAGGGCACGCCTAACAGTCTCTATGGCCACGCGGTCTTCGCCATCCGTTATCAGTATTATGTCGGATACCCTTGATGCAGCACTGCGCGTCATTATATCGTTTACAGCCGTAAGTATAGCTCTGGTTATATCGGTACCACCGTTAGCCCTAATCTTTGCTATATACTCGAGTAGCTTTACCACATCTCTCCCATGGATTCTCTTGGATATGTGGAATGGCGGGTATGGTATGCTATCGAAGAACCTCAGGTAGAATTCCCGCCGCTCCCTCACAGCCCTCTGGGCAAGCGCCAGAGCCACGGCCTTAGCCCAGATAATCTTCATGCCCATCATGCTGCCGCTCTTATCAAGCAGTACATAGAACTTTCCATAGTCCTCGTTTACGACCTTCTTGTAGAGTAGCAGGTTGCGCTCAGCAAGCTTAACCAGGAATAGTTCCTGGGGCAGAGCAAGCTCGCTGGCAACAACCCTTTCTATGTTGTCGCCCAGCTCGTAGCCGTCAAGCTCGCCACGCGGGCTCGGCAGCTTCTTTGACTTTATGTAGGACTTCGTACTTTCAATAGTCTTTAGGGCCTCGAGGAGCATGTTTATATCGGTATTGCGGGCTAGGTTTATAACATCTTTTATAACCTCGTCGAGGCTCAGCATGGACGCGTTCCCGGCGGCGAACTTCATTGCCAGATTGGTTATCTCCTTAGCCTGCCTCGCAGCCTCCTGTGCAGAGTCCAGCGCCTTCTCAACCGCCTTCTCAAGCTTGCTAGTCTCCTGCGTGGCCTCCTCCGCTCCCCGGCTTTCCTCTGATGATGCGTCACCGCCCTGAGGCCTCGGCATCCTATTGAGCCTCTGGGCTAGCGATTCGAGGAACACTGCGGAGGCTACCATGCTAGTGGTTGTGTCCGCTATGGTGTGCTTCTTTACCTCAGATATCTTCGGGGAGGAGAGCATCTTGGACACTATAGCGTAATGTAGCAGTTCCCTCTCATCGGCGTTGCTGGGCCTCTCTAGCAGGGGGTAGGGCAGGAAGAGAGAGTAGTATACTGTTATCGCCAGGTCCACATTGAGGTAGTCTGGAGTCTTAATGGGCTCGGGTAGGAGCTTATGCAGTAGAGATATTATGCGCTCCCCCCGATACCTCACGGGGGGGTCATCATACTTAACGCCCCTGAGTATGCTCATGGCCTACATCCCCAGCTTATATGAGATTTTCTCAAGGAGTTCATCTATCTCGTGAAGGGTCTCGTTTGCGAGCGCTCTGACACGCTCGTCATCGGTCTCCTTGAGTATGTTAAGTATTCTGCTCTTGGCTATCTTGAGGCTGCGGAAGAGATCGACAAGACGCGGGTCATAGCTTCTCATGGAGTCTACTAGCCTGCCTGCCTCCTTCACGTTGGCCTTGATGTCGTTGAGCTCCTTTATGAAGCGCTCGGGCATGCGTAGCTCCTCGGAGAGCACGATATTGACCTTGTCAAAGTCCTCTATGTCCTTTGGAGCTATGTACTTCAGTACTATGAGGTCACGCTCCTCTGCCTTCATCCTGCCCTCGAGCAGGGCATTAGCGGCGATTATCTTAAGTGACTTTGCCTTACGTCTATCAGTGAGGTGGAGCCCTCTCTCCTCCAGCACTGCGAATAGGCGTAGCAGCTTTGGCTTGATGCCTGATATGTCGACATTAAACACGAGCTTATGTACTTCAGTGAGAGTGGTCATGTCTAGTACCGGCTTCGCGGGAGGCATTTTACCGGACTCTATTCTCCACCCGGCCTCTAGCAGCTCGCCCCACCTGTTCTCCGGGAGCGGCCTGGCGTACTGTCTTAATAGGAACCTGTCATATATAGCCTCGAGCTCGGGCTCCTCCGGTACACGGTTAGTGGCGCCTATCAGAGTCCAGAGGGGGACCTTGATCTCGGTGTAGCCGTCGTACCATATACGCTCCTGCATTATGCTTAGTAGCGCATTAAGCACTGCCGAGTTGGCGTTGAAGACCTCGTCTAGGAATACAATCTCGGCCTCCGGCATCTTACCCTTAGTTATCCTGACATACCTGCCTTCCTTGAGGGCGTTAAGATCTAGGGGGCCGAAGAGCTCGCTCGGCTCCGTATACTTGGTTAGCAGGTACTTGAAGAACTTGGCGTTTATTAGCTCGGCGCTGCGCCTGGCCATGGCTGACTTTGCTGTGCCAGGCTCCCCGATAAGTACTGTGTGCTCTCTGGCTATAATGGCTAGTGTGATAACTCTAGCCTCCTCCTCCCTCCCCACGAAGGGCTCCGCTAGCGACGTATAGAACTGGTGTACACGGTTAAGCAGAGTTGATACCCGTGACGAGTCCGTATTGCCGGTCAAACTAGCACTGCCCGAGAGTAGACACCTCTTTCTCATTCATAGGGAAAATATTTACCGCTCCCCCATAGCGTGGGGCCCCCCTCCCCCAGGGCGGCTGGCTGGGATGAGCCCGGTTTTCAGCTGACATGGTGACGAGGAGTTGCTCTGCCGATGCCAGCCGCCCTCTAAGACACGTAGCCAGCCGGCCAGGGTGCATGATTTTATTGAAGAGGGTCAGTAACCGGTGCACTCTTCACCGCCGGAGGGGCTCGCGAGACGGGGTTTATCATCACTCCCCGGCCGGCCAGTGGCCCGGGCTTCCTCCTTATTAGGCTGGGTTATGCTGTGGCTCACATACGGGATGAAGAAGATTGCACGTCTACAAGCCCCGCAGCCTAGGGGCGATGAGTGGCCTCCACCGGTTCTGACCGTCAATGTCGCAGCCTCCAGGTTAAATATAGGAGCTCTCCCCTCAGTATAATGGGGTGGAGTACATGACCCAGTCTGGAGACATTGTTGAGCAGTTGGCCGAGTGCATGTACTACAGGGTGGAGGGACCCTATATAGTAGTTGTTAACGGCTGCAAGGAGGGCTTGGACCTCAAAGCTGTTGAGGTAAAGTATAGTGTAAGGGTGTTGAAAAGCGAGCATCTTTCCGGCGAGGTTGAGGCGAAAACCATCCGGAGGGAAATAACAGAGCGCATAACGCTTGGCAGGAGAGTTGCCCCTGGGTCGAGCGTTGAGATATACTTTGGCCCCGTAGAGGATCTAGATGAGGTCTACGCGATAATTGCTGTAGGCGACAGGGAGTATCGCATAGGCCTCCGTCGCCACTCCGAGAAGCAAGATTGACCATTCCCGTCCTTGCATTGTAACTAGATGCCTTGCGACTGATTGTCCTGGGGCTCCCCAGTTAACCGCAACAGAATGATTAGTCATTATAAACGATTATGGCTCTGAGTTTTTGCTACTGTTATCCCTTGTTTGAATGCTTATATTGTGGATCTCCCGCTAGAGGAGGCCCCGGGATGGGGTCTTGGCCGGGCAGAGGCCTCTCGTTGTATGGATCGAGGAGCTACGTGCTAACGATGTTGAGCTTGCTGGTGGCAAGGGTGCAAACCTCGGCGAGCTCGTCTCGGCCGGTGTCCCTGTCCCGCCCGGCTTTGTTGTCACGACTGAAGCATACAAGAAATTCATCGAGAGCACCGGGCTCCGGGATAAGATTAAGAGCATTCTCGAGAACCTTGATGTGAACGATACCAGAGCCCTTGAGGAGGCTAGCAGGAAGATAAGAGAGATGATAATGGCTGCTGAGATGCCAAGAGAGATAGCAGAGGTTGTGAAGAGCTATTACATCGAGCTGGGCAAGCGCGTCGGTATCGAGGAGCCTCTCGTCGCTGTTAGGAGCAGCGCTTCCGCAGAGGATCTTCCGGAGGCCAGCTTCGCAGGGCAGCAGGACACCTATCTAAACGTTAAGGGTGCCAACCAGGTTGTTGAGAAGGTTAAGGCCTGCTGGGCTAGCCTCTTCACTGCCCGCGCCATATTCTACAGGGCACAGC
Source organism: Pyrodictium occultum (assembly GCF_001462395.1). Taxonomy (NCBI): domain Archaea; kingdom Thermoproteati; phylum Thermoproteota; class Thermoprotei; order Desulfurococcales; family Pyrodictiaceae; genus Pyrodictium; species Pyrodictium occultum. The sequence continues at coordinate 1,171,816 of NZ_LNTB01000001.1, forward strand.
ATGGGATAGACCATTTCAAGACTGCTATGGCCGTTGTAGTCCAGAAGATGGTTAACGCCCGCTCCGCGGGTGTCATGTTCACGCTTCACCCGGTCACGGGAGATACTAGCGTTATCGTCATAGAGTCAAGCTGGGGTCTGGGCGAGGCTGTCGTGGCGGGTAAGGTGACGCCGGACGAGTTCGTTGTAGACAAGAAGACCCTGGAGATAGTTGATAAGAAGATAAGCCGCAAGGAGATAATGATAACCTATGACCCGGAGACCGGCGGGACGGTTGAGGTAAAGCTCCCCGAGGATAAGGCAACCGAGCCTAGCCTGAGCGATGACGAGGTAAAGGCCCTGGCCAGGTATGGGCTAATGATAGAGAAGCACTACAATCACCCAATGGATATTGAGTGGGCCATCGATAAGGATATTCAGCCTCCCAACAACATATTCATAGTACAGGCTAGATACGAGACGGTCTGGAGCAGGAGAAAGGCCGAAGCCGGCGAAGCGAGGGAGGCCGAGGCTAAGGCGGCAGAGGAGACCGGCGGCAGGGTACTGGTCCGCGGCCTCCCTGCAAGCCCTGGCGTAGCTACTGGCGTAGCCAGGGTAATCCTTGACCCCCATAGCCCTGAAGCGCAGGAATTCCGTGAAGGCGACGTACTGGTAACCAGGATGACCGATCCCGACTGGGTTCCTTTGATGAAGAAGGCGGCCGCCATAGTCACCGACGAGGGCGGTATGACGAGCCACGCCGCCATAGTCTCCCGCGAGCTCGGTATACCCGCTGTGGTCGGCACAGGAAACGCTACAAAGGTCATTAAGACGGGCACCCTGGTAACGGTTGATGGCAGCCGCGGCGTGGTCTACGAGGGGAGAGTCGAGATATCCAGGAGCAAGGCAGGGGAGGAGGCCGCCGCAGCCGCTGCAGCCATAGACCCTGAGACCCTCCGCAATCTCTACCCCGTCACGGGCACCAAGATATACATGAACCTCGGCGAGCCCGACGTTATAGACAAGTATGTGCACCTCCCGTTCGACGGCATTGGGCTGATGAGGATAGAGTTCATACTCACCGACTGGATAGGCTATCACCCGCTCTACCTCATAGAGACCGGTAAGGCCGACTTCTTTGTAGACAGGCTCGCAGAGGGTATAGCTAAGGTTGCTAGCGCGATATACCCGCGGCCTGTTGTTGTGAGGTTCAGCGACTTCAAGACCAACGAGTACCGCGGGCTCAAGGGCGGCGAGAAGTACGAGCCTGAAGAGCGCAACCCAATGCTGGGCTGGCGCGGCGTCTCTAGGTACATCCACCCTGCCTACGAGAAGGCTTTCCGCCTCGAGGTAAGGGCGATAAAGAAGGTTCGCGACGAGATGGGCCTGAAGAACGTATGGGTGATGCTGCCCTTCGTGAGGACCACGTGGGAGGTTGAGAAGGTCCTCGAGATAATGGCTGACGAGGGGCTTCAGCGGGGTAAGGACTTCAAAGTATGGATAATGGCTGAGGTGCCTAGCGTAGTACTGCTTGCCGACGAGTTCTCGAAGCTTGTGGACGGATTCAGCATAGGCAGCAACGATCTAACCCAGCTTGTGCTAGGTGTTGACAGGGATTCGCAGCTGCTGGCTGGTATGGGCTACTTCGACGAGCGTGACCCCGCTGTGCTGAGGGCGATAAAAATGCTCATAGACGCCGCCCACCGCCACGGCCGTACGGTATCGATATGTGGGCAGGCTCCGAGCGTCTACCCGGAGGTTGTTGAGTTCCTCGTTGCCAGCGGTATTGATAGCATCAGCGTGAATCCCGACGCGGTGATACCCACTAGGCGTCTCGTGGCTTCGATAGAGCGCCGCCTAATGATGCGCAGGCTTGAGGAGGTAGAGAAAGCTCTCCGTGAGCTTAAAGGGGGCATGGAGCTCTAGCCTTTAGCAAGCTAAGAGTGTTTTTCTGCTAAACTCTTACCCTGCCTCGTTCATGGCTTCTATTATCCCTTCTCGTATCATGGCAACCGCTATTGCGGCTAGGAGTATCGACATAATCTTGGATAGTGCTATTGCACCATTGCTACCAAGCAGCTTCATCAGCTTATCGCTGTTTATGAGCGTTATGAAGGTTATAATGGTGTTGACTAGTATGGCGGTGATCGCGTACAGTATGCCGTATACGGCCTTGACGTATAGCACGGTAGCTATTGCAGCGGGTCCTGCTAGCAGAGGCGTCGCCAGGGGCACTATGGCTATGGTTTCGGCGTCTTCTGGGCGTTGGAGCATCGTTGCCTCCGTCCAGCCGAATATGCCAGCTATGCCGTAGATGAGCAGTATTATGCCGCCGGAGATGCGGAAGTCTGCTAGCGATAGCCCGAAGTAGTAGAGCAGCATGTCTCCGCCCAGCGCGAATGCTATGAGTATCAGTGTTGCTACCTCGCAGCTCTTCTTTATTATCGTGCTGCGCCTCTCGTCGGACAGGGTTGCGGTGAGCCCGTAGAATAGTGGAGCATTCCCCAGCGGGTCTATTGCTATGAAGAGTACCAGGAGAGAGCGGATAAGCGCGTTAAGGCTTACCATGCCCACGTCTGGAGCCGGCATACTTTTCCAGCGCCTCCACTATTCTTTCTACAGTCCTTGACCTGCACTCGTTCATGCACTTGTTTATGCATTCGCTATCATTAGGCTTGCAGCCTCTTTCATAGGTGCATTCGGTCCTGCAGGCCCTATCGTTCGGGAGCAGCGCGTATATTCCATGCTCCTGGCTTAGGACAATATTGTTCAGTAGCATGCCTATGCCGCTGGACCTTGCTACCGCTAGTACATCTCTCGGATCGTCTATTCCCCGCTGGTAGATAAACCCCTGGAAGGATTTGAATGCTCTGGCCATGCGCAGGGCAAGCTCAGCGAGCTTATCGCTGCCCTCCACGGTGCTGCCGCCCCTGGAAGGCATCGCCCCGGGGCTGCTAGCTAAAGTCGTTAAGCACCCCTCGGGGTGGGGGCAGCCTGGAGGCTGGGCCCCCCTTGTGCAGCGGCTCGGCACTTGCTATAATATACGCGGGTACTGTACTTCTCGCTCTTACATCCGCCGCTCAGAGAATGCTTGTTCCACGCAGCGGTAGGCCGGAGGCGCTGCGCTCTGTTAACATGCTTGCTTCGCTAATAGCTCTAGCCTCAATTATTATATCACTAGTGCATTGCTGCGGCATAGCCTGAGGGGCTTAGACGCCAGTCGGAGGCCGGTTTGGCGGCAGAGTTTAATGATATACCTGTGCATACCGATTACGGGGAAGGGGGTGTACATGACAGAGCAGCGTAGGCGTATTCACGTAGCCTATATGGAGGGTATGGCAGCCCTCGGCCTCATTAAGAGGTTCTGGGCCGAAGACTGCGACGCGCCTGGTATGAGGCGTATTATCGCCGAGGATGTTAATGGTGTACAGTACGAGACCAAGTGCATAGACTCGCGGGGCGCCAAGAAGGTCATCCTATACCTGGCCAATGGCAGCAGGTATAGTAGAGATCTCGTGCTCACCGGTGAATTCGATGAATTCGAGGAGGAGGTATTTGAAGGGGAGGAGGACGAGGGTTAAACCCTGCTGAAGGAGGAGCGCTTCGGCAGCGGTGATGCATAATGGGTAAGCGCATGCGTATGACTCTCCCTAAGAAGGAGGCAGACCTGCAGAAGGTGGTTGAGGAGGTCGCCGAGACCCATCACGAGCATGAGCACCACCACCATCATCATGCGGAGGGGCTTGATGAGCTGCTTCACACCATAGACGTATTGATGGATACTATGAATACGCGTATATCCGACCTAGAGGAGAAAACCGACAAGCTTAGGGGTGAGGTAGCCAATCTCTACCGCCTTTTCGCAGCGGTTGTGGATGCGCTGGCCGCGGGGAGCGAGGAGGAGAGGAAGAAGGCTCTGGAGCGCGCGGTAGAGATACTGCGGTCAAGCCTAGAGCATGCAACTACCTAGCAGCCTTGATAGGCTTGTTGACGTTTTTCATTAGCTCTCCAGCGGGCCGCGTTGCCAGGGGCATGGACTGCACTTCTATAATGGTTCTATGAAGGTTAGCGCTTCCCTAACCCCCACCACTACAGCCTCGGCGTCCCCCCCTGGGAGAGTTATTGTTGCAGCGAGCCCCCGCACCCTGAACACTCCCCCCTCGTATAGGGCCGGAAGGAACAAGCCATCATAGACAATTAGCTGTATACCTTCCCTAGTCTCAGCTATACCGGGGAAATCGGCTAGTCCCGGGCTAAGAGGCTCGAGACGTAGCTTCACCTCTAGGGGCCCTCCCGTCACATGGATGATTCTCCTCTCCTCTCTCCAGCGGAGCCTCCATGAAGCTGCTGAGAATGAGATTGTTCTCCTTCCCAGTATGAACCGGGCCCAGGGGCGGTAGAGCCTAGCAACAGTGCTCGCGGGGAGGCTCCGGGCCCTTGCCTCCCTCAGGGCCCACTCTTCGAGCTGGCTTCTGGGGAGCGGCGTGACTCGGCTTTCCAGATGCTCTTCCAGTGCTTTTATGCAGGAGCTACTATCGATGACGTATACCACGTCTATGTCGGAGAATTCCCTTATTGATGCTGTGAGCAGCGATCCCGTAGGCTTGCCGCACTCGAGTAGCCCTGGCAGCCTCTCAGCAAGGAGCGACCAGTAGCCTCCAGAGATCTTATCCAGCTCGTTAATGTAATTCTCGACCGGCGGGCGTAGGCTGCATACAAGCCCTCGGTGTGAGGCCATGTCGTAGACGGGGGCTTCGACGCCGTAGTAGGGGAGATGCTCCTTATCAGTGAGATGGCTTAGCGAGGCCACCCCACGGGGAGAGTATGTGCCTATTACTCGTCTGAGGCTGGTTAGGCGGGGCAGTCTCCAGGGTCCTGGGCCGCTGATATACTTGGGGACCACCAGGATCTTTGCGGCGTTGAGGCGGCGTACGTAGAGGAGTACCCGCCCATCTCCAGCCACTAGGATGTCGCCGGGGGATAGAGGAGTACTGGATGGTCTGCGGCCTGTACACCACGGGGGCAGCGTGGCAGCGTCTGGGTAGCCAGCCAAGACGGTCATCCATGCAGGTTATGAGCGGCGAGGATGTGCTGTGGCGGGCCCGCGGGGATTTGAACCCCGGACTACCGGCTCCGCAGGCCGGCGTCCTATCCTGGCTAGACTACGGGCCCGCCCGGGCCACTCCATCCATAGGCTCAAGGCGCTCCAGGCTCCTTTTAAACATTACATGCAATTCTAAGGGACTCTGCGCGCGGCTTAGGTCACCCACCTTATACGGTGATACGTGGGAGCTGGATAGGGGGCGGTGCGTGGTTAGGCGCTCAAAGAGGCGTGGAGGGGAGCGCGACCTACTCGAGTTCCTAGCTGGTGGCGTAACCGGCGCCCGCAGGGCTAAGGGCCGAACCACCGAGAGCGGGGATGGTACGGGCAGCGAGAGGGATGGTGCTAAGCCCCTCTGGGAGGGGAATACGGCCAGGAGGGCCGGGGTGGAGAGGCTATACGATAACAGCCTCTACGAACTGTTATCGGAAATATCCTCATCTAGGAGACGCGGGTCTAGCCATCCAAGAGACGATGATCGGGAGGGGGCTGATCTCACTGGCGGCATGAAGGCTCAGCCGCAGCTTGCTACGCACCAAGGGCTAACGACAGAGAAGGCCGTGGTGAACGTGGATGCAGAAACCTGGGCTGAGCAGCATGCATGGAGCACTATGGTGCCTCAGAGCTCTACGCCCCCCGCGGGGTATGGAGATGATCTGGCAGGGAAGCTGGGTTCGCTGCTAGGGGGCTCACGGGGTGCCCTTGAGAGACTTTCCGCTCTCCCGCTTACGCGCAAACCCCTGGAAGCGCGTGATGGGGTTGAGGGTTTCCTGCTTCAAACAATGTATGACGGGGAGAGGGGTGTTGCGGCGGCTAAGATATATGACGACCGTAATGGCATTGTCTACGTCTACTTTGATAGGACTGGTTACATGCCATACTTTCTAACCGATATACCACCGGACAAGCTGCAGGAGCTTCACGAGGTGGTGCGGCATAAGGGGTTCGACCATGTTGAGGTTGTGGAGAAGTTTGATCTCCTGCGTTGGCAGCGTAGGAAGGTTACTAAGATCGTTGTAAAGACCCCCGATGTGGTGAGGGTGCTCCGTGACAAGGTTCCACGCGCCTGGGAGGCCAATATAAAGTTTCACCACAACTATATATATGATTATGGGCTAGTGCCTGGAATGAAGTACCGCGTCGGGAAGGGCAGGCTAATCCTCCTGGGGGGAGAGGCTAGCGGGGACGATGAGCGCCATATACGCGAGATATTCAGTGGTGAGGATGAAAGCACTATTGAGATGGCAGTAAAATGGCTCTCCCTGTTTGAGCAGCCTCCCCCTAAGCCTCGTAGACTTGCAGTGGACATCGAGGTATTCACTCCCTTCAAGGGCCGTATACCAGACCCTTCCACAGCCAGCTACCCTGTAATCAGTGTAGCTATGTCCTCGGACGAGGGGTGGCGCGCGGTCTATGTGCTGGCGCGCCCGGGCGTGCCTATGAATCCCCCGCGTGGCCCATTACCCGAGAATCTACACGTAGAGATATTCGACGATGAGCGTGCACTCATATTGGAGGCGTTCCGGCTTATATCAAACTACCCGGTGCTGCTCACCTTCAACGGTGATAACTTTGACCTCCCCTACCTCTACAACCGGGCAGTAAAACTAGGCATACCACGCGAGTACATACCATTCCGTGCTAGAAGCGACTATGTGACATTGGAGTACGGCTTCCATATAGACCTCTATAAGTTCTTCAGCACCAAGGCGGTTCAGGCATATGCCTTCGGCAACGCTTACCAGGAGTTCACCCTTGATGCTATAGCCTCTGCGTTGCTGGGGGAGCACAAGGTGGAGGTCGAGTCTACTGTAAGCGACCTACCATTCTTTGAGCTGGTCAGGTATAATGTGCGTGACGCTGATCTAACCCTTAGGCTAACAACGTTCAACAACGACCTGGTATGGTCCCTTATCATACTGCTAATGCGTATCTCCAAGCTGCCTCTGGAGGATGTCACGAGAAGCCAGGTCTCAGCTTGGGTGAAGAGCTTATTCTACTGGGAGCATAGGAGGAGGGGCTACCTAATACCATCAAGGGAGGAGATAATACGGCTTAAGGGCACCACCCGCTCTGAAGCCCTGATAAAGGGTAAGAAGTATCAGGGGGCGCTAGTCCTTGACCCGCCTAGCGGCATATACTTCAACATAGTGGTGCTTGACTTCGCCAGCCTGTACCCCAGTATAATAAAGAGGTGGAACCTAAGCTACGAGACCGTAAACCCCGTATACTGCCCCGAATCGAAGCTAGTGGAGGTTCCCGATGTAGGGCATAAGGTGTGCATGAGCATACCCGGCCTGACCTCGCAGATAGTTGGCCTGCTTAGGGACTATCGAGTCAAGATATACAAGAAGAAGGCCAAGGATAAGAGTCTGCCGGATGATGTTAGAGCATGGTATAATACAGTCCAGGCAGCCATGAAGGTGTATATAAATGCCAGCTATGGAGTCTTCGGGGCCGAGAGCTTCCCGTTCTACGCGCCGCCGGTAGCGGAGAGCGTCACAGCCATAGGCAGGTATACTATCAAGCAGACGCTGCAGAAGGCTGGCGAACTAGGGCTCCGCGTGCTCTATGGCGATACGGACTCACTATTCATATGGAATCCAGATGAGGATAAGCTGCGGGAGCTGCAAGAGTATGTAGAGAAGAACTTTGGCCTAGACCTTGAGGTTGATAAGGTCTATAAATTCGTGACATTTAGCGGCCTGAAGAAGAACTATATAGGCGCCTACGAGGATGGAAGCATCGATGTCAAGGGTATGGTCGCTAAGAAGCGTAATACGCCGGAGTTCCTCAAGAAGGAGTTTAGCGAGATGCTAGCAGTTATAGGCTCTGTTAAGAGCCCTGAGGACTTCATAAAGGTGAGGAGAGTTATACGTGAAAGGCTGCGCAAAGTATACCATGGCCTGCGCGACCTGGAGTTCAACTTAGACGAGCTAGCCATAAGGATGGCTTTAAACAAGCCCGTTGAGGCCTATACCAAGAATACGCCCCAGCATGTGAAGGCTGCGCGGCAGCTCATAAGGGCGGGGGTGCAGGTGCTGCCAGGTGATGTCATATCCTTCGTTAAAGTGAAGGGCAAGGAGGGTGTTAAGCCGGTCCAACTCGCAAGACTGCCGGAGGTTGATGTAGAGAAGTATGTGGAGAGCATGAGGAATGTGTTTGAACAGCTACTGCTTGCAATAAGTATGTCGTGGGATGAGATAATAGGCTCCTCGAGGCTTGAGGCCTTCTTTAGCCGCCGGGGCTAGCTTGAAGAAAGCTATCTTTTCCGGCTTCTACGCCTCTTCTTAGGCCTCTCCTCTAGCTCTTCCAAGCCTTCCTCGAGTCGCTTGATCTCCTCTTCGCCAAGCGATAGCTGTGCCTCCCCGCCCATCTTCTTGGGCTCTTTTGTTGCCTCTATGGCGTACTCCTCTAGCTGTCGTTTTGCCGCCTCGTCAAGGTAGTAGGATATCACATACATGCGTCTGTCAAGGTATGCGTCCTCGAGCCATGCATTATCGAAGCTTATGGTCAGTACCGGTAGATTAACTACAAGCTCGTTACCTTCCCTCATGAGTTCTAGGTTGAGTTCTACCAGCTTATCATAGAGGTCGGGGTCTATTGGGAGCTTGTATCTTAGCTCAAACTTGGTCCGTAGGGCTGTTAGATCGCTTTCGCTAGGGTGCCACTCCTCCAGGGCTTTCCTTACTATGTCCTTCGCTACTGTATTAAAATCGCCTTCGACTACGTCTGAGCGGGTTAGCTTGCCCTCATCGGATCTTATTACTAGGATTTTCACGCCCTGTCACCCTTGGAGTTTAGCCCGTGTTTCTGCATACTACCTCTGAAGCGGCATTGCTAGGGTTTCCGAGGGCCTGGCTCAGCCTCTAGTCTTGTCCTAATATGGGTATAGGCTGCGCTCCACCCTGTTACACTAGTTGCAGTAGTAAAACATATAGCTAAGGCTCTGGGGGGTTTTGCAGCTCTCTAATGTTTTTAAGTACTATGTGTTTAGCTTCCTCGATATCAGGGTTTAGATCCTTTCCAAGAGGTAGGCGGGAGAGCAGGACCTGGAATGAGCCATCATCCAGCTGCACTAGGAGCTGTGGGAGCCAGGGCATGCCTAGATCATCGGTATCGCCGTGCTCTGTGAGCAGTAGGTAGTCCTCTATTCGTATCTCCTTTTCTAGGCCCGTCTCCTTGGCGACCTCCTCTAATAGCTGTACCCATAGCCGGTGTTGCGGGTGATGTTCTGCTGTCACCAGCACGAGCTTGACGGGCTTAGTCACCTTAACCGCTCACCTCGTAGCGGCTTGGAAGCTCAAGCTTATATGCTCTTCTGCTCCATCGTCTGGCCAGCCCACGCCTAGCCATCTCCGCCAGAATCCTGCCGGCGGTCCGTGTGGAGACTCCAAGTATGTAGGCCAGCTGGTCAACCGTTACATATATATAGCCTAGCGTTAGTAGTGTGGACGCAAGCCTGCTAACATCAATCCTCACGCGCGGCATCTCCTCCCCATTAGCGTCGGCGGTCCTGCGGCTACGCTTCTGGGAGGCAGCCGAAGCTAATGGCTACGCCTCCTCTCTGCTGAGAGAATTAGAGCTTTAGAGCCTCTCCAGGTGGTACTATGCATCATAGCGGGGGCTGCATGGGGCCGTGTACACTCTAGAGCATGTGCCAGTGTATGTGCCGGATACAAGCGTCATTGTGGAGGGCGTGGTCTCAAAACTCATTAGTGAGGGAAAAATAAGGGGCAAGATAATAATCCACAGAGCCGTCATAGCCGAGCTTGAGAGCCAGGCCAACAAGGGGAGGGCCACTGGCTACGCAGGCCTTGAGGAGATACGCAGGCTAAGAGAGCTAGCCGAGAAGGGCCTCATAGACCTCGAGCTGGCTGGCCAGAGGCCAAGCCTGCAGGAAATCAGAGGCGCTGGGATAGGCGCGATAGATGCCATCATAAGGGACTATGCCTATGAGGCGGGTGCAACTCTCATCACAGCCGACCGCATACAAGCGCTAGTAGCCGAGGCAATAGGAGTAAGTGTAATATACATACAGCCGCATGGGGAGGAGAAGCTACGCCTTGAAGAATTCTTCGACGAGAACACTATGAGCGTCCATCTCAAAGAGGGGAGTCCTCCCCGGGCAAAGAAGGGCACCCCCGGCAACTGGGTCCTCGTAGACCTGTCCGCTAAGCCGCTAAGCAGGGAGGACGTGGAAACCATAGCCCAGGAGACCGTTGAAGCCGCTAAACGCCGCCCGGACGGGTTCATAGAGATAGACCGGGAAGGCTCAACCATAATCCAGCTCGGCAGCTACAGGATAGTGATAACTAGGCCGCCACTAAGCGAGGGCTGGGAGATAACGGCAGTAAGGCCCGTGAAGAAGCTCCACATAGAGGACTACAACTTGCCGTCGAAGCTCCTGCGCCGGCTTGACGAAAGAGCGGAGGGCATACTAATAGCAGGGGCGCCGGGCATGGGCAAGACAACCTTCGCCCAAGCTCTTGCAGAGTACTATGCGCGTAAAGGCAAGGTGGTTAAGACAATAGAATCGCCACGCGACATGATACTGCCTCCGGACATAACGCAATACTCAAAGAACTGTGCTGACATAGGAGAGCTCCATGATATACTCCTCCTCAGCAGGCCCGACTACACGGTCTTCGACGAGCTCCGCGACGACCAGGACTTCCGCCTCTACATAGACCTACGCCTAGCAGGCATTGGGATGATTGGAGTAGTTCACGCTACCACGCCGATAGACGCGGTGCAGCGGTTCATCCGTAGAGTAGATATAGGCATGCTCCCAAGCATAATAGACACTGTGATATTCATAAACAAGGGACGCGTGGAAACCGTATACGAGCTCCGTATGACGGTGAAGCTGCCCACGGGGCTCCGGGAAGCAGAGCTTGCTAGACCGGTTGTAGAGGTTCGTGATGCTCTCACCGGCGAGTTAGCCTACGAGATCTACACATTCGGAGAGCAGACCGTAGTAGTGCCCGTGAAACAGGTATCATTTTCAGCGTTCGGAGAAAGGATAAAGAGGCTAATAGAGCGTATGCTTCCTGGAGCCGAGGTGGAGGTGAAGGACAACCTAGTAGTTGTTAACGTGCCGAGGGTTGCGGCTAAGGCACTCATGAAGAAGATGAAGAAGATAAAGAAGCTCGAGGACAAGTACGGGGTATCCATAAGGGTCAATATGACGGGCTAGCCGCCCCTCCATCCCTCAGAGGGAGCGGGCGGATACGCAATGAGCGATACTAGGCGGAGGAGGGGTTTTGAAGCTGAGCGGGAGCTTGTGAGGAAGCTCTGGGGCAGCGGCTTCGCTGTCGTGCGCGCACCCGCTAGCGGCGCCCGTGTGAGGAAAGCCGTGTACCCGGATATAGTGGCCATGTTTAAAGGCAAGATATTCGCGCTTGAGGTTAAATACCGCAGTGACAACTCCCCCATCTACATCGAGAAGGAGCAGATACAGAAACTCCTAGAGTTTGCTCGCAGGGCAGGAGCCACACCCTTGATAGCAGTTAAGAGGCCGCATCAGGGCTGGCGCCTAGTACCGCTAAGAGTGGCCAAGGAGACCTCCTCCGGGAGAATAAGGATAGACGAGGAAGTGCTCAAGAAGGCCATGAGCCTGGAAGAGTTCGTAACCTACGCTACGAATACTAGCCTGGAGAGCTTCATGAAGAGGGGCCAGGACTCAGCTGGGTAAGTTATCTTCATCCCCCACATGCTTATCCGTCCGGGAGTAACTCATCACGCACCTATGCCTAGCGGCCGGTGAGCCCTAGTCAGGCCTAAGCCTTATATCCCTGAACATAAGCTTGCCACGATGCCTCCATATCACACGCACTGTGTTCGTAGAGCCTGGCTTCAGCCTTAGATTGAGCGTCTTTGACTCGCCTGGCTTCAGCTCGCCCACCACAGCCCTGTCGACCACGTTTCCTACCGCGAATACTGTCACGACAAGATTCTCGGCCCTATCGTCGCCGGCATTGGACACTTCGAGCTTTAAAGCATCAGCGCTAACACTGTAGCTGGCTTCTATCCTAGGCTCCGGTGCTTCGATGCGGTACACGAGTATCGAAGACACTAGCAGCTCCCTGGGATAGTACTCGCCGGTGCCTTTATGCTCAAGCCTAAGTTGTACTGCATCGCCTATATCCAGGGCAAACTCGTTTGTACCAACGCTTTTGCTTATCGTTGAAGTACCCTCACCGGTGCTAACTACAAGGCTCGCACTCGTGTGTGGTATGTAAGCCACTATTCTAGCCTTCATACCGCTGAGCCGCCCCGGTAGGCTCAGCTCAATGACATCGCCGGGTTTGAGTGATATCGCACCGCTCCAGAAATGGTAAAACGAGCGGACTGTATCATAGGATCCCATGAGCAGTAGACCTACATGGTCTACCACAAACTCTCTTACACCCATATACTCGATGCCCACAGTGTGATCCTTGCGTCGCTTCGAGTTGACTATGGGTGTGACATCGAACACCAGCTTACAGAAAAAGCCATCCCCCATTCTGGCACATATACTCGGCTTAAACTCTCTCGTAACTACAACACCGTTAAATAGCACCTTCCACCGGGGTATCTCCATGGTAGCGCTCCTTGCCCCAACCTCGAGCAGCGCCTTGTCCACAGTGGCGGATCTTATGCCATGCTCGAATGTTGTCGAGTAGGTAGTTGGGTGCCCGGAACCCCCTAACGTGACCTCGGGCAAGCTATTCTCATACACTAGATCCATGTTACCCTGGCCGCTAACGTATAGTTGCAGACCTCCATCACTCATAGAGTAGTCCCTCCTTCCAGCATTCTGGTGATAACGTTCCACTTTTAGTACATTACGTGCCTCCATGGATCAAGAGCCTGGCAGGCCGGGCAAGGCTGGAACTACGACATGCTACTAGCGGTCAGAGGGAGCGTAGCAGCTTTCTTAGAGTAGCCTCCTCTTGAGTGCCTCGTATTGCTATATAGTAGAGTTTTGCAGATTTGCCGGGTTTCGGCCTGAGCAGTCTTCCAAGCCTCTGTATAAACTGTCTTCTTGAGGCAGTGCCGGAGAGCACCACGCCTACATTAGCATCAGGTATATCTATACCCTCATCCCCTACAGTTGTGAGTACAAGCGCTTTTAACCTATTATGCTTAAATAGCTCGAATATGATTTTCCTCTTGCTTTTCTCCGTCTTTCCAGTCACCACGGGGATTCCAAGCTCTTTTCCAACAGCCTGGGCCTGGTCAACATACTGCGTAAATACTATTATCTTCGAGCCTCTCATGTACTCAGCCTCTATAATGCTCCGAGCCTTCTCAAGCTTGGACTTTGACAGTGCTAGTATACGCCTAATCCGAGCCAATAGCTGCAGAGCTTTACGGGCCGACTCGTCGCCCATCGACGCAGCCTTTACGAGTTCCTCTACCCTCCTACCCCTAGCTAGTACTAGGTAGTCCTTACGGAGCCTCTTGTACTCCTCCAGCTCCTTCCGGCTAAGATCCACAAGCACGGGAATTATTTCGAATGATGCTATGTACCCAGCAGACATGAGGTCCTCGATAGAACGTTCATAGACTACTCCGCCTACGAGCCGGAAAAGCTCCTCATGTTTACCATCCTCCCGGTATGGTGTAGCCGATAAACCAAGCCTATAGGGTGCAAGCACGGATTCTGCAATAGCCCTAAACTTATCAGCAGGCAGGTGGTGAGCCTCATCAACTACGAGGAGAGAGAACTTATCAAATAGCAAGCCGATGTTACGGAAGGCGGACTGATAAGTAGCGATAGTAACAGGCTTCACGCTCTTCTCGTCAGAGTAGAAGGCACCGACAGACGATTTGGAGAGGGAGGTGAACTTTTCTATCTTATCCATCCACTCCACGAGCTGCTCACGGGTGTAAACTACTATGAGTGTAGGCACAGAGAGCCTGGCCATGGCCGCCAGCGCTACCACCGTTTTGCCGGCTCCAGTGGGCAACGCGATAACTCCACGATACCCGTTACGTATCCAAGTATCTACTGCCTCCTCCTGGTAGTCACGCAGTTTTCCCCTGAACGAGATAGGGTAGCTGCCTGTCCCGAGAAGCCCTGTACGGTCATGTATACTGAAGCCTTCATGCCGTAGCCTCTCAATTACATCAAGCAGCGCGTAAGGCTTCACTACGAATCCTCTAAGAGCCCTAGAGTATCTGACGACCCCTTTATCCCTAAATACGGCAAGATAATCTGTTAGGAGGCGTTTTGATCGTAGAAGGAATCCCTTGGGGGATGCATATATCTCAACTATGCTTGACTCTTCAAGGAGCTTTTCAAGAACGCTGCGCGAGTCTTTGTCAAGCTCCGCGCCATAGGACTTCAAGGTGTCAATAATATCTGTTAGTTTGTCAACATTACTTATGTCCGTTGTTAGCTCGAACCAGCTACAGCCATCACGTCTGCCTAGATAGGATGCCATGCTGGCTATTCGGCGGAAATCTTCTCTATCAAGCCATCGGCATATTCGGAACCGCAGATACAAACTACCACCGCATCGCTACCGCAGGTATAGCGGCCCGGAAGCCGTCATTGCCGATACTCGCTATGCAGCATTACGGCTCGGTAATACAGTAAATGCCTTATCCCGCAGCTCGCTGAATGAGGACACACACATATAGCCTATGCTTCCGGCATGCACGTCCCTCGCGACGCTCCTCTCAATAATCTTTGAAGGCTCGGAATCATTCTCGACTATTGCAATGAATATCTTGCTATCTCTATCAACGTATAATATGTCAGTAATGCTAGCCCTCTCCTCAAGTAGATCTATGGCCCGGCTTGGCGGTCTAGCGGCAATGAGCAACCCCTCTAGAATTATCCTCGGCGGCCCGTCTTCGCTGAGAGGCTCTAGCGGCATTAGAACTCGGAATACGCAGCCAACTAGTATGTCGGAGCCCTCGAGTCTCCCAAGGGTATATGCGATAACATATTTACAGTCATTTAGCTCTGCAAATGCGCCTATGTAAAGACCTCTATGTTTCTTCAGTATGGCGCAGAAAGAGGCTCCCTGCGTGGGTTCCACATCATCTCTCTTCTTCTCAGTGTTTAAAACCTCGGTCATCGCCGCCTCTTCGGTAGTACCGCACACAGGCATAACTACCCTACTATAAGTCCGCACAAGGCACCGCTATTCGCTTCACCCCCTCTACATATGGGCGAAGCTACATACACTTGCCCGAAGAGATCAAGGAGTCTCTCCCTTACATAGGGCATGTACCTTGCGGGAAGAGTTAGAGGCTGGATGAAGAGTACACTTAATCGACGTAGCCTGCCGACGCCCTCTATATTAAGACATAGAGTGAGTGAACTAATGTACTGGCCTATGGTCACGCATGTTGTAGCTCCGGGAGGCGCAAGGGGAGGGATGAACCCTATCATAAGGGGGATCGCTAGCTTCTGTGACACACGGAGCCCTATTACGGATGACAAATCGTTCACTACCAGGACGCGATCAAATATTTGCCCCGCTTCACGTACACGCTCCGTGAGCATAAACGCGAGGATCTCGAGAACTTCCATGTCCCCGACTATGTCGTCTATAGCTTCCGACGAGATTATTCTAGCTAGGTACCTCTTCACGTTAGTATCGCCCGTGAACAACTTGATTATTAGCTCCGCATGCTTCATACTAGGCAGGGTGTGGCCACGCAAATACCTGCTTATCATAGATGGTGGTATTGAGAGCTTGCTGCTCAGCTCCCTGTAGGTGTAGAAGCGGTGCAGAAACCGGAGCATGCTTATAGATATGGTTCTCCTCGCCAACTCGTCAATCCTCATAGTGTTAGCCCTCCCCAGATAATGTTGCCAGTCAGTGCCATGGCAGCATGTGTTGTACGTCGCCTGGCAGTGGAGGTGTGAAGCGAGTATGCTAAATATTAACGTTCCTCGGGAGTATGTAGAAATACTAGGCCACACTCACAAGCACTTATGGAGAGGGGGCTGCGGTGTCCTCCCAGGCAAGGATTCCTCCAGAGGTCAAAGCGCGTATAGAGGCTTTCAAGAAGATACGCGAGCAGGAGAAGAAAGTAGAAGAGAATATGAAAAAGATAAAGTACAAGATAGCAGTATTGAGCGGTAAGGGTGGCGTCGGGAAGTCCTTTATCACAGCGAGTCTCGCATTCGCTATGAGCTATCTAGGGCGCAAGGTAGGTGTTCTAGATGCTGATATATACGGGCCGTCAATACCCAAGATGATGGGTGTGCAGGGCCAGTCGGTTATGGCTACATCGGATGGAAGAATTATACCAGTTACAGCCCCTCTAGGCGTCAAGGTAATCTCCATAGGCCTGCTCCTACCGGAGGAGGATGTGCCCGTTATCTGGCGCGGCCCGCTCTCAACCTCGGCCATCCGGGAGATGCTAGCCTATACTGACTGGAGTGAGCTCGACTACCTCTTCATAGACCTGCCTCCGGGCACTGGGGACGAGCAGCTCACTATAGCTCAGTTGATAAAGGATCTTACCGGCACGATAATAGTCACCATACCCTCTGACGTGTCTAGGGTTGTCGTAGCGAAGGCTGTTAATTTCGCACGTAAGCTGAACGTCCCAATAGTAGGCATTATAGAGAATATGAGCTACTTCGAGTGTCCTGATGGATCTAAACACTACATATTTGGAGAGGGCGTGGCTAAGAAGATAGCGGAGAAGTATGGAATAAGATTCCTAGGCGAGGTACCTATAGACCCTCGCATATCCCGTGCCAATGACGCGGGGGAGCCTTTCTTCGTAAAGTACCCGGACAGCAAGGCTTCTAAGGTTATACTGGAGCTGGCTAAGACCATAGCAGAGATCGTAGAACAGGGAACCGGTGGGTAGATGGTTGGCAAGACTTATATTTCAATATATTTCTGCATGTCGAACGGTGGACTTAGGTGCGACTTGCCGAGATAGTAAAGGTTGATAGCAAGGGCAGGGTCACAATCCCCCTAGTGGTGCGCGTGGCCCTCAATATAGTCGAGGGTATGAATCTAATCCTAATCGCCGACCCAGACAAGCGTGAGATTGTCCTAACCCCGCTGCCCAGTGCGGAGAGCAGGCTCTATGAGCTACGCATAGAGTTCAAAGATGTACCAGGGGCTCTGGCGAGAGCCTCGGAGAAACTAGCCGAGTTAGGAGTTGACCAGGTTACTACGCAGTGCACCACAGTCAAGCGGGGAGAGTATGCAGAGTGCATAATAATTATAGATCTCTCCCACAGTGATAAGAACATAGAAACTGTAAAGAAGGAGCTATCCTCGCTCGAGGAAGTCCGTTTTATACAGGCCAGACCTCTCCAGCGCTAGGTCCCCGGGGCCCCCATGGCGCCTGCCGCGGTTTTTGTTGGATGCTGCGGCTTCCCATTCTCTAGGAAGAAGTACTACGAGTTGTTCTCCACGGTTGAGCTGCAGCAGACCTTCTACGATCTCCCCGAGAGGAGCCTTGCCGAGAAATGGCGTAGAGAGGCGCCCAGCTCCTTCATATTTAACATGAAGGCGTGGCAGGTCATAACGCACCCCCCTACAAGCCCCACATGGAGACGCATGAGGAGGCGTCCTCAGGGCAGGCTGGAGAACTATGGCTACCTGAGACCTACCCCTGAGAACCTTGAAGCGTGGCGTAAGAGCGTGGAGATCGCGGAGACGCTGCGGGCAAGGGTTATGGTCCTGCAGACTCCCCCGAGCTTCGGTTACAGCGGCGAGAACGAGCGTAACGCTAGGGAATTCTTCTCCAGAGCGTTGGAGGCAGTCGGGGACGCCATGCTTGTAGGCTGGGAGCCTAGAGGTAGTTGGCTCGAGAACTATGATGCTATAAAGGATATAGTTTGTGGCAGGCCCGGCCTCATACATGTTGTTGACATTCTTAGAAGGCCGCCGGTTGTATGTGAGGGACAAGAGCTACTATATTTCCGTCTTCATGGCCTCGGGGGGAGGGAGGTGAACTACCGGTACAAGTATAGAGATGAGGACCTGGCCAGGCTTGCATCCATCCTGGCCAGCATATTAGAGGAGTATGACAGTGTAAGGGAAGTCTATGTTATGTTTAACAATATCTATATGGGGGAGGATGCCCAGAGGTTTAGGGAGATAGCCGCGGGCATGGGACTCCGGGTAATCTAGTCCAGCTACCTACCTGGTACCCTGGGGCCACTCAGCCGGTGGTATTGCTCTTCACAGCCCGCGCGCTCCAGGCGGGTAGAGCTGCATCACAGCGGCCCCCAGGGTACTAAGGTGCCCGGAAAATAGTGAAAGCCTGCCCATCCCTACAAACCTATTCCCGGGGCAGGGTGGTCTACGTTGACCTTCAGGGCGGTCTATCCTGCAGCTACGAAGTTTAAGTACATAGTCCAGTCGATAGTTAAGGTTATGGATGAGATACCCTTCACAGCGACCCATGAAGGGCTCGATGTGAGAACGCTGACCCCTGACAAGACTACAATGATTGTAATGAGACTCCCAGTAACGACGTTCGAGGAGTACGAGCTCACGGAGGATAAGAAGACGTTTATAGTACCCTCTGACGAGCTTAACCGTATAGCCAAGAGGGGTACCCGTAACGATCTTGTAGAGCTTAAGCTCGACGAGGAGCATCGCCGTCTCGAAGTGAACTTCATAGATAAGAAGACGGGTGTTGTGAGAAGCTTCTACGTGCCGCTGAGGGAGGGTGTTGTCGAGGAGCTGAGCGAGCCCCAGGTAGAGCTTACAGTCACTGCCAGAATGGTTGCCGACGACTTCAAAAACATTATAAATGATGCCAAGGTGGTGAGCGATGAAGTGGAGTTCAGCAGCTACGAGGATAGAATGGAGGTTTATGCGGAGTCCGCTCAGAAACGCTATCATGGTGTATTCCGTGTAGGCGAGCTCCTCATCAGCCTAGAGGTTGAGGGTAGCACTCCCGTGAAGGCTAAGTACTCTATAGACTTGCTGAAGGCCAGTGTAAAGGCGACATCTGCTGCAGACACCGTGACCATCCAGTACGGGGAAGCTCTCCCTATGAGGATAAGCTTCGATCTACCCAGCGGCGGGCTGCTGATATACTGGGTGTCACCGAGAATATAGCTAGGTATGGCTGCATTCTAAAATGTAAAATGCTAGGGCGACTCAAGCCTTTTCAACAACTCTTCTAGCGCCTTCTTGGCCTCAGTCCTCTCCTCCTGCCTCCTTCTCGCGTAGAGCCTGCGCAGCTTTGGAAACCATACAGGCTTCGGGCAGATACTGCGCTCGGGACAGGCTAGGCAGCAGTAGGGGCAGACATTCCGCTCACTGTGAAGCCAGCACTGCTTCACTGGGTAGTGGCGCCCGCATATACTGCAGCGCTCCCAGAATATGCTCAATACTTCAAGCACCCGGTACGGTGTATGCCCCCGCGTCCCAAGCTATAAATGCCATGAGGCCCCGGGTTGACTAGATAGGGTTTATCCCGGGTGTCTCCGCGCTGTACTGGCGACGGCTGACCGATGAGTAGCCAGTAATCGCGGCGGGGCACAGCTCTCGGGGCTCTGCCGCCCCGTGGTGTAGGCTGGCACGAGGGATGATGCCGTAGCCGCCTTGTGCGGTATAAGAGTTATTTGCGCGTTAACTCTGGGCTAGCTGGGATGCCTCCATGCAGCGCGTAGTGGTAGAGGTCGATATGGCTAAGTACAAGATGGTGGATCTTCCAGGCGATGAAGCTCTAAAACTTCTAGAAAAGATTGGTGAGCTTAGAGGTGGGCTTACGCCGGATATGCAGGAGGTTATAAGGTATATTAGGAATTTCGACGAGTTCTACACGTATATGCGCAAGAAGTTCAAGGACTATATTGCGCCGCCGCACAAGCCGGAAGACTATATCAGGGGTGCAGTAGTTGTGGACAAGATCAAGCTCTATAAGGAGGACGAGGAGAAACGGGTTGTAATAGTGTTTGATAGGAGAGTAGACGTTGACATCATTGTCGACGCGCTACGGGCGCTGGGCTACAAGGTCGAAATAAAGAAGGTGTTTTAGCTTGCAGGCCCGGAGGTTATGCAGGCTATTTCCTTCTACGTCTCCTACCCAGGGTAGGCACTTTCACCGCACTAAGCATGCTAGTGGCTTCGGCCTTCCCGACCTCCCCCTTTACATACTTCTCAAGTATCTCTGTGCGCTTAACCATGGCCTCGAGGAGAGCTGCGTTAATATCGATAGCCTCCTCCTCAACTTCTTCCTCACTCTCGTGGGCCTTCTCGCTGACTTCCTCGAATACCTCCTCCGACATTGCCGCCCTCACCCTAGCGTACCCGCCATCCCCCGGGTTTCCGGCAATAAACTCTTACCTAAACCTCTTCAATCACAACTCCCGGATAGTGATCACCGAGCAATATTTACTAGCAGTGGCGCGTCTAACCCTACATCGCCTACAACCACGTAGCCTTTCGGCAGCCTCGCTATTGTGTAAGCGAGCGCCTCTGGGGAGTCGTCGGCAGAGTTCTTCGAGATGGCCTCTGCCGCGAATTTTGCCTCTGCAGGATCTGTATGCCTAAGGCATATCACTGTACCCATGTTGGCCGCCACTGTCTTATCTATCTCGCTCGCTCTCTGGGTTACAAGAACTAGCATTACCCCATACTTCCTAAGCTCAGCAGCTATGAGGGCTACTATGTTACGTTTTCTCGTCTTGCGCGCGAAGAGGTGTGCCTCGTCTATAAGGAGTATGTAGCGCAGCTTGTCCGAGGGGCCTAGCCTCTTAACCATGTAGTACAGTTTGTAAAGTAAGGTGTCCGTGTATAGTATCATTTGCTCCCTCGTAGCCAGCCGGGATAGGTCAAAGACTATGGCTGCTGTCCTGCTGCCAGGCAGGGGGAACGGCACACTGCTCCCTCCGAATGCCGTGGCTAGGGACGACAGGTACATAGCTACTATGCCGGCCCTGGGCTCCTTCTTGGCCATACCCTCTAGTATCTTCACTACGTCGGTAATTGTTGGCAGCTTCCTGTTCCACGTTGAGGGATCGTCCTCCCTTATCCCGGCATTCTCGTAGGCGAGCAGGATGGCTTCTTCGAGTATTCTAGACTGTATCGGGCCCAGCTGGTAGAGCTCTGCTATGAGTTCTACAAGCTCCAATGCCCTCTCTCGGGGGCTTTGCCCTGTGAAGTCAAGGGGGTTGGGTGCCTCCTTGGAGGCGTCTACTATCCTCACGCCGGGTACCCCGCCGAGCATTGTGGAGTATTCTCCATGGGGGTCTATGACCAGCAGTATTGGGCTCTTGGCTTCCTCCAGTATTGATCTTGCTAGCCGGATTGCTGTGGACGACTTGCCCGCCCCCGTCGTTCCTGTTATCAGCACGTGAGGGTTCTCTCGTGTTGTGGCTGTGGCCAGGCGGTAGTCCACCCTCGGGTAGCTCGGCGCCCACCAGGCGCCTGTTATCGGCTGCGTCTGTGTTATAGTGTAGCGTATGGTGGGGGCATAAACCATCACGGCTTCAAGGACGCCTAGCCGGTAGCCGGTGCGCTCGGCGAGCCTTAGTGTAGTGGGTAGTGCTTCGACGGGGAGTACTGATACCATTGCCACTAGCAGCAGTGGTTGTGGCAAGGCGAGCGCGGCGACGAGCACCGGGAGGAGGAGGCCGGCTGTTAACGTGTCTAACGAGGATACAAGGGACACCGGTACTGCGAGGACCGCTGATGAGAGAAGCAGTGCCTGGTAGAGGCTCTGCCCGATGTAGTTTACCGGGTTCACCATCTCCTCTACAGGGAAGGCCAGCAGGGATGAAGTTATCAGTATGATGGCTGCATTTCTGCGTGCCGTGCAGAGGCTGTATTCCAGCAGGCTCGGCTTAATAGCCTGTAGGAGGTTCCTTGCCGCCACATCTATGTATGGCCTTGAGCGTATCAGCGATACAAGTCTCGCTATGAATACAGCTCCCGAGGCTACTAGAGCCAAGAGTAGGGGTATGTCTGAAGCAAAGCCTCTCCAGAGAGCCTCGATGCCGCCTTGGAGTGTGCCGGCCTGGCTCGTCCCGGGTTTTGAAATGCTTGATGCGAGCGAGTAGATGCCTATAGCCGCGTTGTGCAGCAGCGCGATTACCGCTATGGCGAGGGATCTTGAGAGGAGTGCAGCTACTACAGCTATGAGCGTCATCGATGATGTATAGCCTGTAGAGCCGCCCCAGGCGCTGAGGAGCGTGGAGACCAGCGAAAGTAATACTAGCGCTAGCACCCATGAACGGACTCTGGCGGTGGCGTCCAAGCCCCTGGCCCCTGGTGGTGGCCCGGAGCACCGGCTGCGGCCTAAGGGTGAAATAGTATACTATGACCAGGCGTAGTGATGGAAGAATCCGGGGCGCCTTCCGGCTGCTGCACCCCGTTCTCCAGAAGGTGCTAGCCCGCTATGGGTACATAAGGCTGACCGAGATTCAGGAGAAGGTGATACCGGAGGTTCTGCGCGGCAACCATGTGCTAGCGATAGCCCCCACGGGTAGCGGGAAGACTGAGGCAGCCCTCTTCCCGGTTTTCTCGAGCCTTATAGGTGCCCGGCCTGGCAGCGTGTACGCTGTCTACATAACCCCCTTGCGCAGCCTTAACCGCGACATATTCAAGCGCATGAAGTCTATAGCGGCAGCTATCGGGCTCGAGCTAGTGGTACGTCACGGCGACAGCACGGCTAGCGAGAAGAAGAGGTTCCTCGAGAACCCTCCGCACATAATGGTTACCACTCCGGAGTCCTTCTACTTCCTCCTGAGTGTCGATCGATTCCGCCAGAGTATAAGGGGGCTCAAATACATAATAGTTGACGAAGCACATGAGCTTGTCTCGGATAAGCGTGGTGCAGAGCTATCCCTGGCCATAGAGAGAGTGGCTAGACTCTATGCTAGGTCAAGGCTTCAGATAATAGGTCTCTCCGCTACTGTCAGCGACCCCTTCACCATTGCAAGGCTTCTCGCGGGCGATAGGTATGTACGCATCGTAGAGGCCGACGGCGCTAAGCGATACCATGTAACGGTTACGGCACCGCCGGCCTCTACGAGTGGTGATCCACAGAGAGAGCTTGCCTCAAGGATAGCGATAATAAAGAGGATAATAGAGGGGACTGGAGGCAATGTTCTGGTGTTCACAAACACGCGAGACACTGCCGAGGTACTAGGTGCCCTGCTCAAGCAGGCTCTCGGCGAGAATGCAGTAGAGGTTCATCACGGTAGTCTAAGCCGTGAGAGGAGGGTTGATGTTGAGCAGAGGCTCCGAAGCGGTGAAGTGAAGGCTGTTGTGGCCACGTCAAGCCTCGAGCTGGGTATAGATGTTGGCGCGGTAAGCAGGGTTATCCAGTACATGTCTCCGAGGCAGGTTGTGAAGCTTGTTCAGCGCGTAGGCAGGGCGGGGCACCGAGTGTCGGATGTGTCTAGGGGCGTTATAGTAGCTGCGGGCAATGTGTTTGACGTGCTTGAGTCTGCGGTTATAGCTGCAAGAGCTATGAGAGGTAATTTGGAGAAGTTTTGTTACCCAAGGAAACCCTATGACGTCCTTGTGCATCAGATTGCGGGGATGCTCGTAGAGCTGGGCGAGACAAGCATAAACACCATATATAATGTTGTGTCCGCTAGCGGCTATTATAGGGAGCTCAGCCTTGACGAGCTCCGTCAAGTGTTAAGCTACATGGAGGCTGCAGGTCTCGCAAGGGTTAGAGGGCATAGGGTCAGACTCGGCCCCGCCACGAAGAGCTACTACTTCACGGTCACAATGATACCGGATACCAAACAGTACAATGTATACGAGGTGGGCACTGGCAGGAAGATCGGTGTGCTCGACGAAGAGTTTGTAGCAACCCTAGAGCCTGGCTCGAAGTTCGTCCTGGGCGGGCAGACCTGGGAGGTGGTAAATGTAGAGGAGGCTGGAGTAAGAGTTAGGCAGACGAAGGAGGAAAGGCTGATCCCGCCTGCATGGGAGGGCGACCTAATCCCGGTAGAGTATAGCGTCGCACGTGAGATAGGTAGCGTGCTACGGCGCTACGAGAGGCTGGGAAGCAGTGTACTAGGCCTATACCCGCTTGACCCTAATGCTAGGCGTCTTGTCGACGAAACGCTGTCTAGGCACATTTCGAGAGGGCTGCCGCTGCCGAGCGACAGAAGGGTGGTAATAGAGCATTATGGAGACACCTTCATAATCTATAGTATGCTTGGGAGCAGGGGGAACAAGGCACTGGAGTACGTTATATCAGCCTATATATCGGAGATTAAGGGCTACTCCCCAGTAACTGCAAGCACACCCTACATTGTCGCAGTCCGGCTTGCATCCCGCGAGCACGCCGGCTTTATGGAGAAGGTGCTTCGTAGCATAGCCAGCCTGCCCCGGGACGAGGTGGAGAAGCTCCTGCATAAGGCGGTTCTGGGCAGCAGGCTATTCCAGTGGATTATGCTGCACGTTGCTGTGAGAAGCGGTGCCGTGCGGAGAAGTAGGGACATAGACATCAAGCGGGTTAAGTCGGTTATACAGAAGCTCAGGGACACCCTGCTAGGTATAGAGGCGTATCGTGAAATAGAGACACGGAAAATAGACTCCAGGATACTCTTAAAGTTTCTCGAGGATCTTAGAAGGGGCCGGATAGAGCTAGCCGTAGTGAGCCTTAGGACACCTTCTCCTCTCGCAGAGCATGCTTTAGCCGAGGCCAGGCTTGGAGACCGTGTAGTATCGAATAGCATACCCTCAACAGTGCTTGTCGAAGCCGTTAAGCGTAGGATAGAGTCAAAGGAGATCCTGCTACTCTGCCTAATGTGCGGTAATGTTTGGAGAAGGCAGCTAAAGCACCTGGAGAATGAGGTGAAATGTCCTCGCTGTGCCGCCCGCCTCGTGTACCCAGCCCTCTCCCAGGACCGCATAAACATGGCTAGGAGGCTTCTTGAAAAGAGGAGGAGAGGATCTCGCCTCTCCCCCCAGGAGAAGAAGGCGTTGAACGAGGTCATGGAGTCTGCCAATCTAGTACTTAGCTATGGCAAAAAGGCGGTGGAAGCGCTTGTGTCAACGGGTATAGGGGCCCAGACTGCTAGACGGGTGCTCCAGAAGCTAGTGTTTGGCGAGGATGCATTCTACCGTGCCATAGTAGAGGCGGAGGCGAACTATCACCGGTATAAGCATCGGCTCGAGAAAGGCTCGAGAAAAGGCAGGGCTAGCGGCGCCATGTAATACTTGCGGCCGCCCCCGGCTCAATACGCTTCCTAAAGGCGGGGCATGTGTAGGGGCGCATGAACAACATAGTGGAGTTTATCAACACACTTACAATAAAAGTGATAAGTATAGCATGGGGCCTCTTTCTGCTGACATGGAGCATAGGCTGGCTCCTCAGGGGAGCGCCGATACCCCTCCTAAGAGTCAAGAGGGTAGGTCAAGACTTCGTGGAGGACGCTGTTTGGGCGGCCTTCTGGCTAGCCCTGGGTTCCTCAATATTCGCCCTCGTATCCCACATAGTGAGCTCTATCGCGTCACCTCCCCCAGTACCCTTCAACGCCACCGCCGGCTAAGAGGGACCCTCCTTTGATACTGACGGGCTACTTCCTCCTAATAACAGCCCAGCTCGCAGTACTGACATACTATCTGGGAGTACTGTTGTACATGTTACCCATACCAGTGCGGGGGGTCAAGCGCTGGGCTCCAACGCTGATACAGGACAGCCTCTGGGCAAGCATATTGATGACACTATACTCGGCACTGCTCAGCTTCTCCGACAGCCTTGCCAGGCTTAGCGGCCACACCCTAAGCGAGATAATAGCATATATGGAGTTAACGCTCGAGAAATTCATACTAATGAACTATGCATTGCAGCTGCTTGTCGGTGT
The DNA here is from genome assembly GCF_001462395.1 of Pyrodictium occultum. Lineage (NCBI taxonomy): Archaea > Thermoproteati > Thermoproteota > Thermoprotei > Desulfurococcales > Pyrodictiaceae > Pyrodictium > Pyrodictium occultum. The sequence continues at coordinate 1,197,668 of NZ_LNTB01000001.1, forward strand.
AGCCTCAATAGCCCATAGCCTCGTAGGCAGAATCTTTAGCATAATCACATTTCCCTTCTCACTAGTGATCCAGGGCATAGTAACGACTGCAGCGACGGTAGTTGTGCTAGCAAGCATAATCTCAGCGGCTAAGGCTAAGCTCACAGCTCTCGCAATAGCACTAATATCTATACCATTCCGTATAGGTAGGAACGCTGGCGCCTCGCTCCTATCATTTATCCTTGTAAGCAACATAATGCTCCCATTCCTACCTCAATGGATCAACTTGATATCTAGCAGTGTTGGCTCTGAGCAAACACTAGTGAGATCCAAGGCAGTGGAAGTCCTGCTAAACAATACAGAGCCGGTACATGTGTGGGGGGAGGTAAAAGACGCCTATAACTACCGTCCACCTGTAGGCTTAGTCAAGTTTATAAACAGCAATGGCGCAGTGTTCCAGTTCATAATCCATGTAGACGGCTGCTACTATGTCACCAAGCCGCTCAAGATGCTGCCCAGTGGAAGCTACAGAGTAGAGGTAGAGTACCTATCTGTGCTTCTCAACTCTAGCAAAGCTATCGTGAATCTTCCACGAGACGCTAGGCTGACCTACGAGCTGGACGAGGCAAAGTACCGCATGGATATAACCGTTGAGAGGGATGCAGTATTCATCGAACCCATAGGCCTTATGATAGTCAAGGGATGCAATATAGAAAATGTGTACCAGTCCCTTAAGATGCTAAAGCTTAAGTGCACACCGCTATCTGGCAACGTTAGGATCGACATATACTCCTTAGGCGCGAACGATGTCAAGCTGCAACCTAATACTCTAAACGGCGTCTACAACTACTATGTAAACATAAGCGAGAAGCCTTGGAGGGGCGTAAGAGTCTACGTAAAGACGATAACTCTAGAAATGGCTAATGCCTCAACAGCCCTCTCGCTAGAATTCTATAAGAATATCGACTATCATGAGCTTTACCAGCTGAATGATCTCGAGCTCTCGGAAGGCATGATTTATCCTGAGCGCTCGCTGGAAGATATTGCGATTGATATAATAGTTAATGGGATAACTTTCCCTCTTGCGGTTTTCTCCTACCTAACAGTTATGTCGATGGTGTCTTTGAGCCTTGCGAGGGTGATCGGTGCCTCGTATCCTCGTGTGATATTTGACTAATACCGTGCTGGTGGTGAATAAATTGAAGTTGGCGGTAACGTTTAGAAGATCCTTGTACATAGCTCTCGGCATCTCCCTTTATGGAGCCATGTATGGTATGCTATCAAAAAATATGTATCTATTTGTAATATCGGTAATAAATATAGTTATATTTATGCTTATAAGAAGTAGTTGGTGATAGCTATGATAATTAGCAGAATTATATCTAGTATCACTAATCATATATCTAAACTACGTAGGAGCAGGAGTTGGGCCAGCGGGATAGCGAGGGTGGGAGGGTTATGCGTAACAAACATCGGCTCTGGTATCAGTGGCGTTGTTGCTGAAGTTAAGGGTGACGAGCTCTGTTTTAAAAAGCTCTTCAGCGACAGGCTCAGCCTTATTGATAGCAGGATATGCGGCATCTTCATACTATATAGGCGTGTTAGGAGCAGCTACGCAGCTAGGCTGCTTGAATCTAAAATACTAACTTATGAGGTAGAATTGGAAAGGAATCCCGAAAATATGCGTGCACGGGTGAAACTGGATACGCTACGAGAAATCTATAGGACGATAGTAGAGCGCGATGAGCCTGTTGAGCCCTCCCTCCATATAATGGTTTGCGGGGGGCCAGAAACCATAGTTGACGTCTACCGCGGTGTCGCAGACTCCCTAGCGCTGTTAGGGTGTAAGCTCCGCCCTAAATGTGTTAGCGTAAATTTTTTGAAAAGTTTCAATAAGAGGGTTATACAGCCTCGCGGCCTCATTCTGGGCAAGTTCTGGGAGCTAGTGGATTACTTAGACTCTATGACACGGTATGTTGAGTCAGCGTTTGTGCCTATAGGCTATGACATCCTCCTGGGACGTATTGTAGGCATCCCGCTCTGGGATGACACTGGGGCGAGGCATACAGTTGTTGTAGGGCCTACCGGAAGGGGCAAGACGAGTCTTGCAGCACTGGTAGCTGTGCTCTCTTCTCTGCTGCATAACGCTACAGTGGTGGCGGTGGATCCCAAGGGTGATCTATGGAGCCTGTTATCCTGGAGCGGCCTAGCCGTCCATGTGGAGGTTGAGAGTAGCAGAGATGCAGCCTATCTTGCTTCTAGGATTCTTCGCGCCCTCGGCGAGAGCGTAGGAGGTATTGTGGTTGTGGACATACGGTACCTAAGTGAGGGGGAGAAATACCTGCATCTCGAAACAGCTTTGTCAGACGCCTTCTCGCTACTGCAAGGCGTTGGTAGAAGATCGCTCCTCATAGTCGACGAGTTCTGGCGGGTTAAGGAGAGCTATGTGGTCAGGAAGATCGTGAGGGAGGGGAGGAGCAGCGGTATTAGCCTCATGCTGGTCTCCCAGCAGCCGGAGGATTTCGGCCCCGATGTATGGAGTAACTCAAGCAACTCGGTGGTGTTCGGCTCTCACGACGAAACATATCTCGAGAGCATTAAGAGGCTTAGCGGGATGGCCTCTCAGGATGTCTCCTTTATCCGCCGTCTAGGGGTTGGAGAGGCGCTTGTGCAGTATCATGGCTCGCGGAGGGCTCTCCCGGTGAGAGTCCTCCAGGCACCGATAACAGTTAAGAATCCGGGTGTAGGCGGGACGGGCAGCTGGGGTAGGGTACGTTATGGGCAAGCGGCTGATAGTGCAGCGCAGAGGTAGGGGGTCGCCGCTATATCGTAGCAGGCCCTGGCTCCATCCGGCTCCAGCCAGGTATCCGCCACTCGTGCCGGTGACGCTCCGCGGTCGTGTAGTGGAGCTAGTGCATGATCCTGGCCGCTGGGTTCCTCTAGCTCATGTGGTTCTTGAGAATGGCGAGGAGTTCTGGATACCCGCTGCTGAGGGCATGTATGTGGGCCAGATAATAGAGGTGGGCCCGGATGCCAAGCCCTCCAACGGCAACATCCTCCCTATTGGCAAGATACCGGAGGGCACTCAAGTATACAATATAGAGGTAAGGCCTGGTGATGGCGGGAAGCTGGCCCGCTCCTCCGGCGCTTACGGCATCGTCCTCGGGCGTAGCGGTAATAAGACGATAGTCCAGCTGCCAAGCGGCAAGGTTAAGGAGATCCCTAATGACGCCAGGGCTACTGTAGGCATAGCTGCTGGGGGCGGCCGCCCCGAGAAGCCGCTGCTCAAGGCTGGTGCAGCCTACTACAAGTGGAGCGCGAAGCCGCACGTATGGCCACGCGTACGCGGCGT